>JASLMH010000113.1 GCA_030746635.1 Alphaproteobacteria bacterium | reverse complement strand
GCAGGTAGATCACCCGGTTCGAGATGCTGTCGACGACGTTGACCTTTTTGTCCTTCTTCAGCCGTTCGCGGTCGATCGTCGGCACATTGTCGATGAAATCGACGTCGCCCGCCAACAGGGCCGCGACGCGGGCCGGGCCGGCCTTGATCGGCTTGATCACGATGCGGCTCCATTCGGGCTTGTCGCCCCAATAGTTGTCGTTGCGTTCATAGACGATACGGTCGCCCGGCACCCATTCGACGAAACGCAGCACGCCGGTTCCGATCGTGGCCTTGCCGGAGTTGTAGTCCTTGGTCGCGGCGCCTTCGCCATGCTTCTTCGAGATGATCGAGACGCCCGACATGTCGTTCGGCATCAGCGGATAGGGCCGTTTGGTGCTGATATGGACGGTGTGCGCGTCGATCTTGGTGATGCTCTTGCCCTTCAGCGGCGTGCCGAAGCTGGATGGGCTGTTGGGTACATTCGGCGCCCGATCGAAGGTGAAGACCACGTCATCGGCGGTGAAGTCCGAACCGTCGTGGAACTTCACGCCCTGGCGCAACTTGAACTCCCAGGTCAGGTCGTCCACCGCCTTCCACGAGGTCGCCAGCCCCGGCAACAGCTGCTGGGTCTCGTCCGGCATGATCAAGCGGTCGAAGACCTCGCGGGCCAGCGCGTTGTTCGGACCCAGGTTGTGATAATGCGGGTCGATCGAGGACGGTTCCGCCTTCAGGCCGACCTTCAGTTCCTTGGCCTGCACAGCCAAAGGCAGGGCGAAGCCTGCTACCAGCAATGCCGCCAGCGCGAGATTTGGCACAGCAAGATATTTCATCGTCAAACTCCCTGATTCGCGAGGACATTGCCCCTGATATTTGGTTTTATGGATCGATTTGATGACTTGAGGCGGTCAATTGCAACAGCAAAGCAACATGCAGTTACGTCCAGAATTTTCTGCAAATATCCCCGGACCGCCTCGCGGACAAAATCATCGTCGCCAGACAACAGCGCTTTCAACGATCCAATCGCCGCGCCAACGTTCCTCTTGGCCATGGCGTGCTCCTTTTTGCCAAAGTGATCTCGTCAATCACGCGGCATGCCATGGCCGCTAAATCCCAGCCAGCCTTTTGCGGAACTATTTGTTCAGGACCGCCCGATGCGACCAGCCTGCACGGGTCGGTAACTCCGGTGCGCGCCGACGGGTAGATTTGCGAGGCCGGCGGCCTCATCCCCGCGCGGTCTCCGTCCCCACGGCGCCGCTTTGCACGACAAACATCGCCGCGACGATGATGGCGATCCCGGGCAGGGTCATCGGCGTCGGCAAGCCCTTGCCCAGGGCCCAATCGATCGCCACGACGAACGCCGGGGTCAGATAGCTATAGCTCATCACCCGGGTCGGACCGAGGCGCAAGGTCGCATGCTGGATGATGAAGAAGGTGATGATGGTGGTGAACACCGCCAAATAGGCGATGCCGGCCAGAACCTCGATCTCGACGGCGCTCCATGCCGTCCGGAACACCGCCCAGTTGTTCAGCAGCAGCAGCCAAACCGTCCCCGTCGCCATGGTCCAGAACGCCATCACGCCGGCCGGTTCCTTGCCGTGGAAGCGCTGGACCAGCGGCGTATAGAGCCCCATGGCGAACAGGCCGGCGAGGAAGATCAGATCGCCTTTATTGAAGGCAAGGCTTAGGAACAGGCCCCATTCGCCCCGGAACACCACCCAGAGCGCGCCGACGGCACCCAGGATCAGCGCCGCCAAACGATGCCTTCCGAGCCGTTCCCTGACCAGGACCGCGGCGTAAAGGGCCGCGATGCCCGGCAGAATCGTAAACAGCGCCGCCGCGTTCAGGGCGGAGGTCAGCCGCAGGGCCGCGAACATGCACCAGAAGAACGCGACCAGGCAGGCGCCGATCGCGGCATAGCCGGCCAGGGTCCTGGCGGCGGGTAGGGCGAGGCCGTGGCGCCAGGCGATATAGGGCGCGAACAGCAACGTCGCCAGCGCGAAACGCAAAAGCGTCAGGAGTTCGGGTTCCAGGCCATGGGTGATGGCGGCGCCGACGGGAAAAGACGTGGCGACGAGGACGCGCCCCGACAGCACCTGCGCGTGCACCCGCGCCAAGGACACCGAAATCAATTCAACCCACCCCGCCGGCTCGACCCGTCAATATCCGACTCCCGTTACCCCGCCATCCGGTGCGGCCGAAGCCCGTGATGCCATTGGCGGCTTCGATCGGATTGGCTCTACGTTACTCCAGTTCGCTGCGCCGGATGTGGCAATCGGGCCGTTTCAGGACGCCGGGTTGCAGGCGGGTGCCCAGGCCGGGGCCGTCGGGCGGGCGGATCATGCCGTTCTCCACCGGCGGCAGGTCGGTGACCAGTTCCTGGTACCAGCCGTAGTAGAAGGCCCGCACGATTTCCTGGATCAAGGCGTTTGTGGCGTTGATCGAATGGTGCACCGAGGCGGTCAGCAGCACCGGCCCGGTGCAGTCGTGCGGCGCCACCGGCCGGTGCCAGGCCTCGGCCATGGCGGCGATCTTGCGGGCTTCGGACAGGCCGCCGCACCAGCCAAGGTCGTACATCACGATGTCGCAGGCCTGCAGTTCCAGCAGTTCGCGGAAGTCGCCGCGCATGCCGATGGTCTCGCTGGCGGTGGTCGGAATGCGGGTGGCGTCCTTGAATTCCTTCAGGCTGCGCAGGTTGCTCATCTTGATCGGGTCCTCGAACCAGAACGGCTCGAACGGCTCCAGGGCCCGGGCGATCTTCTTCGCCTGCGGCAGGTCCCAGAAGGCGTGCAGCTCGACCATGACGTCCATGCGATCGCCGACCGCGTCGCGGATCTTGCGGAACGGACCCAACGCCTCGTCCAGTTGGCTGGGCGAAATGTAGTGCCCGCCCGACGCCTCGGCGGCGAAGTCGAAGGGCCAGATCTTCATGCCGGTGATGCCCATCTCCAGCAGGCTTTCGGCCAATTCGCCGGCGTCGTGCAGGAACGCCTGGAGATCCTCGTACGGCCCCTCCGGCCGATCGCCCGGCAGGTTGAAGTGGTCGGTGCTCTGTTTCACCTGATCGCGCACGTACTGATAGCCGGCGCAGGTGTTGTAGACCCGGATCGCCTCGCGGCTGGCGCCGCCCAACAACTGATAGATCGGCTGGTTGCTGGCCTGGCCCCAGATATCCCAGAGCGCGATATCGAGGCCGGAATTGCCACGCACCTCGGCGCCGCTGCCGACGAAGCCGATATAGCCGGCCAGGTTCTTGGAGTGGTAGTCGATGCGCAGCGGGTCCTGGCCCAGCAGTTGCGCGGCGGCCGAGCCGTGGATGTACGCCTCGACCGAGGGCACGCCGTAGAACACCTCGCCCAGGCCGACCAGTCCCTCGTCGGTGTGAACCTGGACCCAAAGCAGGTTGGGGAATTCGTCGAGACGAATGGTCTCGAGCGCGATGATCTTCATACCCCTACGCTCCGCCACGACATCTGGCCTAGTCGCCGCCGGCATCCAGTTCGGATTTCAGGTCCAGGTACATCTGGTGGGCCTGTTCCGGCCGCTCGTTGCGGTGCACCACCGCGCCGACCGCCTGGATCATCGCCACCGGGCTGTCGGATTGGAAGATGTTGCGGCCCATGTCGACGCCGGCGGCACCCTGATCCACCGCCTTGAAGGCCATCTCCAATGCCTCGCCCTCGGGCAACTTCTTGCCGCCGGCGATGACGATCGGCACCGGGCAGCCGGCGACCACCCGATCGAACCCCTCGTCGATGTAATAGCTCTTGACGTAGTGGGCGCCGATCTCGGCGGCGATGCGGGTGGCCAGGCCGAAATAGCGGGCATCGCGCACCATGTCGGCGCCGACGCCGGTGACCGCCAGGGTGGGAATACCGTAACGGTTTCCGGTGTCGATCAGCTTGACCACGTTGGCGATCGATTTGTGCTCGTATTCGGCGCCGACATAGATTTGCGCCGTGATCGCCGCCGCGTTCAGGCGGATGGCATCCTCGATATCGACGGCCACCAGTTCGTTGGACAGCTCGGTCAGGATGCTCTGACCGGCGCTGGCGCGCAGCACCACCGGCTTGGTGGCGGTGGCCGGGATACAGGCGCGCAGGGCGCCACGGGTGCACATCAGGACATCGGCATGGGGGATCAGCGGCGGTATCGCCAGGTCGAGGCGTTCGATACCGGTGGTCGGGCCCTGAAAATAGCCGTGGTCGAAGGCCAGCATGACGGTGCGGCCCGATACCGGGTTGAAGATCCGCGACAGCCGGTTCTGCATGCCCCAATCCAGAGCATTGGCGCCCTTCAGAAAGAACGGCTGATTGCGCGCCGGCTGGTCGATGCCGAATTCCTTGCCGTCCTTGATATCGTCGAGATCGGCCATGATTGGGTACCTTCCAAAAAAAGCGCCGGCGTCGGGCGTTTGCGGGTGGCGGAGGTCCCTCATAAAGGGCTGCCCGGGGGCCGTCAACGACCCGCCATGTGCCATTTTTCATGGCGCCAAGGGCAAATCGGACAGCGATAACTAACGGAATGTTAACAAGGGGCGTATTACTTTTCGGCACACGGTAGTTCGAGGCACCGTCAATATTTGACGAATGGTGGGTATGGAAACCAGCGTACGCGGAACGAGCGGGAACCAACCGTTCGCTTGGATATTCCGTCCAAGCGGCCGCGCCGTGCCATCACCCGCGGACAAAGGGCCATCTGGTTGATGCGGGCTAGCAGGTTCAAAAAAGTCAAGAAATCCGCCCTGGCCAGGGGGACCTTGTGCCTGATCGCCCTGATATTGAGCATCACCGCCGCCGGCGCGCCGGCCCAGGGCACCAAGGCCCCGCAACCAGGGGCGATGGACCGTACCGTGATCGCCGGCGTTCCCGCCCATTGGCCGCCGCAATACGATCAGGACAAGAAGGGCCGCCCCACCGGCTTCGCCATCGACGTCATGGAAGGCATTGCCGGCCGTCTCGAGTTGCGCCTGGACTATCGGGTCTATCAGGATTTCCGCTCCGTCAGCGAGGCCTGGGAACGAGGCGAAATCGACATCATCCCGAACAGCGGCATCACCCCGGCACGCCGGGAGAACGCGCTGTTCACGGCGCCGGTGGAGACCTTCGTGGTGTCGATCTTCGTGCGCAACGGCATGTCCGACATCACCGGACCGGCGACGTTGGCGGGCCGCCGGGTTTCGGTGGTGGCACGCAACATCGGGCATTCCCTGCTGAAGGAGCGCCGGGACATCGACCTCGTCGTGCACCAGGATGTCCGTGCCGCGCTGTTCGATTTGCTGGCGGGAGAGACCGATGCGTTGGTGTTTCCCAAACCCGTGCTGTTGCACGTAGCCCGGAAGATCGGGGTCGAGGGCAAGATCGAGGCGCTGGCGCCGCCGCTCAAGGAGTTGAAACGGGGCATCCGGGTGCAAAAGCACGAAATCGCGCTGCACGCCGCCTTGAACAGAGCCGTGGTGGAATTCAGAAACAGCCCCGACTATCAGGCCATCTACCGAAAATGGTATGGCGCGCCGGAACCGGTCTGGTCGATGCCGCGGCTGCTTTGGCTGATGGCCGGAACGGTCGTCGTCCTGGTGATCGTCATGGCCTGGTGGCGTTACCGCTCGATGGTCAAGCTGACCCGACAACTCCAGGACACCCTCGACCGCCGCCGGCGGGTTGAAGAGGAGCTGTCGCAGGCCAGGACGCAACTGCTCGACGCGATCGAGGCCATTTCCGACGGCTTCGTGCTGTTCGACGCCGACGAACGCCTGGTCATCTGCAATTCCAAGTATCGGGAACTGCATCCCCTGGTGGCGGACGTGATGGTACCCGGGGCGCGGTTCGAAGACATCGTCCGCGCCGCCGTCGGGCGCGGGCAGCATCCCGAAGCGGCGGGCCGGGGCGAGGCCTGGGTGACCGAACGCCTGGCCCGGTTCCGCGGCCCATCGGACGCCGTCGAACAGCAGCTTGCCGGCGGCGACTGGCTGCGGGTTTCGGAACGAAAAACCAGCGAAGGCGGCACGGTCGGCGTCCGCACGGATATCACGCAACTGAAGAAGACCGAACAGGCCCTGCGGGAAAGCGAAGCGCGGTTCAGGGATATCGCGACGTCGGCGTCGGACTGGTTCTGGGAAATGGATGAGAACCTGCGCTTTTCATACTTTTCCGACCGCTTCACCGAGGTCACGGGCGTGCCGGAAGACGCCCTGTTGGGCAAAACCAGACAGGAAACCGGTATCCCGAATGTCGACCAGGACGCCTGGCAGGAGCATCTCGCCAATCTGGCTGGCCGGCGCGCCTTCCGCGACTTCGTTCATCCGCGGACCAGTCCGGACGGCGAGGTCCTTTGGCTGTCAATCAACGGCGATCCGGTCTTCGACGAAGCCGGAAATTTCAAGGGCTTTAGAGGCACCGGCACCGATATCACCCAGCAGCGCCGCATGCAGGAGTCCCTGCGCGAGAGCGAACAGCGCTTGAAGGCGGTGATGGATCATGTCCCGGCGGCGCTGTTCCTGAAAGACCAGGAAGCCCGCTATCTTCTGATCAACCGGCAATTCCAGGAATGGTTCGGTGTCGATCCCGAGACCGTGGTGGGCAAGAACGCCCATGACCTGTATCCCAAGGAGCGGGCCGATCGCTACGCGTTGGGGGACCAGAAGATCCTGCAGGATTGGTCCGTCACCAGCGATGAAGTCACCATCCCCGTATCCACCGGTGAAGACAGGATCTTCACCCTGACCAAGTTCCCAATTCTCGATCGCGGCGAACCGGCCGGTTTCGGCGGCGTGATGATCGACATTACCAAGCGGACCCTGGCCGAACGCCGGCTGCGCGAAAGCGAGAACCGGGCCGAAGCGGCCAGCCGCGCCAAGTCCGAGTTCCTCGCCAACATGAGCCATGAGTTGCGTACCCCCCTCAACGCCATCATCGGCTTCGCGGAAATCATCGCCAGCGGCATGTTGGGAGACGACAGCACCGACAGATACCGCGAATACGCCGGCGACATCTGCGATTCGGGGCAACATCTGCTCGACCTGATCACCGACATCCTCGACCTTTCGAAGATCGAGTTTGGTACCCTGGAACTCCATGACGAAGACATCAAGATTTCGGAGTTGGTCGATGCCTCGGTGGTGCTGATCCGGGAGCGGGCGGCCAAGGCCAACATCCAATTCGAAACCCGATTGCCCGAAGACGTCGTTGCGCTGCGCGCCGATCTGCGCAAGCTCAAGCAGATCCTGATCAATCTGCTGACCAACAGCATCAAGTTCACCGAGCCCGGCGGTCGGGTGACGCTGAACGTCAGCGTTCGAGACGACGATGGCATCGTGTTCGAGGTCACCGACACCGGCATCGGCATCGCGCCCGAGGACATCAAGAAGGCGCTATCACCCTTTGGGCAGATCGATAGTGCGCTGAATCGCAAATACGCCGGCACCGGCCTTGGCCTGCCGCTGGCCACCGAACTGGTCGAATTGCACGGCGGCTCGCTGGGACTGACAAGCGAACCCGGCGTCGGCACCACGGTGGCACTGCATTTTCCGGCGGAACGCACCGTCAAGACAACCGGCGGTGACGCGGTGCCGGCAACGGCCGTGGGGGGCGACTGAGCCGCGCCGTAAGTTTCCTTTGTCCCCCTTGGCGTTTCGGTGCCATGATCGCCGCCCCTCCCCACCAGCAAGCCAATCAATCATGAAGAGTATTCTCGAAGGTATCGTCGTCGTCGACCTTACCCAGGTGATCGCCGGCCCGGCCTGCACGCGGCTGATGGCGGAACTGGGCGCCGAGGTCATCAAGGTCGAAATGCAGCCCGATGGCGACCCCTCGCGGTTTCTGCCGACCGTCCGGGACGGCCGCAGCGGCTACTACGTGCAGCACAATCTGGGCAAGAAAAGCATTTGTGTCGATCTGCGCCGGCCGGAGGGGCTGGAAGTGGTCAAATCGCTGCTGGCCAAGGCCGATCTGCTGGTGGAGAACTTCTCGCCTGGCACCATCGACCGCCTGGACCTGGGCTGGCCGGTGGTTCGGGACCTCAACCCATCGCTGATCATGTGCTCGATCTCGGCCTTCGGACAGGCCGGGCCGCTACGCGATCTGCCGGGCTACGACTACATCGCCCAGGCCTATGCCGGGGTCAGCAGCATGATCGGCGAGCCGGACGGCCCGCCGGCCCTGCCCGGCCTGGCGCTTGGCGATATCGGCACCGGCATCTGCGCCCTGGCGACCATCAACGGCGCCCTGTTCTGGCGCGAACGCAACGGCGGCCAGGGGCAGTATCTCGACGTCGCCCTGCTCGATTATTATTTCCATTGCCACGAACTGAACGCGCAGCTGGCCAGCCTGGGCGGCCGGCAGCCGTTGCGCGCCGGCAGCCACCATGGCGCCGTGGCGCCCATGGGCATCTACCGGGCCCGCGGCGGCTACATCGTCATCGCCGTGTTGGAACGGCAATGGCCGCGCCTGTGTGCCGCCATCGGCCGACCGGAGCTGGAACTGGACCCCCGCTTCACCGACAACCTCGAACGGGTCGCCCACCGCGACCAATTGACGGCGATCATCGAGGACTGGATGCAGTCCCTGCCCGACCTGGCGGCGGCCCTGGCCAGGCTGGAGGAGGAACGGGTGCCGGCGGCGCCGGTGTTGACGGTGAACCAGGCCATGGCCCATCCGCACCTCCTCCAACGCGGCACCGTGCGGGACATCGACGACGCGGTGCTGGGCGCCTTCCAGGGCACCGGCAACCCGTTGGGCTTCTCCACCGGGCTGCCGCCACCGCCCACCGGCGCGCCGCACCTGGGGGAACACAACGCCGAGGTATTGAAACAACACCTGGGCCTGGCCGATGCGGATATCGCGCGCTTGGCGAACAGCGGCGTGCTGGCGGCACGGGAGTCGGTTTGACACCAAGTTGCAAAGAGTATGAATTGTCCCAATGATCCTTCGAGACGAGCCTGCGGCTCTCCTCAGGATGAAGAAATGTATTTATTTTCAACTAGTTAACCTCATGCTGAGGAGGGCGCGGAGCGCCCGTCTCGAAGCATGTCCATGAGTCAATCTTTCTGGAACCTGGTTTGAGCTACCCGAGTTGGTCGAGGAGCGACCTGGCTTCCCGTAGATCCGGCAGGCCATGACCACGGTGAGAAATGCGGGCTAGCCGTGGTCCGCCGGCAGTTCCGCCAACTCGATCAGGATGTCGCCGGTCGAGGCCGGGTCGAGGAAGGCGATGCGGCTGCCGCCGTGGCCGCCCTTGGGCACCTCGTCCAGCAGCTTCACGCCCTTCTCACGCAACTCTTCCAATGCGGCGTCGATGTCCTCGACTTCGAAGCAGAGGTGGAACAGGCTTTGCCCCCGTTCGGCGATCCACTCGGTCACCGGAGAGTCCGCGCTCTCCGCCTGCAGCAGTTCCAGGAAGGTTTCGCCGACCGGGTACATCGCCAGCCTGGTGTTGGCGATGGTCTCCTCGTAGTCCAGTTTCAGGCCCAGGGTCCGCTCCAGCATGGCCATGGACTCCACCATGTCGTGCACCGCGATGGCGATATGCTCGACCCGTTTGATCTTCATCCGACAAACCTCCCTATCGTCAACCGTCGATAATTTCCTCTGCCAGCCGGTCGGCGGCCAGGCTGCTGGCGATGCCCTCGGCCTCGGCCTTCTCGAACACCCGGCGGCAGGTGTCGTAGATCCGCGCCGTTCTGGCCAGGGCGGCGGCCTCGTCATAGTCCGCGCCTTCGGCGACGGCATTGATGGCGCCGCCGGCGTTGGCCACATAATCGGGCACGTAGAGCACCCCGCGCTCGGCCAGGGCGGCGCCGTGGCGCTCCTCCGCCAACTGGTTGTTGGCGCCGCCGCAGACAATCTTCGCCCGGATCGCCGGGATCGTGCGGTCGTTGAGCACGGCGCCCAGCGCACAGGGCGCCAGCACCTCGGCCTCGGCCGCCAGGATCTCGTCGGGGGAGACCACGCTGGCCCCGAAATCCGCCGCCGCCGCGGCGGGATCGATATCGGCAATCAGGATTTCCGCCCCGGCATCGCAGAGATGCCGGCAGAGGGCCCGGCCAACGGCGCCGGCGCCCTGGACCGCCACCCTGACGCCCCGCAGATCGTCGTTGCCGAGTTCGTGCCCGGCGGCCGCCCGGATCGCGTGGTAGACCCCGAAGCCGGTGGCCGGCGAGGTATCGCCGCTTTCCCCCGGCCGTCCCCGCGCGTGATCGGTCTCCCGGCCGATGACCACCATGTCCTCGGGCGTGGTGCCGACGTCGGGCCCACAGATGTAACAACCGCCCAGGCTGTCGATCGCCCGGCCCAGGGCGCGCAGCAGATCCTCGTTCTTGTCCCGGCGCGAATCGCCGATCACCACCGTCTTGCCGCCGCCGACCGGAAGATCGGCCAGGGCGAACTTGTAGCTCATGGCCCGCGACAGGCGCAGGGCGTCGGCGATCGCCGCCTCGTCGCTGTCGTAGGGCCACATGCGGATACCGCCGCCGGCGATGCCGTTGCGCAGGCGGTGAATGGCGATGATGGCGCGCAAACCGGCCGCCGGATCGGTGAAGAACGCCAATCGGTGATGATTGTCGAAGTCGGCGGCGTCGAAGACGGTCATGGCACCTCGCACCATTTGTCGTTTGCCCGGCCGGGCCTTTGCTAGGATAAGGCGTTGCATCGCGCGTTGCCATGGGAGGTGAGCTTGTCCGAGGGATTGGGAGCGAATGCCGGGCTGATCGGCCAGGCGGAATCGCGGGCGGCCCTGCTGACCCCGGCGCTGGTCCTCGACCTCGACGCGCTGGAGGCGAACATCGCCGCCATGGCGGCCTGGGCCGACGGGCACGGCC
Source organism: Alphaproteobacteria bacterium (assembly GCA_030746635.1). Taxonomy (GTDB): domain Bacteria; phylum Pseudomonadota; class Alphaproteobacteria; genus JASLMH01. Next base: position 5,871 of record JASLMH010000113.1, on the reverse strand, counting down.
TGCGGCTGCGGCCGCACGGCAAATCCCACAAATCACCCGAGATCGCGCGCCGACAGGCCGCCGCCGGGGCGGTCGGCATTTGCTGCGCCAGCCTGCGCGAGGCGCAGGTGATGGCCGCCGCCCGCCTGCCCGGCATCCTGATCACCACGCCGCTGGCACCGGCCAAGGCGCCGCTGGTCGCCGCCCTGGGCCGGGAAGGCGCCGACATCGCCTGCGTCGTCGACCACCCCGACTTGGCCGAGGCCTATCTGGCGGCGGCGGAGGGGGCCGGCACCACCTTGAAGCTGTTCGTCGACCTGGACCCCGGCGTCGGCCGCACCGGCGTGTTGACGGCCGAGGCGGCGATCGATTTGGCCGGCCGCATCGCCGCCCACCCATATGGCGAATACGCCGGCTTGCAGGGCTATATGGGCAACCTGCAACACGTGGACGACCTTGCCGAGCGGGCCGAGAAACTGATCCAGCCGACGGCCGGCCTGCGGGCGGTGGTGGCGGCCCTGGGCAAGGCCAACCTGCCGCCGGCCATCGTTACGGGGGGCGGCACCGGCACCCACCGCCTGGATGCCGGGCACGGCACCCTGGGCGAGTTGCAGGCCGGTTCGTACCTGTTCATGGACGTGCAATACCTCAGCGTCGAGCAGTCGGCCGACGGCGGACAACCCTACCGCCCCGCCCTGTTCGTGCAGGCCAGCGTGGTCAACGTCAACCACCCCAGGTACGCGGTGACCGATGCCGGGCTGAAATCCTTCGCCACCGACGGCCCGGCGCCATTGCTCGCCGCCGGCGCCCCGGCCGGCGCGAGCTACCGCTATATGGGCGACGAGCATGGCGCGGTGGTGTTCGCCGATCCCGGCGACGCGCTGGAACTGGGGGCCAAGGTGGAGTGCGTGGTCCCCCATTGCGATCCCAACGTCAACCTGTTTGACCACTATCATGTAGTCCAAGGAGACCGGCTGGTAGACATCTGGCCAGTCGCCGCGCGCGGCAACCCCTGATACCGCCACGGACCGACACCACCATGTTCGTTCTGCTGTTGACCGTATTCGTCGACCTGGTCGGCTTCGGCATCATCCTGCCGATCCTGCCCTTCTACGCCCAGGCCTACGGCGCCACGGCGGTGGAGATCACCCTGCTGGTCTCCACCTATTCGGCGGTGCAGATCGTCTCGGCGCCGATCTGGGGCAGACTAAGTGATCGGTATGGGCGCAAGCTGATCCTGCTGGCGACCCTGGCCGGCGGCGCCCTGGCCTATCTGTGGTTCGGCTTCGCCGGCAGCCTGCTCGCCCTGTTCGCCGCCCGCGCCCTCAGCGGCGCCATGGCCGGCAATATCGCCGTCGCCCATGCCTACGTGGCCGACCTGACCACGCCGGCCGAACGGGCCGGCGCCATGGGCCGGATCGGCGCCGCCTTCGGCCTGGGTTTCGTGGTCGGCCCGGCCCTGGGCGGCCTGCTGGTCGGCAGCGATCCCGGCCCGGCCGACTACGCCATGCCCTGCATCATCGCCGCCGCGATTTCGTTCGCCGCCGTGCCGCTGGGCATGGTGATGCTGCGGGAGCCGGCCAGACGCGAAAGCAAGATGCGGGACCGCGCTTCCATGGGCGAATTGTTCCGGGCGGTGCGCGGCAACGGCATCCCCAACATCATCGGCCTGATGTTCCTGGTCACTTTCGTCTTCACGGCGCTGATGGCGCTGTTCCCGCTGTGGTGCCAAGCGCAACTGGACTGGGGCGCCCGCCAGGTCAGTTATGCCTACACCTATATCGGCCTGCTGGTGGCGTTCATGCAGGGCGTGCTGCTGGGCCCGGTGAGCCGCCGCATCGGCGAACCGCGGGTGTTGCTGATCGGCGCGGCCGCCCTGAGCGCCGGTCTGCTGCTAGTGCCCTGGGTCGACGACGTCGTGACCTTCGCCGCCAACACCGTCTTCATGTGCCTGGGCACCTCGTTCTGCCATCCGACCCTGACCGCGCTGATCTCGCAGCGCGCCGACGACCGCCACCAGGGCACGGTGATGGGCGTCGCCAACAGCGTCGCCGCCACCGGCCGGATCGTCAGTCCGCCGATCGGCGGCATGATCTTCGCCAGCCTGGGGCCGAACTGGCCATTGCTGATCGGCGGCTTCATCATGTGGCCGGTGGTGGCCGCCGCCGTCTGGATGTCGTGGCGCTACCAGGCCCGGGAAACCCTATGAAACACTTCGCCGTCCTGTCGTTGTTGTCGTTGGCGTCGCTGCCGGCCGGGCCATCGGTGGCGGCGGACGCCATCGCCATGCACGGAACGCCCAAGTATCCGGCCGGTTTCGGCCATTTCGACTATGCCGATCCGGCGGCGCCGAAAGGCGGCCGGCTGGTGTTGGGCCGGGTCGGCGGCTTCGATTCCCTGCAGCACTTCATCGTCCGGGGCCGTCCCGCCGACGGCCGCCGGCTGAGTCATCAAAGCCTCCTCGCCCGGGCCTATGACGAGCCGTTTTCGCTGTACGCCCTGATCGCCGAAGACGTCTCGACGCCGCCCGACCGCGCCTCGGTGACTTTCCGCCTGCGCCCCGGCGCCCGCTTCCACGACGGCGGCGAGATCACCGTCGAGGACGTGATCTTTTCCCTGCAAACCCTGCGCGACCAGGGACGGCCGAACCATCGCTATTTCTATTCCCAGGTCGCCGGCATCGAGCGGCCCGGCCCACGCACCGTGAGCTTCCAATTCAAGGACGGCAGCAACCGCGAGCTGCCGCTGATCATGGGCCTGATGCCGGTGCTGTCGAAGGCATCGTTCGCCGGCCGGCCGTTCGACCGGGTTTCGCTCGACCCGCTGCCGGGCAGCGGCCCCTACCGGGTGGCGAAGGTCGATCCCGGCCGCTCGATCAGCTACCGGCGGATCGCCGGGCACTGGGCGGAGAACCTGCCGGCGATGCGCGGCCAGCACAATTTCGACCTGGTGCGTTTCGATTACTACCGCGACGACGCGGCGATGCTCGAGGCCTTCAAGGCCGGCAAGGTCGACCTGCGGCCCGAGGGCAACCCGGGCCTGTGGGCCCAGGGCTACGATTTCCCGGCCCGCCGCGAGGGCAAGGTCAAACTGATGGAATTCGACCATGGCCGCCCGGCCGGCATGTACGCCATCGTCCTGAACACCAGACGGCCGATGTTCGCCGATCCCAGGGCGCGGGCGGCGATGGCCCACGGCTTCGATTTCCAGTGGGTGAACAAGAACCTGTTCCACGGCGCCTACCGGCGCACGCGCAGCTATTTCGAGAACTCGGAACTGGCCGCCACCGGCCTGCCCGGCCCGGCCGAGCTGGCCCTGGTGGCGCCCTATCGCGACGATCTGCCAACCGAGGTCTTCGACCGGGCCTATCGGCCGCCCAAGGCCGACGGCAGCGGCCGGCTGCGCCGCAACCTGCGGGCCGCCCGGCGGCTGCTGGCCCAGGCCGGCTGGCAGATCCGCGATCTGAAACTGGTGCATGGCGAGAGCGGCCGGCCGTTTCGCTTCGAGATCATGCTGCTGCGCCGCTCCAACGAGAAACTGGCCCTGCACCTGGCCCGCAACCTCGGCAAGCTGGGCATCGAGGTGGCGGTGCGGACGGTCGACACGGCGCAATATCAGCAGCGCACCGCGACCTACGATTTCGATGCCATGATCTATCTGTGGGACCCCTCGCTGTCGCCGGGTAACGAGCAGGCGTTCTATTGGGGTTCGGACGCCGCCGACCGGGACGGCACGCGCAACTATCCGGGCATCCGGGTGCCGGCGATCGACGATCTGGTGCGGCGGATTTCCGATGCCGCCGACCGGGCCAGCCTGGTGACGGCGGTGCGGGCGATGGATCGGGTGCTGCAATGGGGCCATTACGTGATCCCGCTGTTCCACCTGAAGGCCGACCGGGTCGCCCTGTGGGACCGCTTCGGCTGGCCGAAGCGCACCCCCCTCTACGGCTATCGCCTGGAAACCTGGTGGGAAGACGCGGCCAAGGCTGCCAGACTGCGCCGTTAGGGCAATTCGACGAAGCAAATCGTACAGGAGGACGTCATGGAAACCGGTAGCTTCAGGGGCTTCGAGGTCAGGCTCGAGGACCCCGGCATCGCCTGGATCACCTTCAACCAGCCGGATCGGCTGAACGGCATGACCTCGGGCGTCAAGCGCGACCTGGTCGAGACCCTGACCCAGGCGCAGATGGACAACGCCGTGCGGGTGATCGTCTTCACCGGCAGCGGGCGGGCGTTTTGCGCCGGCGACGACCTGAAAGCCTATAGCGAGGGCATGCAGGCCGATCCGGGCCTGGTGCCGCCGATCCCGCCGGGCCACGACAACGCCATCGGCACCTATGACGGCCTGCGGATGATCTCGCAGGCGCTGAACGCCACCGTCCGCTCGATCGACAAGCTGACCATCGCGGCGCTCAACGGCGTCGCCATCCAGACCGGTTTCACGCTGGCCCTGGCCTGCGATTTCCGCATCGCCGCCGAGAGCGCGCGCCTGGGCAGCGCCACCCTGCGCTTCGCCCTGCTGCCGGACGAGGGCGGCCAGCACCTGCTGGTGCAGCACATGGGTTTGGCCAAGACCCTGGATTTCGTCATGCGCAAGCGCATCGTCTCCGCCGCCGAGGCCCACGCCCTGGGCCTGGTGCACGAGGTGGTGCCGGACGACCAACTGGCCGAGGCCGCGGGCGTCCTGGCCCGGGAACTGGCCGAGGGGCCGCAGGTCGCCATGCGGCTGTTGAAACGATCGCTCTACAACGCCGCCGAACTGACCTTCGAACAGGCCTGCGACGAAATCGCCGCCAAGACCGCCGTGGTCGATCACCACCCGGACGCCCGCGACGGCGTCGCCGCGTTCGTGGAGAAGCGCCAGCCGACCTTCAATGCCTGGCTGGAAGAGGCGGGGTAGCCACGACTAGGGTCCATACTGCCCCACCAACTCGATGGCGATGTATTACCCGAGACTGTGACTCCAGTTCGTCGGGTGCAATAATTTCAGTTATCGAACCCTAGCGGCTGACGAAGTCCGCAAAGTCCGCTCTCGCCAAATCCGGTCGTGTTCTGCGCTGAAAGTCAAGGCTACAAATTGACCCATTCCGGTCATCGAAACCTTAATCCAAATATCTTCCATTGGGGCGACGACAGTTGCCGCTGCCCTCAAGCCAGTTCGACAGGACTGGCCGCATCAAATAACATCAATGATTGCAAGTATGACTGCTGGGGGAGGCGATGATGCAATGCCCCAAATGCGCGGCTGAAGTCAAATTAGAAGACAAGTTTTGCAGTTCTTGCGCCACACCCCTGAATTCGGAACAACCCGGCGAATTGCCGGACGGGCCCATCAGCGGCGGTGAGCACCGGCAGGTGACGGCGCTTTTCGCCGATGTTGTCGACAGTACGCCCCTGGCCGAGAAGATTGGTGAGGAAGCCTGGTTCAGCCTCATGCAAACGGTCATCGGCGAAATGACAAAGGCTGTTCAGGACCACGGTGGGATGGTCGAAACACTCACCGGCGATGGCCTGATGGCACTATTCGGCGCACCGTTGGCGGTGGAGGACGCGCCGCTCAACGCCTGCCGTACTGGGCTAGATATTTTGGCACGCGTCAAGGCGGCCGGTGAATTGCTCGCCGCCGAGCTTGGCGAACGGCCTCAAGTTCGTATCGGCGTCAACACTGGTCACGCCGTTGTTGGCAGCCTGGGCACCGAACTACAGCAAGAGGTCGCGGCGCTCGGCGATTCGGTCAACGTCGCCGCCCGACTCGAAGGTCTGGCCGAACCCAATACCATGGTGATCGGCGAAGCGACGTATCTGTTGGTCAAGGACGATTGTGCAACACGAAGTATGGACTTTCGGCTTTCCGCTGATCAATCATCCTGGCATTTCCAATTGATGTAGACCT
>JASLMH010000112.1 GCA_030746635.1 Alphaproteobacteria bacterium | reverse complement strand
ACGACGCCATCCGAGGGTGCGCGGGCGCGACCGGAACGGCGCCTTGCGGACGCTTTCGGATGGCGTCGCGCGCGCCTTCCGATGTCCCGCATCGCTGCGCCGCGCGCTCCTACCCGAAAACGTCCGCAAGGCGTCTCAATGGGTCCCTATCAGCGCAACTTGGTATTAGTTGATCGGGCCGGTACCCTCGGCGTCGGCATCGGGCGGTGGCGCCTCGCTGGTCGGGCCGGACTGGTGATGCACCAGGTACCACCGGCGCCCCTGACGGATGAACAGGTTGGTGGCGATCAGGTAGTTGCCGTCGATCTCCTCGAAACAGATCACGTGCGCCGTTTCGCCATGCATCCGGGCGGTGGCGGCCAGACAGCGGATCGCCGGCGCCTGCGGATTGCCCAGGATCGCCTGCCAGCTTTCGATCACCGCCTCGCGGCCGTACAGGGCCCCCCAGCCGGGATGAATGCAGGTCAGCTCATCCCGATCGGCCCAGATATCCTCCATGGCGGCGGCGTCACGGTCGGCGAAGGCGCGATAGAAGGCCTCGTTGGCGAACAGGACCGCTTCCCGATCGGCCATTATTCCGCCCCATGCCGACGGCGGAAGGATATCGGTAGGTCCCGCCGGCCGGCGCGGATCGCCCGGCGGCCAAGCTGCAAATCGCGGGATTGATCGGTCATCGGGCCTCCCCAAGGGCACCCGACTCTAGATTCCTGGTGGCCGAGGTCAATGGCCGACGGCGGGTGCCAGCAGGCCGAGCAAAACCGTCAACGTCACCACCGCCAAGCCATTCGAAATCAACACCGCGCTGGCCGATCGCGCCGTGTAGGTTTCGTACTGTTCGGCCAGCATGAAGACGTTGACGCCCACCGGCATGGCCGCGACGATGGTGGCGACGGCGGTCCATACCGGGTCCAACTGGAACACCCATTGCGCCAACAGCCAGACCGCCAGCGGCAGGACCAGCAGTTTCAGGCCGACGACGGTAACGCTCTCCCAAAGATTGCCGCCCAGGCGGAAGCTCACCAATGTCGCCCCGAGCGCCGCCAGGGCACAGGGCGCGGCAGCGCCGACCAGGAGAGCGATGAAGCGATCCAACACGATCGGCATGGCAAGGCCGGTCCAGCCCCAGGCGAAGCCGAGCAACAACGAGAGGATCACCGGATTGCGCAACAGCGCCGACAGCGCCGAGATCACGATCCGGCCGATGCCGCCCCGATGGCCGCGCGATATTTCCAGCAGGATGGTGGCGGCGGTGATCAGGGTGATGGAGTGGAAGGCGACGATCAGGGTGATCGGCACCACCCCGGCTTCGCCGAAGGCGGTGAAGATCAGCGGGATGCCCAGCATCACCGTGTTGCCGAAAACACCACCCAGGCCCATCAGCGCCATTTCGGCGAACGAGCGGCGAAACACCAGGCGGCCGATCAACATGGCGAGTGCGTACACGGCAGTCGCGCCGGCGTAGTAGGCGTAGACGATGGCGAAGTCGACATCCCCGAAGGCGGTGCCACGGGCCATGGTGCGAAACAGCAGGGCGGGAATGGCGACATAGTAGACGAAGGCGGACAGGCCCCGCGCGCCGTTGACCGTCAGGATCGGCGTGCGGGCGAGGATATAGCCACAGGCGATCAACCCGAAGACCGGTGCGACGATTTCGATGACGATCTGCATACTCGGCGTCGACGTCCCTTATTCGGTCGGGCCGCGCGGCTTGACGACCGACACATCCGACCAAGCGAAGACGCAGGCTGCGCAATGTGCCGACGCCTCTTCGCAACGGCTTGGAAAGTAATGCAATGGCGGTATTGGTTTCAACTGTTCGTTGTCGACACCTGGCCTTACACATCCAGATCGAGCGGCCCGCCAGGCGCCGTCGCGCCCGGCAGCCGCGGGCCGCCGCCAATCGCCTTCCTTCCCCATGTCCCAACTTGCCATCGTCACAAGCTGTTTAGCAACCAGCCGCCATAGGTGCTAGAACAGACGGGCGTTAGATTACGAAAGGACATGGACATGGCCTACAGCGAGATTCTCTACGAGGTCGACGAGCCGATCGCCACCATCACCCTGAACCGGCCCGATGCGTTGAACGCCTGGACCGGCACCATGGAAGGCGAGGTGCGTCAGGCGATGACCGAGGCGTCCGAAGACGATGCGGTGCGGGCGATCATCCTGACCGGCGCCGGCCGGGGCTTTTGCGCCGGCGCTGACATGAACAACCTGAGCAGCATCCAGGCAGGCGCGAAAAGCGGCGGCCGCACCTCGGACAGCGTTCGGGCCACCAACAACGCCATTCCGGGCGGTCTGGCGCTGTCGGCCGATTATAGCCTCCGTTACACCTACTTCCCGACCGTGCCGAAACCGATCATCGCCGCCATCAACGGGCCGGCGGCCGGGCTGGGCCTGATCATGTCGTTGTATTGCGACGTCCGTTTCGCCTCGGACGCGGCCGTCTTCACCACCGCGTTTTCGCGCCGCGGCCTGATTGCCGAGCACGGCATCTCGTGGATGCTGCCGAAGCTGGTCGGCCACGCCAACGCCCTGGACCTGACCCTGTCGGCGCGCAAGTTCGGGCCGGAGGAAGCCAAGGAGATGGGCCTGGTCAGCAAGGTCTTCCCGATGGAGAGCTTCATGGACGAGGTTCGCGCCTACGCCACGGAAATGGCCACCTTGGCCTCGCCGCGGTCGGTACGGGTGATGAAGCGCCAGATCTATCAGGCCCTGCTGCAATCCCTCGAACACGCGGTGCTGCTGGCCAACAGCGAGATGCCGGCCAGTTTCGAATCCGAAGACTTCAAGGAAGGCGTCGCCCATTTCGTCGAGCGCCGGGCGCCGAACTTCAGCGGCCGCTAGGACCCAACGCAACCATAGCCGAACGCCAACGGGACCGATGCCCGGCATCGGTCCCGTCGTCGCTTCGCCCATCGCAGCAAAGGAACGTTCCGCCATGCCGACGGTCCGCCACGCCATCTCGGAAATGGAAACCCAACGGATCGGCGAAGTCTCGCGCATCGCCATCGGTGATCCCGACGTCATTCCGCTGTGGTTCGGCGAATCCGACGTGGACACCCCGGATTTCATCGGCGAGGCGGCGATCGCGGCGATCCGCGCGGGCCATACTCGCTATGTCAACAAGCGGGGCATCCCGGAACTGCGCCAGGCCGTCCACGACTACATGCAAGGGCTCTACGCCGTCGATCTGGACCCGGAACGCATCACCGTCACCGGCTCCGGCATGACGGCAATCATGATCGCCACCGAAACCCTGGTGGACAATGGCGACAACGTGGTGCTGATCTCGCCGATCTGGCCGAACATCTTCTACTGCGTGCAGACCATGGGCGGGGAAAGCCGGCACGTGCGGCTGCAAATGACCGAGGGCGGCTGGCAGCTCGACCTGGAACAATTGTTCAGGGCCTGCGACGAACGGACCAAGGCGATCTTCATCGCCTCGCCGTCGAACCCCAGCGGCTGGATGATGGAGCGGGAGGAACAGCAGGCGGTGCTGGATTTCTGCCGCCAGCGGGGCATCTGGATCATCGCCGACGAGGTCTATCACCGCATCGTTTACGATCGCGCGGTGGCCCCCTCGTTCCTGGAAATCGCCGAGCCCGACGATGCCCTCTACGTCGTCCACAGCCTGTCGAAGTCCTGGGCGATGACCGGCTGGCGCTGCGGTTGGCTGATCCATCCGGCCGAGCTGGGCGACCGCATCGGCGATCTCTCGGGCATCAACAATACCGGCTCCACCTCCTTCGTGCAGCATGCCGCCGTCGCCGCCGTGCGCGACGGCGAGGATTTCATAGGCGACATGGTGGCGCGCTGCCGGCGCGGCCGGGACATCGTCTACCAGCGTCTGGGCGGCATGGACCGGGTGCGCCTGACGGCGCCGAAGGCGGCGTTCTATGCCTTCCCGAAGATCGAAGGTCTGGAAGACGACCTGGCCTTCGCCAAGCGGCTGGTTCGGGAGTTCCGGGTCGGGCTGGCGCCCGGCACCGCCTTCGGCCCGGGCAACGAGGGTTATTTGCGGCTGTGCTTCGCCAAGGCCGAGGATCAGTTGTCGGCAGCCATGGACCGGCTGGAAGCCGGGCTGCGGGCCCTGTGAGTCCCAACGCTGGCGCGCCATGGCGCTGGCATGGTAACGTCCCGCCGTCGAGCAGAGGGAAGCCGGTGACGCCCCGCGAGGGCCAGTCCGGCGCTGCCCCGCAACTGTGAGTGGGCGAGGCCCAGGCAACAGGCCACTGGCGCAAGGCGCTGGGAAGGCGCCTGGGCTCACGATCCCGAGCCAGGAGACCTCCTCGACAGGTGGTTGAAATCCGTCCTCGGTGGGGGGACGTGCAACCGATGGCATCGCGCCTGCCGCCCCGTCGGCGGCCGAGCGTGCTCCGGATGTAGCCTCCCCAAAGTGGCAGCAAAGGCTCGACGGAGCGATAGATGCAGCGAACCGGCAAGATCCCCGCCACCGTCATCACCGGCTTTCTCGGCGCCGGCAAGACCAGCCTGATCCGGCATCTGATGGCCACCGCCAACGGCCGGCGGCTGGCCCTGATCATCAACGAATTCGGCGACGTCGGGGTGGATGCGGAGATCCTGGAAGCCTGCGGCCTGGAAAACTGCGGCGAGGGCGACATCGTCGAATTGGCCAATGGTTGCATCTGCTGCACGGTGGCCGACGATTTCCTGCCGACCATGCAGGCGCTGATCGACCGCGACGAGCCGCCCGATCATATCCTGATCGAAACCTCGGGCCTGGCCCTGCCGAAGCCCCTGGTCGGCGCCTTCAACTGGCCGGAGGTACGTACCCGGGTCACGGTGGACGGCGTGATCGCGGTGATCGACGGCCCGGCCGTGGCCGAAGGCCGGTTCGCCGGCGACCCCGAGGCGGTGCGGCAACAGCGTCTGGCCGACGAGATGCTGGATCACGACAGCCCGCTGGAGGAGCTGTACGAGGATCAATTGCTGTGCGCCGACATGGTGGTACTGAACAAGATCGATTTGCTGGACGAGCGGACGCGGCCGATCGTCGAGGCCGATCTGCGGCAGAATCTGCGGCCGGCGGTCAAGGTGGTCGACAGCTGCCACGGCGGCATCGACGCCCAGGTCCTGCTGGGCCTGGAGGCGGCCGCCGAGGACGATCTGCACAACCGCCCCTCGCACCACGACGACGAGGCGGAGCACGACCACGATGACTTCGACAGCTTCTCGATCGAGTTGGCCGAAATCCCATCGCCCGACGCCTTGACCGACCTGCTGTCGGCGGCCATCGCCGACCACGACATCCTGCGCATCAAGGGCTTCGTCGCCGTCGCCGGCAAGGACATGCGATTGCTGATACAGGGCGTCGGCGGCCGACTGCAGCATTATTTCGACCGGGATTGGCGGCCGGACGAGGCGCGTACCGGCCGCCTGGTGGTGATCGGCCAAAAGGGCCTGGACCGGGCCGCCATCACCGCCGCCATCAGGGGCTGACGCCGTGCATCTCCTCGCCGCCACGGCCGGTGCGATCGCGGATGGCAGCGAAGCGGTCGATCTGGGCCAAAGCCCCGGCGACATCGTCTTCCTTTCCGCCGCCGACAGCGAGATCGCCGGCCTGGCCCGGGCTCAAGAGGGGACCGAGGGCGCGCGGCCGAGCCTGCGCCTGGCCAACCTGATGCACCTCGGCCACAACCTGTCGGTCGATCTCTACGTCGATACGGTGGTGGCAAAGGCGCGGTTGGTCGTCGTGCGCCTGCTGGGCGGCGTCAACTACTGGCCCTACGGCGTCGAACGCATCGTCGCCTGCTGTCGCGAACGGGACATTCCCCTGGCCCTGTTGCCCGGCGACGATATGCCGGACGCGGAGTTGGCCGGGCTGTGCGGTCTGGGCACCGAGCCATGTCATCGCCTCTGGCAATATTGCGTGCAGGGCGGCCCGGCCAACTATCGGGGCCTGTTGGACTATGCCGCCGCCCTGTTGGAATGCGATACCGAGTGGCGGGAGCCGAGGCCGGTGCTGCGGGCCGGTTTGTATTGGCCCGACGATGGCGAAGTCGACCTGGCGGCGCTGCGCCGTCATTGGGCCGCGGGACGGCCGGTCGCCGCCCTGACCTTCTACCGGGCGCTGTTGCAGGCCGACAATCTGGCGCCGATCGATGCCCTGGTGACCGCCTTGCGGCGGCGCGGCCTGAATCCCCTGCCGATCTTCGTCGCCAGCCTGAAGGACCCGGTCTCGGCCGAGCTGGTGGCCGGGTTGCTGGCCGATACGGCGCCGGCGGTGGTGCTCAACTGCACCGGTTTCGCGGTATCGGGCCTGAGCGGGGCGCGCCGGGCGACACCGTTCGACGGTGCTGGCTGTCCGGTGCTGCAGGTGGTGCTGGCCGGCTGTACGGAACAGCATTGGCGGGCCGGACCGAACGGCCTGTCCGGCCGCGAGATCGCCATGAACGTCGCCCTGCCGGAGGTCGACGGCCGGCTGTTGTCGCGGGTGGTGTCGTTCAAGACCGAGGCACGGTTCGACACGGCCACGGAATCCTCGATCGTCCGCTACCGCGAGCTGCCGGACCGGATCGACTTCACCGCCGATCTGGCGGCCGCCTGGGTGCGCCTGGCGGCGGCGCCGGCGGCCGAACGGCGGGTTGCCTTCGTGCTGGCCAACTATCCCAACCGCGACGGCCGCCTGGGCAACGGCGTCGGCCTGGACACGCCGGCCAGCCTGGTCACCCTGTTGCAGGCCATGACCGAGGCCGGCTACGAGGTCGGCGCCATCCCGGACGACGGCAATGCCCTGATCCATCGCTTCGGCGACGGCCCGACCAACCAGCGGCCGGACCGTCCGGGCGGCGAACGGCTGCCGCTGGCCGACTATCGGCGCTTTTTCGATGGCCTGTCCGCCGCGGTCAGGGACCAGGTGCGCCAACGCTGGGGCGCGCCGGAGGACGACCCCTTTTGCGGCCCCGACGGCTTCCGGCTGCCGATCGTGCGGTTCGGCAATGTGACCTGCGGTATTCAGCCCGCCCGCGGCTACAACATCGACCCGGCGGCCAGCTACCACGACCCGGACCTGCCGCCGCCGCACGGCTATTTCGCCTTCTACGCCTGGCTGCGCCTGCACCACGACGCCCACGCCGTGGTGCATCTGGGCAAGCACGGCAACATGGAATGGCTGCCGGGCAAGGGGGTCGGCCTGTCCCGGGACTGCTTCCCCGAGGCGGTGTTCGGCCCCCTGCCCCACCTCTACCCCTTCATCGTCAACGATCCCGGCGAGGGCACCCAGGCCAAGCGCCGGGCCGCCGCCGTGATCGTCGATCACCTGACGCCGCCGATGACCCGGGCCGGCAGCTACGGTCCGCTGGCCGAGCTGGAACTGCTGGTCGACGAGTACTACGAGGCGGCCGGCGTCGACCCCCGGCGGCTGGCGGTGCTGCGCCGGCAGATCCTGGACCTGAGCCGCGACATCGGCCTGGATCGGGATTGCGGCATGGCGGCCGACGACAGCGACCAGGCGTCCCTGGGCAAGCTGGACAACTACCTGTGCGAACTGAAGGAAATGCAGATCCGCGACGGTTTGCACATTTTCGGCCAGGCCCCGGACGGCGAGCGGCTGCACGACCTGTTGGCCGCCCTCCTCCGCCTGCCCCGGGGTGGCAAGGCGGCGGACGCCTCCCTGCTTCGCGCCCTGGCGGGAGACCTTGGCCTGAACGGCTTCGACCCGCTGGAAAGCGAATTGGGCGAGTCATGGCGGGGCGCGAAGCCCGAAGTACTCGGCGAACTCGCGGCCGCGCCATGGCGTACCTTGGGCGATACCGTGGAACGGCTGGAAATGCTGGCGGTCGAGTTGATTTCCGGTCGCCGCTCGCCGGCCGGGAATTGGCCGGCCACCGCCGCCGTGCTAGCACAACTGGACGGCACCATCCGGCCGGCCGTGCTGGGCAGCGGCGAGGCGGAAATCGCCGGCCTGCTGGACGGCCTGGCCGGCCGCTTCGTCCCACCCGGCCCGTCGGGCGCGCCGACCCGGGGCCGGCCCGATACCCTGCCGACGGGGCGCAATTTCTATTCCGTCGACAGCCGCACCGTGCCGACCCCGGCGGCCTGGCATCTGGGCTGGAAATCGGCCGGCCTGCTGTTGCAGCGGCACCGCCAGGAACACGGCGCCTGGCCCAGGACCTTGGCCTTGAGCGCCTGGGGCACCGCCAACATGCGCACGGGCGGCGACGACATCGCCCAGGCCCTGGCGTTGCTGGGCGTGCGTCCGAGCTGGGACAGGGCCAGCCGCCGGGTCAGCGGCTTCGAAATTCTGCCGCTGGATCTGCTGGACCGGCCCCGGGTTGATGTCCTGCTGCGGGTTTCCGGCTTCTTCCGCGATGCCTTCCCGGACCAGATGGCCCTGTTCGATTCCGCCGTGCGGGCGGTGGCGGCCTTGGACGAGCCGGCGGCGATGAACCCGCTGGCGGCCCAGGTGCAACAGGACCGCCAGACCATGATCGACGCCGGCCTGACCGCCGAGGCGGCGGAACAAAAGGCCGGCTATCGCCTGTTCGGGTCCAAGCCGGGGGCCTACGGCGCCGGGCTGCAGGCCCTGATCGACGAGCGCGGCTGGCGCAACGACGGCGACCTGGCCCGCGCCTATGTCGCCTGGGGCGGCTATGCCTACGGCGCCGGCAACGAGGGGGCGGCGGCCCACGGCCTGTTCGAGGATCGCCTGCGCGGGGTCGAGGCGGTGGTGCAGAACCAGGACAACCGGGAACACGACTTGTTGGATTCCGACGACTACTATCAATTCGAGGGCGGCATCACGGCGGCGGTGCGGCACCTGCGCGGGGAACAGCCCGCGACCTATCACAACGACCATTCCAGACCCGAAAGCCCGCGCATCCGTACCCTGGAGGACGAGATCGGCCGTGTCGTCCGAGCCCGCGTGGTCAACCCGAAATGGCTGGCCGGGGTGATGCGCCACGGCTACAAGGGGGCCTTCGAAATGGCCGCCACGGTGGACTATCTGTTTGCCTTCGCCGCCACCGCGCGGGTCGTCGCCGATCATCACTTCGACGCGGTCTACGATGCCTATCTGGGCGATCCGGCCGTCCGCGACTTCCTGTTGGAGAACAACCCGGCGGCAACGCGGGAGATGGCCGAGCGGCTGTTGGAAGCCTGCGAGCGCGGGCTTTGGCGGCCCCGTTCCAACTCGCTGCACCTGGACCTGAGCGCCCTGAGGGGGGAAACCGAACCAGCCACATTGGGGGAGATGGCGAATGACTGATCCGAACACCGGGGACGACCATGCCCGCGCCAACGAAAAGGCCCGCAAGCGCAAGGCCGCCCGGGACAAGATGTTGGCCACCAAGACCATCGAGAAGGGCCTGCTGATCGTCCACACCGGCAAGGGCAAGGGCAAGTCGACGGCCGCCTTCGGCCTGGCCATGCGGGCGATCGGCAACGGCATGCGGGTCGGCATCGTGCAGTTCGTCAAGGGCAAGTGGGAAACCGGCGAACGCGGGGTGCTGGAGCATTTCCCCGACCAGGCGACCGTCCACGCCATGGGCGAGGGCTTCAGCTGGGAGACCCAGGATCGGGCCCGCGACATCCGGGCGGCGCGGTCGGCCTGGGAGAAATCGCAGGAGATGATCGAGGCCTGCCGGGGCGCCGAGCCGGCCTATGACATGATCGTCCTGGACGAATTGAACATCGTGCTGCGGGCCGAGAACCTGCCCCTGGACGAAGTGGTCGAGGTACTGGCCGCCCGGCCGGAAGACCTGCACATCGTGGTGACCGGCCGCAACGCCAAGGATGAGCTGATCGAGGCCGCCGACCTGGTGACCGAGATGAACGCCGTCAAGCACCCGTTCCGGGCCGGGGTGAAGGCACAGAAAGGCATCGAATTTTGAGCCTGCCGGCACTCATGCTCCAGGGCACCGGCTCGGACGTCGGCAAGTCGCTGCTGGTCGCCGGGCTGTGCCGCGCCTTCACCCGGCGCGGCCTGGCGGTGCGGCCGTTCAAGCCGCAGAACATGTCGAACAACGCCGCCGTCACCGCCGACGGAGCCGAGATCGGCCGGGCCCAGGCTCTGCAGGCCCGCGCCTGTGGCGTGCCGCCCGACCGTCACATGAACCCGGTGCTGTTGAAACCGCAAAGCCAGATCGGCGCCCAGGTGGTGGTGCAGGGCCGGATGTGCGACAGCGTCCCAGCCGAGGCCTATCACAAGCTGAAGCCGAAACTGTTGCCCAAGGTTTTGGAGAGCTTCGCCCAGCTGGCCGAGACGGCCGATTTGATCCTGGTCGAGGGTGCCGGCAGCCCGGCCGAGGTCAACCTGCGCCGGGGCGATATCGCCAACATGGGCTTCGCCCAGGCGGCCGGGGTGCCGGTGCTGCTGATCGGCGACATCGACCGGGGCGGCGTGATCGCGCAACTGGTCGGCACCTGGGAGTTGCTGAACCCCGACGAACGGTCGCTGCTGCGCGGCTACGTGATCAACAAGTTTCGCGGCGACAGGTCGCTGTTCGATGCCGGCTTGCGGGTGATCAGCCAGCGCACCGGCCTGCCCAGCCTGGGCGTGCTGCCGCACCTGCCGGCCGCCGCCGCCCTGCCGGCCGAGGACGGCATGGCCATCGGCGGCTACCGCCCGCGCGCCGCCGGCGCCATCCGCATCGCCGTGCCGGTGCTGCGCCGGCTGGCCAACTTCGACGATCTCGACCCGTTGCGGGCCGAACCGGATGTGCGGCTGGAGATGTTGGGGCCTGACCAGCCGGTGCCCGGCGATACCGATCTGGTGATCCTGGCCGGCAGCAAGGCGACCCTGGCCGACCTGGCCTATCTGCGGCAGCGGGGCTGGGACGTCGACATCCTGGCCCATCGCCGCCGGGGCGGCCGGGTGCTGGGTATTTGTGGCGGCTACCAAATGCTGGGCCGGACGTTGCGCGACGATAACGGTATCGAGGGACCGCCTGGCGCCGCCGAAGGGTTGGGGCTGCTGGACCTGGAGACCGAACTGACCGACGACAAGGTGTTGCGCGAGGCCGTGGGCACCGAGGTTGCCAGCGGCGCTCCGGTCAGGGGCTATCGCATGCATGTGGGCCGAACCACCGGCCCGGACCTGGCGCGGCCGATGCTGGAATTGGCCGACGGTCCGGACGGCGCCCGCTCGGCCGACGGCCTGGTCCAGGGCTGTTATCTGCACGGCCTGTTCGCCGACGACGATTTTCGCCGGCGCTTCCTGGCGACGATCCGGGAGACCGAAGGCGTCGCCGTCGCCTACGAGGCCGGGATCGAGAGCGCCCTGGATGAACTGGCCGAGGGCGTCGAAGCGCACCTGGATCTGGACAGGATGTGGGAGCTGGCCAGTGCGGGCTGAGCTAATAGAGCGCGTAGATCGCCAGGGCGGCGGCCGTCACGGCGCCGGCCGCGAGGTAGAGGTGCCGGGCCCGGCGAATATCGTCGGCGGTGGCCGCCGCCTCGCCATCGCCCATCCAGGCATCCGCCACCAGATCGCCGCCATATTGCCGGGGCCCGGCCAGGGCCAGGCCGAGCGCGCCGGCCATCGCCGCCTCGCTCCAGCCGGCATTGGGGGAGCGATGCTTGGGCGCATCCCGCCGCATGGCGCGCCAGGCCCGCAGGTGATTGCAGTCTGGGCGGAAGCCGGCGGCAAAGCAGATGATCAGGCCGGCCAGCCGGGCCGGCAGCCAATTGGCCAGATCGTCCAGCCGGGCGCTGGCCCCACCGAAGGCGGCGTATCGCGTATCGCGGTAGCCCAGCATGCTGTCCAGGGTGTTGATCGCCTTGTAGGCGACCAGCCCGGGCAGGCCGAGGAGCAGATACCAGAACATCGGTGCGATCACGCCATCGGCGAAATTCTCGGCCGCCGACTCGATGGCGGCCCGGGCCACGCCATGTTGATCCAGGCTGTCCGGATCGCGGCCGACGATATGGCCGACCGCCCGGCGCCCCTCGACCAAGCCGGTCGACAGCCCGGCCTCGACCGCCAGCACCGCATCGTGCAGGCCACGGAAGGCGATCAGGGTGCTGGCCAGCACCACCTCGATCATCCAGCCATAGGCAAAGCCGCGCAAAAGGCCGTGGACCAGGGCGCCGACAAGCAAGGCACCGCCAACCACGCCGGCGGTCAGCATCAAGCCGCGCTGACGCCGGGCATCATCGCTCAAGCCCGGGTCGTTCAGCCGCCCTTCCAGCCAGCCGATCAGGCGGCCGAGCAGGGCGACGGGGTGCGGGACGATCTTGTACAGCCGCGGCGGATCGCCGAAGGCGGCGTCCAGGGCGACGGCGAGCAACAGCATCAGGGCGGTCGATTGCCCGCCCCCGACACCCAAGCTTGGATCGAACAGCATCGCCCGAACATGGCGAGCGGCGGCGGCGGGGTCAACATGCCCGGCCCGGCCCGCCGATGAGTGGAATGGAGAACACTATGTCCGAGAAGATTGGCGTCATGGTCTGCGGCCATGGCAGCCGCGATACGGCGGCGGTGACGGAGTTCGAGGCGGTGGCGCGCGGCATCGCCGAGCGATTGCCGCAATTTGGCGTCGATTCCGGCTTCCTGGAGTTCGCCCGCCCGATCATCCGCGACGGCCTGGATCGCCTGCGGGAAAGCGGCCACGACCACATCATCGCCGTGCCCGGCATGCTGTTCGCCGCCGGCCACGCCAAGAACGACATACCCTCGGTGCTGAACACCTACCAGGCCCAGCACGACGGCCTGCACATCGACTACGGCCGCGAGTTGGGCATCGACACCAAGATGATGCGGGCCGCCGGCGAACGGATCGAGGAAGCGGTGCGCGGGGCCGGCGACCACATCGCCAGGCACGATACGGTGCTGGTGGTGGTGGGCCGCGGTGCCTCGGACCCGGACGCCAATTCCAACGTCGCCAAGGTGATGCGGTTCCTGTGGGAGGGCCTGGGCTTCGGCTGGGGCGAGACGGCCTATTCCGGCGTCACCTTCCCGCTGGTCGAACCGGGCCTGGAGCACGTCGCCCGCCTGGGCTATCGGCGGGTCGTGGTGTTCCCCTATTTCCTGTTCACCGGCATCCTGGTGAAGCGGATCTACGAACACACGGACCTGGTGGCCGCCCGCCACCCGGAGATCGAATTCATCAAGGCGCCGTACCTGAACGATCACCCGCTGGTGCTGGACGCCTTCGCCGACCGGGTTCAAGAAATCCTCGAAGGCACCGGCAACATGAACTGCCAATTGTGCAAATACCGCCAGCAGGTGCTGGGCTTCGAGGATCAGGTCGGCCTGCCCCAGGAAAGCCATCACCATCACGTGGAGGGCATCGGCACCGGTGACGGTCCCGGCCATGCCCACGGCCACCACCATCACGGTCATGACCACGACCATGACCATGACGACGATCATGGCCACCACCCCTACCCCCATGCCGATCACCCGCTGGGGCCGCGGACCCTGAAGCCGGACGGGGACGGTTGATGCCGGCCAGCCGCCATCACTACCTGAGCGATCCGGCCGAGATCTACCGGCGCTCCTTCGCCACCATCCGGGCCGAGGCGGACCTGACCGGCCTGCCCGATGACCTGGCGACGATCGCCGTCCGCCTGATCCATGCTTGCGGCATGACCGACATCGTCGGCGACCTGGCCCATGGCGGCGACTTCGCCAACGCCGCCCGGACCGCCCTGGAGGGCGGCGGCGGCATCCTGGTCGACGCGGAAATGGTCGCCAGGGGCATCATCGCTGCCCGCCTGCCGGCCGGGAACGAGGTCCGCTGTTTTCTGGCCGAGGCCGCCGCCGGGCCGGGCGGCACCCGGTCGATGGCGGCGGTCGAATTGTGGCGGCCGCACCTGGCCGGCGCCGTGGTCGCCATCGGCAACGCCCCGACGGCGTTGTTCCGTTTGCTGGAGTTGCTGGCCGACGGTGGGCCCCGGCCGGCCGCCATCGCCGCCTTCCCGGTGGGGTTCGTCGGCGCCGCCGAATCCAAGCAGGCGTTGATCGAGGCGGCGCTCGACATTCCCTATCTGACCCTGCGGGGACGCCGGGGCGGCAGCGCCCTGGCCGCCGCCGCCATCAACGCCCTGGCCGGGACCGAGCCATGAGCGAACCCTGGTTGAGCATCGTCGGTATCGGCGAGGACGGCCTGGAGGGCCTGTCCGCCGCCGCCCGGACCTTGCTGGAGCGGGCCGAGGTGATCATCGGCGGCGAGCGCCACCTGGCGCTGCTGCCGGACGACGGGCGGGAGCGGCTGACCTGGCCGTCGCCGCTGCACGACCTGGTGGCCGAGATCGGCCGCCGCCGCGGCCAACGGGTCTGTGTCCTGGCCACCGGCGATCCCATGCATTACGGCATCGGCGTGACCCTGGCGCGGGAGCTGCCGGCCGAGGACATGGTGGTGATCCCGGCGCCGTCGGCCTTCGCCCTGGCCTGCGCCCGCCTGGGCTGGTCGCGGGCCGAGGTCGACACCCTGACCCTGCATGGCCGGCCGTTGGCGGGACTGTTCGCGCATCTGACCCCCGGCGCGCGGCTGCTGATCCTGACCGAGGACGGCGCGGCACCGGCGGCCATCGCCCGGGCCCTGACCGAGCGCGGCTATGGGCCGAGCCCGATGGTGGTGCTGGAACATATGGGCGGGCCGCAAGAGAACCAGATCGACGGCATGGCGGCGGCCTGGGGCGATCGCCGGGTCGCCGACTTCAACACCCTGGCGGTCGACTGCCGGGCCGAGGGCGGCGCCATGGCCTGGTCAAGCTTGGCCGGCCTGGACGACGATGCCTTCGAGCATGACGGCCAGTTGACCAAACGGGAGGTGCGGGCGATCACCCTGGCGGCCCTGGCGCCGCTGCCCGGCGAAATGCTGTGGGACGTCGGCGCCGGCTCGGGGGCGGTGGCCATCGAATGGCTGCGCGCCGATCGGCGCAATCGCGCCATCGCCATCGAACGGCAGGAGGCGCGGCTGGCCCGGATCGAGCAGAACGCCCATGCCCTGGGGGTGCCGCAACTGCGCATCGTCGCCGGTGCCGCACCCGCGGCGCTCGCCGATCTGGCGGCACCCGACGCCATCTTCATCGGCGGCGGCATCACCAAGGACGGCCTGCTGGATGCCTGCTGGCGGGCCCTGCCCTCGGGCGGCCGGCTGGTCGCCAACGTGGTCACCCTGGCCGGCGAAGAGTTGTTGCTGCGCGAACGCGCCCGGCTGGGCGGCCGGCTGCGCCGCATCGCCATCGAGCGGGAGGAGCCGTGGGGCGGTCAGGGCGGTTGGCGGGCGATGCGCCGGGTCACCCAGCTACAGGCGGTGAAACCATGACCGGCACGGTCCATGGCCTCGGCATCGGCCCCGGCGATCCCGATTTGATCACCGTGAAGGCGCTGCGCATCCTGCGCCAGGTGCCGGTGATCGCCTACCCGGCGGCCGAGGGCGCCGACAGCCTGGTCCGCCGGATCGCCGCGCCCCACCTGCCCGGCGGCCAGGAGGAAATCGTCATCAGCACGCCGATTACAATCGAGCGGTTCCCGGCCCAGCCGGCCTATGACGCCGGCGCCGAGGAGATCGGCCGGCAGCTCGACGCCGGGCGGGACGTGGCCGTGCTATGCGAGGGCGATCCGTTCTTCTACGGGTCCTTCATGTACCTGTTTGCCCGCCTGGCCGGACGCTACCCGGTGGAAGTCGTGCCGGGGGTGACTTCGCTGACCGCCTGCGCCGCCGCCCTGGGCACGCCGCTGGCCGCCCGTAACGACGGCCTGACGATCTTGCCCGCACCCCTGCCGGCACCGCGCCTGCGGGCCCGGCTGATGGAGACCGAGGCCGCCGCCATCGTCAAGCTGGGCCGGCATTTCGACAAGGTGCGCGAGATCGTGCGGGAGCTGGGGCTGATGGAGCGCGCCAAGTACATCGAGCGGGCGACCCTGGAGAACCAGCGCATCCTGCCCCTGGCCGAGGTGGCGGACGGGGCCGCGCCGTATTTCTCGATGATCCTGGTGCACCGGCGCGGGGATGCCTGGCTGTGAAGGATGCGCCCGCCATCGTCGTTCTGACCGCCGGCGCCCTGGCCACCGCCCAGCGCGCGGCGGCGGCGGTGGATGGTGAAATCCATGGCCTGGCCCGGCGGGTCGACGGGGCGCCGGTCAGCTTCGAGAGGGTCGCGCCGCACCTGCAGCAATTGTTCCGCGACGGCCGCCCCATCGTCGGACTTTGCGCCGCCGGCGTATTGATCCGCGCCTTGGCCGCGGACCTGTCGGACAAGACGAACGAACCGCCGGTGCTGGCGGTGGCCGAGGACGGCAGCGCGGTGATCCCCCTGCTCGGCGGCCATCATGGCGGCAACCGCCTGGCCCGGCGGATCGCCGCCGCCCTGGGCGTGGAAGCGGCGATCACCACCGCCTCGGATCTACGGTTCGACATCGCCCTGGACGAGCCGCCGGACGGCTACACCCTGGTCAATCCCGAGGATTTGAAGGACTTCACCGCCAAACTGCTGGCCGGGGGCAGAGTGCGGCTGGTGGGCAGGGCGCCGTGGCTGTACGACGGCGGCCTGCCGCTGGACGACGAGGGCACCCTGACCATCGGCGTCGACGAGCAGGTGGCGGCGGCAGGCCCGGATACCCTGCACTATCATCCGCGCACCCTGGCCGTTGGCGTCGGCTGCGAGCGGGGTGCCGAGCCCAGCGAGGTGTTGGATCTGGTGGGGAGCTGCCTGGATGACGCCGGCCTGGACCGGTCCGCGGTGGCCCTGGTGACCTC
>JASLMH010000111.1 GCA_030746635.1 Alphaproteobacteria bacterium | reverse complement strand
CGCGCGCCTGACGATGTCCCGCATCGCTGCGCCGCACGCTCCTACCCGAAAACGTCCGCAAGGCGTCTCAATGGGTCTCTATCGGCGCAGCTTGGTATGAATCACCCGCTCCACCGGCACGCCGCGCACGTCCATTTCATAGTCCAACCCCTCGACCGGCGGGCGGGCGTAGTACCAGGTCAGGCCGCCGGCGGCGGCGCCGCGCCCGACGATCTCGTCGGCCAGGAAGGGGTGCACATCGTGCACCGTATAGACCTGGGTAACGCTGGCATCGGCCCAGCCGACGCCCAGGGCGGCCATGCGGCGTTCCATGGCACCGTGGACGAAACGGGCCTTTTCGCGCATCCCCTCGGGCGAGGTATCGCCCAGGCGGACGATGCGCTCGGCGTAGCTGCCGGGCGCCTCGGTCGCTTCGCCGGAGCCGGCGATGACGAAATTCGGACCGGTCGGCTCTGCCGGGACGGTGTAGCAGAAGGCGTGGAAACTCGGCTCCGGCGGTGGGTCGATTTCGGGGCAGACGTTCGAGCGCGCCACCGGGTTCTCCTCGTCCTGGAAAATGCCCCAGCGTTCCAGGGTGCCGACATAGACCCGGTTGAAGGCGATGAACCCCTCATCGGTGAAGGGCGCCGGTGAGCGCAACTCGCAGGCGCAGAAGGCGGTGAACGGCCGGTCCAGCGCCGTCAGGTGTGCCTCGATGGCGCGAAAGCCCTCGACCATCGGCAGCGGCCGGGAAAACCGTACCCGTTCGATGCCGAAGCCCGGCTCGGCCGCGACGCCGCCCGAATACTGAAATGGACCGCGTACGTAGCGATAGCCGCCCGCCGCGAACAATGCCGTCTCGGTCATGCCGTTTTACTCCCGTTCAAAACCCGTCAATCCTGCGCCAGCAACCGCCTGGCGTCCTCGCGCAGGTCGACCTTGCGAATCTTGCCCGACGCGGTCATCGGGAAATCATCCACGAAGACCACGTGCCGCGGGATCTTGAAGCTGGCCACCTTGCCCCGGCAATAGTCGACCACTTCGCCATCCTCGAGGCGGGCCCCCGGCGCGCGCTGGACGAACGCCACCGGCACCTCCGACAGCCGCGTATCGGGCAGGCCGACGATGGCGACCTGATGCACGTCGGGATGTTCCAGCAACAGCCCCTCGGTCTCCATCGGATCGACGTTTTCGCCGCCGACCTTCAGCATGTCCTTGTAGCGGCCGAGGAACCGCATGTAGCCGTCGTCGAGCCATTCCGCCGTGTCGCCGGTGTGGAACCAGCCATCGGCGTCGTAGCAGGCGGCCGTCTCCTCCGGCTTGTTGTAGTAGCCCAGCATCAGGCTGTAGCCCCGGACGATCAGTTCGCCGGGCACCCCGGGGGGCTGGTCGGCCCCGGTCTCTGGGTCGACTATGCGCAACTCGTAGCCCAGGCCGGGATAGCCGGAGGTTTCACAGCGATGGGTCTCGTCACCGTCCTGGGCGCACAGTGCCACCCCCAGCCAGAGCTCCGTCATGCCGAAGCCGGAGACCGCCCGCAGCGGCGCCAGCACCTTGGCGCCCCGGCGGCAGACCGGGGTGGCGCTGTGCATGCCGGCGGCGAACAGTCCCGTGCGCAGGCTGCCGAGGTCCCTCGGGCGGGCCTCCTGCGCCTCGGTCAGGCCCTTCATGTGGGCTTCGAAGCCGTGCATCACGCTGATCCGTTCGCGTTCGATCAGGTCCAGGCATTCCTCGGGTTCGAAGTTCTCGGTGATCACCTGCCTCGCACCCCTGATCAGCGACATCAGCGCCGCCTCGGAATAGCCGAAGGCATGAAACAGGGGCAGGTAGTTGAGGATGGTGTCGTTGACCGTGATGCCCATCTGATAGCCGCGTTCCTCGACGTTGCGGATCAGCTTGTGGCTGTGCACGGCGCCCTTGGGAAAGCCAGTGGTGCCGGAGGTGTACATGATCAGCACCGGGTCGTCGGGATCGACCGACGCCGCCCGGGCCGCCAGCTCGGCGTCGCCGACCGCCTCGCCGGCGCGCATCAGGGCGGTCCAGGACAGCGTGCCGTCGTGCTCGTCCTGGTCCAGGATCACCACCCGCCGCAACTCCGGGAATTCGGGGTCCTCGATCCCATCTCCCGAGGCCGGCAGGGCGATCACCTCGCGCGCCATCTCCAGATAGTCGATCGGGCCGGAACGGTCGTGGGTGATCAGCATCGAACTGTCCGACTGGCGCACCACATAGGCGAGATCGTGGGTGCGAAACCGGGTGTTGATGGGCACCTGCACGGCGCCGACCTTGGCCAGGGCGAAGGCAATGAAGATCCAGTCCGCGCAATTGTTCAGCCACAGCGCCACGTGGTCGCCCTTTTCCACCCCCTGGGCCATCAGGCCCTTGGCGGCCCGGTCGATCTCCGCCGCGACCTCGGCGAAGGTGTACCGTTCAGCCTGAAAGACCAGGGCCTCGCGGTCCGGATAGCGCGCCGCCATGTCGTCCGCCAGATCGCCGAACCGCCTTTTTTCGTACCAATCCATCTCGTCACAATCCTCCGGCCGACACCCCGGCAGCGCAGGTTAGAATCTTTCGGGTCCGATCGGAACCGCCGCGCAAACGGCAAGACCCTACGGCTTCGCCGAACGCACCGCCAGGATCAACGGCATCGCCGCCAGCGCGGTCAGACCGAAAAACAGATAGGCGTTGAGGTAGCCGATCATCTCCGCCTGGCGACCGATCTCGCGCACCATCGGCAGGGCCTCGTGCACGCTGGGCACCGCCGTGTCGAAGCCGGGCAGCGCCGGCCGGCCCGGTTGCAGCCGCTCGACGATCTCGGCGAACGACATCTTGGCGGTGCGCAGGGCCAGGGCGACCGACAGCGAGATATGGGTCGAGCTGCCGAACAGCCGCAACAGATGGAAGATCGACGAGGCCACCGGCAACTGTGCCGGCGGCAGCCGGCCCAGGGTAATGACGGTCAATGGCACCCACAGGAAGCCGATGCCGAGGCCGGAAATGAAACCGGTCCAGGCGAGCTGGAAATTGGTCACGTTGATGTCGAATTCCGCCATCGCCCAGCCGGAAATCACCTGCAGGCCGAAGCCGAGGAACAGCCAGAGCCGCGGGTCGAGCCGCGAGCCCCAGATCAGGATGATGAAACCCAGCAGCATGCCCGAGCCGCGGATCGCCAGCAGCACGCCGATCAGTTCCACCGGATAGCCGCGCAGATCCTGCAGCATGTTGGGCAGCAGGACCGTCGGCGTATAGCTCAACATGCCGAACACGGCGACCAGCACCAGGCCGACGGCGAGGTCGCGGTTGACCAGGATCCGCAGGTCGATGTAGGGCTGGCGCCAGGTCAGGCTGTGCACCACGAACAGATACAAGCAGGCGAGGCCGGCCAGGCATTCGAGATAGGTTTCGGCGGATTCGAACCAGTCGTTGCGCTCGCCCCGGTCGACCATCAATTGGAAGCAGGCGATGGCGATCGACAGGAAGACCAGGCCGCGCACGTCGAGCCGACGCTGGCCCTGGGGCCGGTCGTGCGGGATCACCGCCAGCACCGCCAGGCAGGCCATCACCGCGAACGGCAGACAGAAATAGAACACCGAGCGCCAGCCGTAGTCCTCGGTCAGGATACCGCCGAGCCAGGGCGCGATGATCGGCCCGATGGTCACGCCGATGCCGAACAGCGCCGTGACGATGCCGTGCCGGTGGCGCGGAAAGGCCGAAAGCACCAGGGCCATGCATAGCGGCGTCAACGGCGCCCCAAACAGGCCCTGCACCGCTCGCCAGAACACCAACAAGCCCAGGTTCGGTGCCACCGCGCACAAAAGGGTGGTGACGGAAAAGCCGATGGTGCCCCAGACCAGCAGCGCCCGCGAGCCGAACCGGTCGGTCAGCCAGCCGGTGGCCGGCAGGCCGACCGCGTTGGCCACCAGGTAACTGGTCACCACCCAGGCGACCTGATCCCGGGTCGCCGACAGCGAACCCTGGATCTGCGGCAGGCTGACGTTGGCGATGGTGATGGTCATCGCCAGCAGGAAGACCACCAGCACG
Source organism: Alphaproteobacteria bacterium (assembly GCA_030746635.1). Taxonomy (GTDB): domain Bacteria; phylum Pseudomonadota; class Alphaproteobacteria; genus JASLMH01. The sequence goes on along the minus strand of JASLMH010000111.1, from coordinate 12,757 downwards.
CAGGTCAGCAGCAGAACCGCCCGGCTGCCGCCCCCAACCCCCGACTGCTCCGCTATCGCCATACCATCACGCATCAACGCCGGGGCCGCGCCGCGCTCGACCGGGCCGCCCCGACGGAGGTGATTGTACGCCGCCGGCGCCTTCAGGGGAAAAGATCTAGCCTGTCGGCCGGGTTTCGCGCCCAAGCCGGTTTCAGCCGGTCGCCGGCTCAACCGTGCTTGGCGAAGAACGCCAATAGCCGCCGTGCCAGCACCTCTGGCTGTTCCTCGGGCAGGAAATGGCCGCAATCCTCGATCGCGCCGCCTTCGACCAGATCGGCGATGGCGGCCAGACTATCCAGCGGCTCCCGGCCCCGGCCGCGCGAGCTGGCACCACCCAGGGCCAGCACCGGCATGCTCAGCCGGCCGGTCTCGGCGAAGGCGCGGTTGTCGGCGATGTCGTCGGGGATGGCGCGGTAGTAGGCCAGGCCGCGGCGGATGCCCTCCGGCGTGGCGTAGCTGCGTAGGTATTCGTCGATCGCCGCTTCGTCGATGGCGTCCGGACGAGCCGCGAAGGTGCGGTAGAACCAGCCGTAATACTCCCGCTCGCGCCCGGTCATCAGGGTTTCCGGCAACTCCGGCGTCATGTGGAACTGATGGTGCCAGCGCCGGCCGCCCTGGCTAAGATCGGGTCCGATACCGGGGGCGGTCACATCCAGCATGCTCAAGGTGCGCACCCGCTCGGGCGACCAGGCGGCGAGGGCGAAGGCCACCGGGCCGCCCCAGTCGTGGCCGACAACGTGGCAGGGCCCCAATTCCAATTGCCCGATCAGTTCGCCGATGTCGGCGGCCACCGTTTTCTTGTCGTAGCCGCCGGTCGGCCCGGAGGAATCGCCCAGACCCCGCATATCCGGCGCGATCACCCGGTAGGCATCGGCCAACAGCGGCATCACCCCCCCGCCATTCGAACCAGGTCTGCGGCCAGCCGTGCAGCAGGATCACCGGCTCGCCGGCGCCCAGGCCGACATAGTGCAGCCGCACCTGGCTCAGATCCGCATGGTGGTGTTCGAAATCCTCGGCCATCAACTGGTCTCCGCGCCGCCGCTAAGCGCCCAGTTCCCGACCCCGCCGTTCGGCCGCCCGCACCGCCGCCGTCATCAGCGGCTGCAGGCCGGCCTCCGCCATCAGCACCTCCAGGGCCGCCAAGGTGGTGCCGCCGGGGCTGCTGACGTTGATCCGCAGTTGCGCCGGGTCCTCGTCGGCCAGGCGGGCCAGTTCGCCGGCCCCGGCGACGGTCTGCAGGGCCAGTTGCGCCGCCAGATCCGCACTCAACCCGACCTCCTCGCCGGCCCGGGCCAGGCATTCGATCAGCAGGAAGACATAGGCCGGGCCGCTGCCGCTGACGGCGGTGACCGCGTCCATCAGGTCCTCGTCCTCCAGCCAGGCGATCTCGCCCACGGCGGCCAGCAAATCGGCGCAGGCGGCCCGCTGGTCCGGATTGACGTTGGGGTTGGCGCACAACACGCTCATGCCCCGGCGCACGGCGGCCGGGGTGTTGGGCATCACCCGCACCACCGCCGCATCGGCGCCCAATTCGCCCTCGAAATAGCGGATCGGCGTGCCGGCGGCGATCGAGAGGAACACCGTGTCGGGGCCGGCGTAGCGGGCGTAGGCCGGCACCACCTCGGCCATGACCTGGGGCTTGACCGCGAAGATCACCACCCGCGGCGCGAAGTCGGCCGGCACCTGGGCGACGTCGGCGCTGACGCTGACGCCGTCGGGGATTTCGGTGCGGCTGGGGTCCAGGGCCGGTTCGACCACCACCACGTCGGCGGCGGAAACGCCGCGGGCCAGCCAGCCGCCCAACAGCGCGCCGCCCATCTTGCCGCAGCCGACCAGCAACAGCGGCCCGGCCGAACTACGCCTATCGTCGCTCATTGTCCCGGTGCTCCGATGCCGTGGTAACCACGGCGCACCGTCACACGCGTCAAAAGATGATGCAAGAGTCGCTAAGCTTCGCCGACGGTTTCCAGCATGGCGGCGGCGATGGCCTCGCCCGGCGACTTGCCGCCCCAGATCAGGAACTGGAAGGCCGGGTAGAAGCGTTCGCATTCGGTGATCGCCACCTCGATCAGGTGCTCCATCTGGATCACGCTGGGACCGTCGCCACCCCGGGTCAGCACCGCGTGGCGGTACATCGGCACGCCATCCTCGGACCACAGATCGAAATGACCCAGCCACATCCGCTCGTTGACCATGGCCAGCAGGGCATGCACGTCCGGCAGACGTTTCTCCGGCACCCGCATGTCATAGGCGCAGGCCAGTTGCAGGCCGCCTTGGCCGGGACTGAAGGAAAAACCCAGGTGGTAGTCGCACCAACTGCCGGCGACGGAAACCGATAATTCCTCGTCGCAGTTGCGCTCGAACGGCCATTGATGCGCGCTGACAATCTCCTCGACCACGTCGAGCGGGTTGGCCCCGTCCGCCGCCTGGTCGCTCATCACCATGGTCATGACAGCCATCCCTACCTGAACACGGGCGCCGCGTTGCCGCCGGGCGGTCCGGCCGGGTCCAGAAGACACCGAATGTGACCCCACATATTGTGGTAATTGGCCGCCCCAAACACCATGTGCGGTACCCTGCCAGATGGCGGAGTCCCGTGCAAGCAGACCTTTCAGCCCCTTACCGGCGGGAAGCGGCCGGCGGCGAATGAACCTTTCGGGAACAGCGGCCGGGGGCGGTTATTTAGCGGTTTTGCGCGGTTTTTTCGCCGGCTTGGCGGCCTTGCCGGTGCTCGCGCGGCGCGGCTTCTTGGCCGTCTTGCCGGCGTCGGCGGCGCGGCTTTTGGGCCCGGCCTTTGCATCGCCCGACTGAATCGCCGCTTCCAGGGCCGCCAGACGCTCCGCCAGCGCCTCGTTCTCCAGGCGCGCCTGGGCGGCCATGGCCTTCACCGCGTCGAATTCCTCGCGCGGCACCAGATCCATGCGGTCCAACAGCCTTTCCAGGCGGTGCCGCAGCAGGGTTTCGGCCTCGCGCCCGGCGCCCTGGACCAGACCGGCGGTGCCGGTGGCCAGGCGGGCGATATCGTCCAGCAGACGGCGGTTCGGTTGCATTGGTTTCCGCTCCGTGGTGGTGCCGGCACTATGGCCGGGCCTTGGCCGGCAGGCAAGCCGCCTTGCGGGGCGCCGCCGGCGCCGCTATATCGGCGGTCATGTCGATCGCCATCGCGCCGGCCCTCATGGCCTTTCCGGACATCGATCCGGTGCTGCTGCAACTGGGGCCGTTCGCCATCCGCTGGTATGCCCTGGCCTATATCGCCGGCCTGTTGGTGGGCTGGCAGTACATGCAGCAGCTGAACCGAGCCCGGGCGAAACTGACGGAAGCGGCGGTGATCGACGATCTGCTGGTCTGGGCCATCGTCGGCGTGGTGCTGGGCGGTCGGCTGGGTTACGTGCTGTTCTACAATCTGCCCTACTACAGCGACAATCCGTTGCAGGCGCTGGCGGTCTGGCAGGGCGGCATGTCGTTCCACGGCGGCCTGCTGGGGGTCATGGCGGCGCTGATCTGGTTCGCCCGGCGGCGGCGGATCGGGCTGTTGCGCCTGGCCGACCTGACCGCCTGCGCGGTGCCGATCGGCCTGTTGCTGGGCCGCATCGCCAACTTCATCAACGGCGAATTGTACGGCCGGGTCACCGATCTGCCCTGGGGCGTGGTGTTTCCCGGTGGCGGCCCCCTGCCCCGACATCCCAGCCAGCTGTATGAAGCCGTGCTCGAGGGCGCGCTGCTGTTCGCGGTGCTGGCCTGGCTGGCCTGGCGCGGCGGCGCCTTCGCCCGGCCCGGCCTGCTGACCGGGGTCTATCTGTGCGGCTACGCCCTGGCCCGGGGGCTGGCGGAACTGGCCCGCCAGCCGGATCTGCAGATCGGCTTCCTGGCCGGCGGCAGCACCATGGGGCAATGGCTGTCGCTGCCGATGCTGCTGGGCGGCCTGTATCTGATCTGGCGGGCCCGCGGGGCGACGGCCGATCCCGGGCCGTGACCCCCCTGGAGGAACATCTGCGGCGGTTGATCGCGGTCGAAGGGCCGCTGACAATCGGCCGTTTCATGGCCGAGGTCCTGGGCCATCCGCGTTGGGGCTATTACGCCACCCGCGACCCCCTGGGGCGGGCCGGCGATTTCATCACCGCCCCGGAGGTCAGCCAGATGTTCGGCGAGTTGCTCGGCCTGTGGTCCATCGAACGCTGGCAGGCCATGGCGGCACCGGATCGCCTTTTGTGGGTCGAGCTCGGCCCCGGCCGCGGCAGCTTGACGGCCGATGCCTTGCGGGCGGCCGGCGCCGTCGCCGCCTTCGGGGCGGCCATCGAGGTGCATCTGGTGGAAACCAGCCCGACCCTGCGGGCCATCCAGGAACGCACGCTGGCCGATCATGCGCCGATCTGGCATCAGCGTCTGGCGGAGCTGCCGGCGGCACCGGCCATCTTCATCGCCAACGAATTCTTCGACGCCCTACCCGTCCGGCAATGGCAGCGGACGGCCGAGGGCTGGCGGGAACGCCAGGTCGGCCCGGGCGATGACGGCCTGCGGCTGGTGCTGGCGCCGCCGGCGCCGCCGCCCGAGATGCCGGCGGCGCTGGCTACGGCGCCGATCGACGGGGTGGTCGAGATCGCCCCGGCCCGCCAGGCGGTGATGGCCGAGCTGGCCGGGCACATCGTCGAACACGGTGGCGCCGGCCTGATCGTCGACTACGGCCATGCCGTAAGCGCCCCGGGCGATACCCTGCAGGCGGTCAAGGATCACCGCTACGCCCCGATCCTGGCCGACCCGGGCGAGGCCGACCTGACCGCGCATGTGGATTTCCAGGCCCTGGGCGCGGCGGCGCGCGAGGCCGGGGCGCAGGCCTGGCCGGTTATCGAACAGGGCGCTTTCCTGCGCCGCCTGGGCATCGAAGCCAGGGCGGGGATGCTGAAGGCCGGGGCCGACGCCGCCCAGGCGGCCGACATCGATCGGGCCTTGCATCGTTTGACGGCGGCCGATCAGATGGGCAGCCTGTTCAAGGTCATGGCGGTGACCGTGCCCGGCGACGGGCCGCCGGCCGGTTTCGAGGATGCAGCATGAGCCCGCAACCATTGCGCACCCCCGCCCTGGAAGCCGACAATCTGGCGCACGGCTTCTTCACCCGCGAGGGCGGGGTGTCGCGGGGCCTGCATGCCGGGCTCAACTGCGGCTACGGCTCGGCCGACGAGCGGGCGGCGGTGGCCCGGAACCGGGCCATGGTGGCGGCCAACCTGGCGGTGGCGGATGCCCATCTGCTGACCACCCACCAGACCCATGGCACCGATGTGATCATCGTCTCCGAGGCGTGGGCGCCCGGTGCCGCGCCGCGCGCCGACGGCATGGTCAGCCGCCAACCGGGCATCGCCCTGGGCATCCTGACCGCCGATTGCGCCCCGGTGCTGTTCGCCGATGCCGCGGCCGGGGTGGTCGGGGCCGCCCATGCCGGCTGGCGCGGCGCCCTGTCCGGCATCCTGGAGGCGACGGTTCGGACCATGGCGGAGTTGGGCGCGGCGCCCGCGCGCATCACGGCGGCGATCGGCCCGACCATCGCCCAGGGCTCCTACCAGGTGGGGGCGGAATTCCACCAGGCCTTCGTGGCGGCGGACGCCCGCCACGCCCGCTATTTCGCGCCGTCGTCCGAAGCCGGCCGCTGGCAGTTCGACCTGCCGGCCTTCGTCGCCGATCGGCTGGCCGCCCTCTCCCTGGCCGCCGTCGTCGACTTGGCCCGCGACACCTACGACGAGACCGCCAAGCTGTACAGTTACCGCCGCGCCACCCATCGGGGCGAGGACGATTACGGCCGGCAGATCTCGGCCATCGCCCTGGTGGCGCCGGATCGAACGCCCTGAAAGGACAGCGTATGACCATCGCCAAGGTGCAGGCCGATCATTTCAGCATCCCGTTGCCGGAAACCCTGTCGGATTCCACCCATGGAGAGATGTCGCGGTTCGAACTGGTGACCGTCCGGATCACCGACCGGGACGGCGTCGAGGGCCTGGGCTACACCTATACCGTCGGCGCCGCGGCCGCCGCCATCCGGCTGCTGGTCGAAAAGGACCTGGCACCACTGCTGCACGGCCAGCCGGCCGACCGGATCGAGGCCCTGTGGCAGCGGATGTGGTGGCATCTGCACTATTCCGGCCGCGGCGGCGGCGCCTCGTTCGCCATCTCGGCCGTCGACATCGCCCTGTGGGATCTGCAGGCGAAACGGGCCGGGATGCCGCTGTGGCGGCTGCTTGGCGGCCACGACCCGGCGGTCATGGCCTATGCCGGCGGCATCGATCTGTACTTCCCGCTGGAGCGGTTGCTGGCCCAGACCCAGGCCAACCTGGACAGGAACTTCCAGGCCATCAAGATGAAGGTCGGGCGCGAAAAATTGAGCGAGGATCTGGCCCGAGTCGCCGCCATGCGGGAATTCCTGGGCGACGACTTCCCGCTGATGGTCGACGCCAACATGCGCTGGCGGGTCGACGAGGCGGTGCGGGCGGCTCGCGCCCTGGCCGACTATCGCCTGGTCTGGCTGGAGGAGCCGACCATCCCGGACGACCCGGCCGGCCATGGCAAGATCGCCCGGCAGGGCGGCCTGCCCATCGCCGCCGGCGAGAACCTGCACAGCCTGTACGAATTCCGCAACCTGATCGCCGCCGGCGGCGTCGATTTCGCCGAACCCGACGTCTCCAACTGCGGCGGCATCACCGTCTGGCTGAAGGTCGCCCACCTGGCAGAGGCCAACAACCTGCCGGTGACCTCGCATGGCGTGCACGACCTGCATGTGCATCTGCTGGCCGCCGTGCCCAACAAATCCTACCTGGAGGTCCACGGCTTCGGCCTGGAGCGTTTCATCGAGCATCCCCTGGCCCTGAACGACACCGGCCACGCCATCGCGCCGGAGCGGCCGGGCCACGGCGTTGCCTTCGACTGGCCCGGTCTGGAGGCCCACCGCGCCTGAACCACGGCGGCCATCGCGCGGCTGGACAGGGAAACCGCATCGTCGGTATGTTGACCGCGACAGGCCGTGCATCGGGAGCGATGCGCAAACCGGGCGCCGCCGACGCCGAACTTGTGTGGATGGGACGGCCGCCAATGCCCTTCTTCAAAGCCGAGAAAACCCAGGTCACCAAGAACGCCGGCATTTGGGACATCGACCTCAACGAAGAAAGTTGCAAGGCTTGCGGCTTCTGCATAAACCTCTGCCCGACCGACGTCTTCGCCTGGCGCGAGGTACCCAACAAGCTGGGCTGGTTCCCGGTCTACGTGAAACACGAACAGAACTGCTTTGGCTGCCAGCTGTGCTATCAGATCTGTCCGGACTTCTGCCTTGAAGTGTCGGCCAAGTCCGAGGCGGCGGCGGCCGAAGGCGACTAGAGGAAATTGCCATGGCGTTGTCCGAGGAACTGGTGGCCCCCTGGGCCGAATGGCAGGAGTCCTATCAGGACGGCCAACGGTTGCTGGAGGCCGGCACCTACGCCCTGACCGAGGGCGCCGTCGCGGCCGGCCTGGGCGTGTTCGCCGGCTACCCGATCACGCCGGCCACCGACATCGCCGAATACATGTCGAAACGCCTGCCGCAGATCGACGGCTACTACCTGCAGGCCGAGGACGAACTGGCCGGCATGCACATGTGCGCCGGCGCCAGCCTGGGCGGCCAGAAGGCGATGACGGCGACCTCGGGGCCCGGCTACACCCTGATGCACGACGCCTACGGCTGGGCCATCGTTAACGAAATCCCGGTGGTGGTGGTGGACGCCATGCGGGTCGGCCCGGTCAGCGGCATCACCGGCGCGCCCGGCCAGGGCGAATTCTACGTCTCGCGCTATTGCAGCCATGGCGGCAATATCGAGACCATCGTTTTGTCGCCGAACAGCGTGCAGGAAACCTTCTGGCTGACCATAGATGCCTTCAACCTGGCGGAGAGGTTCCGCACGGTGGTGACGATCCTGACCGATCAGGTGGTCGCGGACATGTTCGAAGATCTGTTCCTGCCCGGCGACTACGGCGCATTGTCGGACATCGTGGTGCCCAGGCGGCACAATTTGACGATGCCGTTCTTTCCCGCCGATTCCTCGGAAATCGATCTGCCGCCGAACGTCATCGGCGAGGGCACCGGGGTCTGCGTCTCCCCCTATACGCATACCGAGGAAGGCTACGACATCGAGGAGATGGAGGCGCAGTGGTCGCAGACCTTCCGGCTGATCAACAAGATCCGCCACCACAAGGACGAGATCCTGCGCTACGAGGCGGTCGGGCTGGACGATGCCGAGGTCATCGCCGTGGCCTACGGCGCCACCGCCCGGACGGTGAAGACCGCCGTGCTGGAGGCCCGCCGGCAGGGCGTCAAGGCCGGCTTCCTGCGGCTGATCTCGTTGTGGCCGTTCCCGGACGAGCTGTTCGAACGGGATCAGCCCTATCTGGTTTGCGAGTTGAACTATGACGGCCAACTGGTCCGCGAAGTGATGCGGGCCGCCCCGGACAAGAACCGGGTGCATTTCATGGGCAAGAGCGGCGAGATGCATACCGTCGCCGAGGTCTGCGAGGCGTTGGAAGGCGTCGCCAAACACCAGAAGATGCCCCAACAACCCTACATCTGGACGGAGGTACGGTGATGAACAAACTGGCAGCGAAGTACCTGCGGCCCGAACTGGTGCCAACCAAGGCCTGCCAGGGCTGCGCCATTGGCGCCATCGAGAACTGGCTGTTGCAGGCGATCGACGAAATGGAGCTGAAGCAGGAGGACGTGATCTTCGGCGCCGGCATCGGCTGTGTCGGCCGGCAGACCTTCGCGACCTGGGGCGGCGACAATTTCGGCGCCACCCACGGCCGCGCCCTGGCGGTCGCCACGGGCCTGAAGGTGGCCCGCCCCGACAAGAAGATCCTGTTGGTGGTCGGCGACGGCGATGCCGCCTCGATCGGCGCCTCGCACCTGATCCACGCCGCCCGGCGCAACGTCGGGGTGACGGTGATCTGCGAGGACAACATGGGCTATGAATCCACCGGCGGCCAGTTCTCGCCGACCACGCCGGCCGGCTACGTCACCAATTCCAGCCCATACGGCATGGCCGAACAATCCTTCGATCCGTGCGATGTGGTGATCGCCGCCGGCGCCACCTTCGTCGCCGAGACCACCGCCGTGCAATGGCGGCAGACCGTCAAGGTGGTCAAGTTGGCGATGCAGAACGACGGTTTCTCGTTCGTCCACATCCGCTTCCCCTGCGTGCAGAATTTCGGCGCCTCGGCCCTGGGCAGCCGCGACCCTCTGGTCAGCATGGAGTGGATCTACGACCACACCAAGGGCAAGACCGATGACGGCGCGGAGACCGATTTCGCCTGGGAGACCGGCATCAAGCACGACGCCTCCAACAGCCGGCCGGAATACTCCAAGGTGCTGCGCGATTTGAACGCCCGGGTCCGCGCCGACATGGCCGCCGGATCATGAAGCCGCGCACGGAAATCCTGATCAGCGGCTTCGGTGGCCAAGGAGTGATCCGCATGGCCCTGATCCTGGGCCGTTGCGCGGTCGATCAGGGGCAACGAGTGACCATGCTGAAAAGCCACGGTACGGAGACCCGTGGCGGCTACGTGCGGGCGCAACTGGTGATCTCGCCGGACTATGTCGACAGCCCGGTGGTCGAGAACGCCGATCTGTTCGTCGCCTTTTCGGCCCCGGCCTATCGGAAATTTTACGATCTGTGCAGCGGCAAGGTGCTGTACGACCCCGAAATGGTCGAGGACATCCACGACGATGCCGCCGACCGTCACGTGGAAATCCCCTCCCGTGCCCTGGCACGAGACCATTTCGACAATGCCCTGTTCGCCAACATGGTGATGCTGGGTGCCCTGACCCGCCTGGCGGCGATGGATCTGGCGGTGATGAAGGACGTCATGGTGGATGTCATCCCGCGGGCCCACGAACAGAACCTGCGGGCATTGGATCTCGGCCACGGCCTGGAGGTGGTCGCCAGGCGTGCCTAGTCCGTTGAGACCCGTCGATTCAGCGCCTTGGCGCCAAGCCTGGCCGGCGCATCTTCCGACTACGTTGGACTATCCCGAGGTGCCGGCCTGGTGGCTGTTGCAGCGGAACCTGGAACGTTTTCCCGACCGTATCGCCCTGCGCATCATCGACCCTGCCACGGGCAGCGAGAGCGACTGCCTTACCTACCTTCAGCTCTGGCGGTCGGTGCAAGCATTGGCCGCCGGCTTCGGCGATCTCGGCGTCGGCCAGGGCGGCCGCGTCGCCCTGGCCCTGACCAATGGCGTCGAATTGGTGGTGGGCTATCACGCGGCTTGGCTGTTGGGCGCGACGGCGGTGCCCATCAATCCCGCCTTCACCGAAGCCGAGGCGAGACGACAGTTGGCCGACGCCGAGGTCGACGTTCTGCTGGCGCCGGCAGGGCGGACGAAGGTCACGACGAAGATCGCGGCCGGCCTGAACATCCAACTGGTGCTGGTTGGGGACATGGATGGCTCGCCACCGCCCGGCGCCTTGGCCTTCAGCGAATTGTTGCGACCGCCGGCCCGACGGATTCCGCCCTGCCCGATCGATCCGGCGGACGACGTGGCGGTGCTGCTTTATACCGGCGGCACCACCGGCACGCCCAAGGGAGCGATGCTGACCCACCGCAACATCGTCGTCAACACCATGCAGATCGCCGAATGGTACGCCTTCGAGCCGGGCGCCGAGACCTGCATCGGAGTGCTGCCGATGTTCCACAGCGGCGGCATGGCCGGCGCCTTGAACGCGCCGATGTATGCGGGCGCGACAATCCTGCTGTTCCAACGTTTCCGGCCGGCCACCGTCGCCCGTACAGTGGAAGACTACCGTGCCACCCGGCTGTTCGGCGTGCCGACCATGTACATCGCCCTGTTGAACGACGAAACAGCCCGACGGGCCGACTATTCCTCGTTGCGCGCCTGTCGCACCAGCGCCGCGCCACTGCCAGCCAGCGTCAAGGCGGCATTCGACGAATTGGTCGGCCACGAGGTGTTGATTGAGGGTTATGGCCTGACCGAAACCAGCCCGTTGACCATCGCCAACCCGGTCGATCGGGCGAAGCCCGGGTCGATCGGCATACCACTGCCCGACACCGACGCCAAATTGGTTGATCCGGACACCGGCGATGATCTGGCGGCGGGCGAGGTTGGCGAATTGGTGATCCACGGGCCGCAAGTGATGAAGGCCTATTGGAACCAGCCCGACGAAACCGCCGAGGCGATGGTCAATGGCTGGTTCCACACCGGCGACATCGCCCAGATGGATGCCGATGGTTATTTCACCATCGTCGATCGCAAAAAAGACCTGATCAACCGCGCCGGCTACAAGGTCTGGCCGCGCGAGGTCGAAGAGGTGATTTACGATCACCCGGCGGTACGGCTAGTCGCAGTGGTCGGACAGCCGGACGACTACTGGGGCGAAATCGTGAAGGCTTGCATCGTTCTGAAGGACAGCCATCGGGACCGAGTGGCGGAGACCGACATCGTCGCCTTCTGCAATGAGCGCCTGATCAGTTACAAGGTGCCGAGCCAGGTCGAATTCCACGACGAGCTGCCGCTCAGCGCCACCGGCAAGATGTACCGGCGGCTGTTGAAGGAGTAGCGAGGCTAGTCCTTGAGCCGCCAGCCGCTGCGAAACACGCCGTAGCTGGCCAGCCAGAGCAGCACGTTCAAGACCACCAGCAGGCCGACGCCGGCCGCGAGCGAGCCGTCGGCCCGGTCGATGAAGGCGAAGCGAAAGCCGTCGATCATGTAGAAGAAGGGGTTGGCCTGGCTGAGGGCCCGCCAGATCCCCGGCAGCCGCTCCACCGAATAGAAGGTGCCCGAGAGGAAAGCCAGCGGCGTGATGACGAAGTTGGTCACCGCCGCCATGTGGTCGAACTTGTCGGCCCAGATACCGGCCAGAATGCCGATCTGCGCCAGCAACAGGCCGGAGGCGCAGGCGAAGAACACCAGCGGCCACAGGTGCGCCACCGACAGGTCGACGAACAGCGTCATTCCCAAGGCCACGGCCAGACCGCAGACCAGGCCGCGGGTGGCCCCGGCCAGGGCGAAGCAGAAGGTCAACTCGCCCGGCGTCAGCGGCGGCATCAGCAGATCGACGATGTTGCCCTGGATCTTCGAGATCAGCAGGGAATTGGCGCTGTTGGCGAAACTGTTCTGGATGATCGCCATCATGATCAGGCCCGGCGCCAGGAACCTCGCGAAGGGCACGCCGGCGCTCATGCCGGGGCGGTCGCCGAAGGCCAGGGTGAAAATCGCCAGGAACAGCAACGTCGTCACCACCGGCGCCACGATCGACTGCATCCCGACCTTGAGGAACCGCTGCACTTCCTTGGCGTAGAGGGTCCAGACGCCGAGCCAGTTGACCCTGCCGATCAGCCGTGGCGCCGGCGCGCCGGCGGTTGGCGGCGGCTGGCTCAAAAGGTGCCGAACTTCTTCAGGGCGTCGACCGGATCCATGCCGCCGACGATGGCATCGCGCATCTGGGTCTCGGTGCTGGCGACCTGCTCGGTCTCGTTCACCGCCTGTTCGGCCATGGCCTCGGGGATGATCACCACGCCGTCGGTATCGGCCAGCACATAATCGCCGCTGTTGATGGTGACGCCGCCGATCTCGATCGGCTCGCCCATGCTTTCGGCGACCCAGCGCGAGACGATGTCCTTCGGCGTGTTGAAGCGGCAATAGACCGGGAAATCGATCTTGCGGATAAAATCCACGTCCCGGCAGCCGCCGTCGAC
>JASLMH010000110.1 GCA_030746635.1 Alphaproteobacteria bacterium | reverse complement strand
TTTGGTCGAGAGCATCCTGGCGGGCTGGTTGCTGTCCAGCGCCGGGCTGGAGATGCCGATGGGTCCCCTATCGGTGGCGCCGGTGCGCGCGGACGAGACCCTGAGCATGAGCAAGGACGGCGGCGGATACCGCATCGCCGGCGATGTCACGCGCATACCGTGGGGGCGCGGCGTGGACCATATCGCCGTCGCGGCCGCCTGCGATGGCGAGACCTACATCGCCCTGGTCCCGGCGGACGCCTGGTCGGTAACCTTGCAGGACGGCAACATCGCCGCCGAACCCCGCGACAGCCTGCATTTCGATGGCCAGGTGGCCGCCGCCGCGCCCTTGCCGGCCAATACCAATCCCGACCGCCTGTTCGCCTTCGCCGCCATGGCGCGGGCGAGCCAGATCACCGGTGCCCTGGAAATGGCCCTGGAGCTGTCGGTGCAGTACGCCCTCGACCGCAGCCAGTTCGGCCAGCCGATCGGCAAGTTCCAGGCCGTGCAGCAGGAACTGGCCCGGATGGCGGGCGAAGTGGCGGCGGCGGGCGCCGCCGTGGAAGCGGCTTCCCGCGCCGCCGACCGCATCGGCGGCAAGGCGGGCCTGGAAATGGCGACGGCCAAGATCAGGGCTTCCGAGGCGGCCTCCATCGTGGCCGGGATCGCCCACCAGACCCACGGCGCCATGGGCCACACCTATGAACATGCCCTGCATTTCACCACCCGTCGGCTTTGGTCCTGGCGGGCCGAATTCGGTTCGGAGACGTTTTGGGCCGAGGAGCTGGGCCGTTCCCTGGCCGCCCACGGCGGACATGCCCTTTGGTCCTATCTGGTCGAGAGAGCGTAGGCATTGTCATGACATCCAGGATCAAGACCACGGTGGTCGGCTCCTACCCGCTGCCGGATTGGCTGGTCGCGCTGCCGTCCGAACAGGCGGTGGTCGATGCCACCCGCGTCGTCCTGCACACCCAGGAACGGGCCGGCATCGACGTGGTCTGCGACGGCGAATTGTACCGCTTCGACGTCAACCACCCCGAAACCAACGGCATGATCGAGTATTTCGTCCGGCCCTTGGGCGGCATGCGCACCGACATCCGCTTCGAGGAATTGCTGGCCTTTCGCCAGCAGGCCGGCATGGGCTTTCGGCTGCGGCCGCCGGCGGTGGTGGACGGCCCGGTCGACGGCGGCAGCCTGGACCTGCCGGGCGCCTGCCAGCGGGCCATGGGCCTGACCGACCGGCCCTTGAAGTTCACCCTGACCGGGCCGCACATGCTGGCCAAGACCCTGGTCGACCAGCATTACGGCGACGTCGCCGCCCGGGCCGCGGCGCTCGCCGACGCCCTGGCCGAACAGGTGCGCCACTGCCATGCCGACATCGTGCAGGTGGACGAGGCCAACCTGCCCGGCCATCCCGACGAATGGCCCTGGGCGGCCAGGACCATCAACAAAGTGCTGGACGCGGTACCGGGGACGGCGGCGGTGCATCTATGCTTCGGCAACTACGGCGGCCAGAGCATCCAGCAGGGCTCGTGGAACCAGCTGATGGACTACCTGAACGCCCTGCATGTCGACCATATCGTCATGGAGAACGCCCACCGGCCGGTGGAGGAACTGGCCGCCTTCAAGGAATTGCGGCCCGAAATCGGCATGGGCCTGGGCGTCGTCGACATCAAGCGCACCGACATCGAAAGCGCCGAGACCATCGCCCGCGCCATCGAACGGGCCGAGGCGGTGCTGGGCCCCGGCCGGGTGACCTACATCCACCCCGACTGCGGCTTCTGGATGCTGAAGCGGAACATCGCCGACGGCAAGATCCGGGCCCTGGTGGCCGGCCGCGACTTGTACGAGGGTGTGGGGCAATGAACGACAAGGAACGCTGGCTGGCCAAGACAACCGAGGAGGCGCTGGAGCCGGAACTGCCGATCTGCGATCCGCATCATCACCTCTGGGACCATCAGGGCAGCGACATCCGCCGCTATCTGCTGGACGAACTTTTGGCCGATATCGGCGGCGGCCATAACGTCGTTTCAACGGTATTCCTGGAATGCATGGCCTTCTACCGCCCGGACGGGCCGGAGGCCCTGCGCCCGGTCGGCGAGACCGAGTTCGTCAACGGCATCGCCACCATGAGCGCCTCCGGCAGCTATGGCCCGGCCCGGGTGGCCGCCGCCATCGTCGGCTTCGCCGATCTGCGTCTGGGCGCGGCTGTTGACGAGGTGCTGACGGCCCACGAACAGGCCAGCGGCGGCCGCTTCCGCGGCATTCGAAACGTCGCCGCTTTCCTCGACCATCCGGAGATCAACAATTCCGCGACCGATCCCAAGGACGGGCTGTACCTGGACGCCACCTTTCGCGAGGGCTTTGCCCGGCTGGCCCCCCGGGGGCTGAGTTTCGATGCCTGGTTCTACCACCCGCAGATCCCGGAACTGACCGACCTGGCCCGGGCCTTCCCGGACACCACCATCGTCCTGGATCACGTCGGCGGCCCCCTGGGCATCGGCCCCTTCGCCGGCCGGCGGGAGGAGGTCTACCAAACCTGGCGGCCCGACATCGACGAACTGGCCCAATGCCCCAACGTCCACGTCAAGCTGGGTGGCCTGGCCATGAAGATGTGCGGCTTCGGCTACCACAAGCTGGACCAACCACCGTCGTCCGAGGCCCTGGCGGAGGATTGGCAGCCCTACCTGCAGCACTGTATCGAGCGGTTCGGCCCGGAGCGCTGCATGTTCGAAAGCAACTTCCCGGTCGACAAATCCTCGTGCGGCTACACCGTGTTGTGGAACGCCTTCAAGCGCCTGGCCGCCGGCTTCAGCGACGACGAAAAAGCCGCCCTGTTCCATGACACCGCCGCCCGGGTCTACCGAATATAGCGCCCACGGCGACAGGGCCGACCCGGGCGAAAGTGTCAAGTTTGCCGACAGTTTGATGCTGTCTTCAACAAGGGCGGCCGATGATGCCAGCGCCGATCCGGCAGTAAACCGCCAATTCGGCGGTTCTCTCCGAAATTGGCACAATTCTTGCGTGTATCTTGCTGTACAATTGATCATCGTCCGACCAAGGCGTGGCGGCCCCAAGAAGCCACCGCCGGATCGTGCAGGAGGTGCCGTCATGAGCCTAAGCCGCCTAATCGGTCGCGGCGTTATTGCGGGCCTGGCCGCCGGCAGTCTGCTGCTGGCCGCGCAGACGGCCCAGGCGCTGCCGGTGACCAGCGGCCTGGTGGCCTATTGGTCCGGCGACGACAACGCCGATGATGGTTCCGGCAACGGCCACCACGGCAGCCTGGTCGGCGGCGCTGGCTACGGCGCCGGGCAGTTCGGCCAGGCCTTCGAGTTCACCGGCGGCGGCCAAAGCGTCACGGTCCCGGACAGCAACGATTTTCACTTCGCCGGCAACTTCACCATCAACCTTTGGGCGCAGATCCATGATGGCCCCTCCGGTTCCGTCGGCGGCCCCGATACGGTGTTCATCGGCCAGGACGTCGGCAGCGGTTATCAGGACAAATGGGTGTTCGTGCGCGGCGGCGGCAAGCTCAGTTTCCACATCAACGGGCCCCAGGCCGGCGGCTCGGAGTTCCTCGCCCTGGCCGACTTCACGCCGGGCGCCAGCGAATGGCATAACCTGACGGTGCGGCGGGTCGGCAACGACTACGGCATCTTCATCGACGGCCTGTTGGCGGCCAGCCAAACCAGCGGGCTGAACTTCCCCAACGTCGCCGCGGCCCTGCTGATCGGCCATGCCGAGGGCTTCCAGACCGATGGCCTGATCGACGAGGTGGCGATTTTTGACCGCGCCCTGACGTCGGAGGAGATCGCCGCCCTGGCCCAGGCCGGCAGCGCCGTTCCCGAGCCCGGTAGCGGCTTCCTCCTGGCCATGGCGCTGGCCGGCTTGCTGCGTCGGCGTCACTCCGCCGTCATTCCACGGTGATGCCGGCGGTCTTGGTGAACACGGCGCCGGAATCGTCCTTCCAGGTGAATTCCAGGGTACCGCTCGCCTCGGCACGAACGTAGAACGCCATGTACGGATTGGCGGAAATCGCTGGCTCCCAATCGGAAGCGAAGACCTCCTTGCCGTTGTAGGTACAGACGAAACTGTAGATGATCATTCGCGGAACCTTCGCGCCGGTTTTCTGGTTTACGCGGTGACCGGATTCCATTCGGTGCGAGATCAGGGTCTTGACCTGAAAAACCTCGCCCTTCTTGACCTTCTTGGGCACCCTCACCCTGGCCTTGGGCTTAGCCATCGCTCTTCCTCCCTCGCACCGATCAGCTGCCGCAGCCGCCGATGGTGACCCTGATCCGGGCCTTCGCCATGAAGGTCGAGCCGTCGCTCATTTCCGCCACGGCAATGATGTTCTGGGTCTCGGCCAGGCGCATCCGGGTCGACGCCTTGGCCCTGCCCGAGGCCGGCGTGAACCTGAGGGTCGCCACTTTGGGGCGTGGGTTCCTATCGGCGAACAGGTGCACCGCCTTGACGTAGTCGGTCTCGGTCATCGGGCTTTCCACCTCGATGGCGATGGGCACCATGTTGCCGTCTTCGGCGATCAGCGGCATTTCCAAGGCAATCCGTCCGGTGCCCGGCGTTCGATCGCCGATCAGTTTCTCGATCGCGGCGTTCACTGCCCTAGCATCGGCCCGCGCCAAACCCGGAAGCAGGTTGCCGGCGATGGCCGCGACACCGCAGGCGCCGCCGATCTTGAGCAGTTGCCGCCGGCGGACAGGTAGCATATCGATCTTGGTGCGCATCGATGTTTCCTGACGTTTCCAATTTGAACTTGTTATTGAACCCTTAAGGGTCATCATTTGGACGGGTATGCGCTCGACTTTCCGGACGGTCAACCCGGACCCACCAGCAAAAGAACTTCCCGGTCGACGCCTTACCGGCCGAGGATGGCGGCCAGGGCGCCGCGCAGGCTCTCCTCCTCCTGATATTTCATGCCGAAGACGCCGCCGGCGATGATCGCCAACAGGGCGATGACGGAGCCCACGGCCAGGGTCGACATGCCGGTGATGCCCTGACCGATGGTGCAGCCCAGGGCCAACACGCCGCCCACGCCCATCAAGGCGCCGCCGATCAGATGCCGGCCCATGTCGGCCGCGTCGGTGAAGGATTCGATGCGGAAATCGCCGGCCGCCCAGGCGGCCGCGAAGGCGCCGGCAATGATGCCGCCGACCACGGCGATGCCGAAGTTGATGGAGGCGCCGGTGAAGGTCATCAGATACTGGATGCCGTCACCGATCGGCGCCACGAAGGTCAACGAGGCCAGCGGTACCGGATCGAATTCATCCCGACCGGCGATGCCGGTGATCCACCAGCCGGCCGGCACCAACAGGCCGATCACCAGGCCGGCGATCTGGTCGGCCTTGGCGGCGCGGAACCGGGAACATTTGAAGCAGAACAACAGCAGGCCGCCGGCGATCACCGCCACCGCGGCCCAGCGGGCGACCGCCATCGGCAGGCCGGTGGCGGCGAGCAGGTCCGGGATGCCCTGGGTTTCCAGGCCGGCGGCCGTCAGGTCGATCATCGTCAGGTCTTCCAGTTCGACCCGGGCCAGGGCGATCAGGCCGCGCAGGGTCATGTAGGCGAAGAGGCCCAGGACCAGCGCCACCACCAGGGATTTCAGGTTGCCGGCGCCCAGCCGCACCAGGGTCTTGTTGGCGCAGCCGCCGGCCAGGGTCATGCCGAAGCCGAACAGCAGACCGCCGATCAGGGCGCCCGCCCAGCCCAGGTTCGCGCTTAGATAGATCGAGGCCGACAGCTCGAAGGCGCCAGCCGCCTGCAAGCCCTGGCTGGCCACCAGGGCCACGGCCAGGGCCAGCATCCAGGCCCTAAAGCGGTTCCAGGCGCCCATCAGGACGACGTCAGAGATCGCGCCCATGGTGCAGAAATTGCTGCGCTGGGCGGTGATGCCGAAGATGATGCCCAGGCCGAAGCCCATGCTGGCGACGATCACGCCGATTGGATACTCGTCCATGCCTCTGCCTTGAACCGCTCGCGCGCCGGGCGCGCCGTCAATAGTTTACATATTTGTGAAGTGTTGGACAATTTCGCCGTGTCCGGGGCTGACCCGGAAACCGCCCGGGAATTGCTGTAGGATGCCGCCAGCAAACCAAGCGGCACGGATTGTCATGATCGATCTTTATACCTCGGCCACGCCGAACGGCTGGAAGGCCGCGGTGGTGTTGGAAGAACTGGAACTGCCCTATCAAACCCACGCCATCGATCTGTCGAAAGGCGAACAGAAGCAGGATTGGTTCCTGGAGTTGAACCCGAACGGCCGCATCCCGGTGATCGTCGATCGCCAGGCCGACGACTTCACGGTCTTCGAATCCGGCGCCATTCTGGTCTACCTGGCCGAGAAGACCGGTCGGCTGCTGCCCGACGATCCCAAGGGCCGGTCGCTGGTCATGCAATGGCTGATGTTCCAGATGGGCGGCGTCGGCCCGATGATGGGCCAGGCCAACGTGTTCTACCGCTACCTGCCGGAGAAGATCGAACCGGCGATCGAGCGCTATCAGAACGAGGTCCGACGTCTGTTCGAGGTGCTGGAGCGGCAATTGGCCAAGGGCGACTACCTGGCCGGCGAGTTCTCGATCGCCGACATCGCGAATTGGTGCTGGGTGCGCACCCACCGCTGGTCCGGCGTCGACACCGATGGCCTGCCAGGCCTGCAGGCCTGGATCGAGCGCGTCGCCGCCCGGCCGGCCTGCGACCGCGGCATCAAGGTGCCCTATGACCTGGCCGCGCTGCGCAAGGGCGACGGCAAGGGGGCGGAGAAGTTCGCCAAGGACGCCTTGAAGATGGTGACCCGGTAAGGCCCGACTGTATTCGCGAGCCTTTCAGGCTCGATCCCAGACAGCCCGCTACCGCTTGTAGAGGCCCATCAGCGCCGCCTTCTCGATGGTGTTGAAGTTCAGCATGAAGCCGACCACCGCGGCCGAGGTATCGGCCTCCACCGGCAGGGCGTCCAAGCCGACGGCATGCAGGGTGAACAGATAACGGTGCGGATGGTCGCCCTCCGGCGGGCAGGGCCCGCCGTAACCGGGGGCGCCGAAATCCGTGCGCGTCTGCAGGGCGCCGGCCGGCATTTCGCCGGTGCCGGCGCCGAGGGCCAGTTCCGTGACGTCCGGCGGAATGTTGACCACCACCCAGTGCCAGAAGCCGCTGCCCGTCGGGGCATCCGGGTCGAAGCAGGTCAGGGCGAAGCTTTTCGTGCCCTCCGGCGCGTCCGACCAGGACAGTTGCGGCGATTGGTTGCCGCCGGCGCAGCCGAAGCCGAAGGCCTCCGACAGGATATGGTCGTTGCCCAGATAGTCGCCGTCGTTGAAGCTTTGGCTGGTCAGGGTCAATGTCATCTCGCGTCCTCCCTAAAGCTGGCTACCCGTCATTGACGCCTAGATTTCACCCGGGCCGCAAAGATTGCAAGTCCTTCCCGCTCGTCAGCGCCGACGGCGCCGATTATGCTGTCGGCGAAACCATTCGGAACGGGGAGATCGATGACCGAGATCAGCTATCAACAACTGGCCTGGCCGGTCCGCGACGAGGTGACCCAAGCGCACCAACGGTCGTGGCGCCGCCTGGCCCGGCCGGGCAGCTGGCTGACCGGGGCGGAGCGCCTTGCCGTCGCGGCGGAGGCCCGTCATGCCCTCGATTGCCCGCTGTGCCAACGGCGCAAGGATGCCCTGTCGCCGCGGATTGTCGAGGGAGAGCATGACAGCCTGGGCGCCCTGTCGGCGGCCGAGGTGGAGCAGATCCATCACATCCGCACCGATCCGGGCCGACTGACCCGGGATTGGTACGAGGGTCTGCGGCAAGCCGGCATCGGCGAGGAGAGGTACGTGGAAACCGTCGGCGTGATCGCCAATACGGTGGCCATCGATACCTTCTGCAAGGGCCTGGGCCTGCCGCCCTGGCCGCTGCCCGAGGCCGAGCCGGGCGAGCCGAGCCGGCGGCGGCCGGCGGCCGCCAGCCACCGTCTCGCCTGGGTGCCGACCCTGGCGCCCGAGGACGCCGTCGGCACCGACGATGCCGATCTGTACGCCGGGCGGCCGACGGCGGCGCACATCTATCAGGCGATGAGCCTGGTGCCGGAAGAGGTCAAAGGGTTTTTCGATCTGGTGCTCAACCAGTATCTGCCGCCCCAGGCGATGGCGGATTTCGACAATGAGTACCGGGCCATCAATCATGCCCAGATCGAACTGGTGGCGGGCCGGATCTCGGCCCTCAACCAGTGCGTCTACTGAACCACCAGCCATGCGCAACTGCTCCGTGCGAGCGGTCGGAATGACGGTGACGATTACGATCTTTCGGTGGTGACGGCGGACGGCGCCCATGACGGCGGCATCGCCCATGGCGATCTGCTGATCCGCTTCGCCAACGCGGTCCTGGGCAACGACGGGGTTGAACTGGCGGCCGCCCGCGAAGCCATCGCCGAGGCCATGGGCGGGCCGGCGCTGACCGACACGGCCGCCGTGGCGGCATTGTTCAACGCCATCGACCGGGTGGCGGATTCCACCGGCATCCCCCTGGAGGACGCGAAGGCCACGGCGACGGCTGACTTCCGGGCCGCCATCGGCGTCGACCGGTTCGCCGCCGCCGGCGAGAAAGGCGCCTAGGCGGCTTCGATCAGGCGGTCGTTGATGGTCAGGCCGCCGTCGGCGGCGGAGACATGCACCGTCTCGCCGTCGCCGACCTGGCCTTCCAGGATCATCCCGGCCAGCGGGTTCTGCACCTGGCGCTGGATCACCCGCTTCAGGGGCCGGGCGCCGTAGACCGGGTCGTAGCCGGCATTGGCCAGCCATTCCCGGGCCGCGCCGTCCAGTTCGAGGCTGATCTGCCGGTCGGCCAGCAGCGCCTGCAGGTGGCGGAGCTGGATCTCGACGATGCCGGTCATGTGCGCCCGGGCGAGACGATGGAACAGGATGGTCTCGTCCAGCCGGTTGAGGAATTCCGGCCGGAAATGCGCCCGCACCACCGCCATCACCGGCTCCCGCGCGGCATCGGAATCCTCCCCATCGGCCAGCGCCGCCAGGTGTTCCGAGCCCATGTTCGAGGTCAGCACGATGATGGTGTTCTTGAAGTCCACCGTGCGGCCGTGGCCGTCGGTCATGCGGCCGTCGTCGAGCACCTGCAGCAGCACGTTGAAGACGTCGTGGTGGGCCTTCTCGACCTCGTCGAACAGCACCACCTGATAGGGCCGGCGGCGCACCGCCTCGGTCAAGGCGCCGCCCTCGTCGTAGCCGACATAGCCCGGCGGGGCGCCGATCAGCCGGGCCACCGCGTGCTTCTCCATGTACTCGGACATGTCGATCCGGGTCATGGCGTTCTCGTCGTCGAACAGGAATTCGGCCAAAGCCTTGCACAGTTCGGTCTTGCCGACGCCGGTGGGGCCGAGGAACAGGAAGGAGCCGATCGGCCGGGAGGGATCCTGCAGGCCGGCCCGGGCCCGGCGCACCGCGTTGGCGACGGCGGACAGGCCTTCGTGCTGGCCGATCACCCGTTCGCCCAGGCGATCCTCCATGGCGAGCAGCTTCTCGCGCTCGCCGGCCAGCATCTTCTCGACCGGAATGCCGGTCCAGCGGGCGACCACGGCGGCGATATCCTCCTCGCCCACGGCCTCGCGCAGCATACCCGCCGACAGGCCTTCGGCGCCCTCGGCGTCCGCGATCTGCTTCATCAGCTCGGGGATCACGCCGTAGGTCAGCTCGCTGGCCCGGGCCAGATCGCCCTGGCGCTGGGCGTTCTCGGCCTCCAGGCGGGCCTGGTCGAGCTGTTCCTTGAATTCCTGGGCGGCGTGCAGCTTATCCTTTTCGCCCTGCCAGGCGGCGGTCAGTTCGGCCGACCTGGCCTCCAGGCCGGCCAATTCCTCCTCCAGCCGGTCCAGGCGCTCGCGCGAGGCGTCGTCGGCTTCCTTCTTCAGGGCCTCGCGCTCGATCTTCAACTGGATGATGCGCCGGTCCAATTCGTCGACTTCCTCGGGCTTGGAATCCACCTCCATGCGGATCCGACTGGCCGCCTCGTCGACCAGGTCGATCGCCTTGTCGGGCAGGAAGCGGTCGGTGATGTAGCGATGCGACAGGGTGGCGGCCGAGACCAGGGCGGCATCGGCGATGCGCACGCCGTGGTGCAACTCGTACTTCTCCTTCAGGCCGCGCAGGATCGACACCGTGTCCTCGACCGTCGGCTCGGTGATCAGCACCGGCTGAAAACGTCGCGCCAGGGCGGCATCCTTTTCGATGCGCTTGCGGTATTCGTCCAGGGTGGTGGCGCCGACGCAGTGCAACTCGCCCCGGGCCAGGGCCGGCTTGAACAGGTTGGAGGCATCCATCGAGCCTTCGGCGGCGCCGGCCCCGACCAGGGTGTGCAACTCGTCGATGAACAAAACGATCTCGCCGGCGGCGGCCTCGATCTCGGCCAGCACCGCCTTCAGGCGTTCCTCGAATTCGCCGCGGAACTTGGCCCCGGCCACCAGGGCGCCGAGGTCCAGCACCAAGAGCTTCTTGTTCTGCAGGCTTTCCGGCACGTCGCCGTTGACGATGCGGCTGGCCAGGCCCTCGACGATGGCGGTCTTGCCGACGCCCGGTTCGCCGATCAGCACCGGATTGTTCTTGGTCCGCCGGGACAGCACCTGCACGGTGCGGCGGATTTCCTCATCGCGGCCGATCACCGGGTCGAGCTTGCCGTCGCGGGCCGCCTGGGTCAGGTCGCGGGCGTATTTCTTCAACGCCTCGTAGGCGTTCTCGGCGGTGGCGGAATCGGCCGTGCGGCCCTTGCGCATGTCGTTGATCGCCGCGTTGATGGCCTGGGGCGTGGCACCGGCCTTTTCCAGCACGTCCGCCGCCGGGGTGCCGGCCGCCAGCGCCAGGGCCAAGAGCAGCCGCTCGGCGGTAACGAAACTGTCGCCGGACTTCTCCGCCAACTGTTCGGCGGATTCGAACAGCCGGGCGGTTTCCGGCGCCAGGTACAACTGCCCTGCGCCACCGCCCTCAACCGAGGGGATCTTCGCCAAAGCCGCCTCGACGGCGGTCAAGGCGGCCTTCGGATCGCCGCCCGAGGCGCGGATCAAACCGGCCGCCAAGCCCTCCTCGTCGTCGAGCAGGACCTTGAGCAGGTGTTGGGGCGTGAACTGTTGGTGGCCGCTGCGCAGCGCCAGGGTCTGCGCCGCCTGAACCAGGCCACGGCTACGCTCGGTGTACTTTTCGAAGTCCATCACAGGTCCCTTTCAAGCGCGCCGCCGACACCCGGAACCGGCTTGCCGTCAACGCCTTGCGCATACATCGCCGCAACCGACGATGCCGGCCAGGGTCCTCGATCGCAAGCAACCCCGGTCCTTCCTCGATATAGTGTTGCCCTGGTGCAACACAAGACCGTCAAACCTCGCCGGGATGGCGGATGCCCGGCATTCTTGCCCAATCGATGGTGTTTCCCCGCCGCATTGCCAGATCATCGGTTAATCAGCAATAGCCCCCTTTCTGCCAGTCCAGCGGGGCGATAATAGGTCGCATTGCGCAAATTTTCCGTTACCTGGTCAAGCCACGGTTTCTCGACAAGCCCGAGTTCCCGATGCCGGCCCGCGACGAGCGGCCGGCGCCGCGCCCGGCTGGCGATACCGATGGTTCGACGGCAAATCCGCCCTTGGCACATCTGCTGTCGGCTGACCTGACCGACCGCTAGCCGAGACTGATCCCAGCAACAAAATCGGAGAAGCTGCCGGTGAGCTTTGCTTGCACCGCGTCGCGCACTTGATCGTAGTAGCCGCGGTTCAGCGACATCTTTTGCGCACCCGTCCAGAAGTTGACGCTTTGGTCGCCCCAGGAGAAGAAAAGGAATTTGCGTTGGTTGTCGGTCGACTTGAAATAGAACGCACCAAGAGCCACCGATAGAACACCGTTGGGCGACTTTTGCACGGCGCCGATCTGGAAGTTGCCGCTGAGTTGTGCCGCCGAGTGGAAATCGAACAATTCGATCTGCTTGTTCTCGTCCGCCAACCCTTCCAACGCCGTCAGCGTCTGTTGCAATATGGCGAGTTGGTTGGCGCTGGCGATGGCCGCGATAATTTTGATGGCCGCCGCATCCATTTTCAGCTCGCCCTGATCTTCACGGTATTCCGAGAAGGCAAGCTGCTCGGGCACCCAGCCCACGTTTTCCAGAATCTCCGTGTACCGACCATACCATTGGCGCGTTTCGGAGAACCGATCGAAACTGCCGCTCGCGCCCCGCTGGGCCAATTGGGTCGAAAACAGCACATCATCCTTTTCCCGGCCATCAAGGCCGTCGACGAAGGACAGTATGCTGCCGACATTGACGGCGGCCTGAAGGTCCGAGCCGGGCGCTGGCGGCGTTGCCGCTGGAGGCTCCCTGGTTAAGGTTGCCTCCCTACGGGTTGGGGTTTGGTCGGCAATGACGAGGTCGTCGACAAATTTCATTGGGTGCATTGGTACCTCCGTGTCGGCTCGAGTGGGTATCCTTGTGCTGGCGCCCGGATCTGTTCGAAGGCTGCTAAGTGAATCGACGATCCGACATCCCAGCGCGCAGGACGAACCCATCGGCCTCTGTAAGGGCAACGAGTTGAGACCTATCGGGAGATGAGGCCGTCAAAGTGCATGAAACGCATCGAGGAACCTGACCCAACCGGTGTCAGTTTCGTTGCATCGCAGGGCCAGATATTTCGTTCGGTTTGCGAAATAGATCCCTTGCGCATGCGGGAACCATATCGACAGACCGTTCGAATCGGCCACCGTCGGACCGAACCGATCGTTGTGGACCACGCAGGCGCGAGCCGCTTCAATGGTCGTATGGGCCGCGGCAACAACTGCGTCCACATCGCTCATCCGAATGATCAGTTCACATAGGTGAACGAGATCTACATAGTCCGCCATGTGGTAGGACTGCGTTTCGAGACGCACCCGCCCCATCGCCGGCAACACAATTTCGATATTGTCGACGAGTGCCGCCCCGAGAGCATTGAACGCATCGACCGC
This sequence comes from Alphaproteobacteria bacterium, assembly GCA_030746635.1. GTDB lineage: Bacteria > Pseudomonadota > Alphaproteobacteria > JASLMH01. The sequence goes on along the minus strand of JASLMH010000110.1, from coordinate 3,868 downwards.
AGCGTCCGTCTTTGCAACATCCACGGCAGACTGGGTCACGGAACCCATACCGATCTCCTCGTAGCTTTCGATGTAGACATCGACGATCTGCCGCGCGAAATCCACTTCCGAGGGGTCGACGTTGGCCTGCTCCAGGACCCGGTCATAGGGCCAGCCATCACCCGGCTCGGTTTCCTGCGAGCCGACGATGAATTCCACGTGGTCGCGCATGTGATTGGCGATTTCGAGCATCGCCATCAGGCATGCGTCAAACCCCAGGACCGAGATCTTCCGGTCGGGTCCGATGTCCGCCTGATTGAACGCCTCGACAATCTCAGGCATGTCGAGCGAGCCGCCGTAGTCGTCGTAAGCGATGTCTCGCCGCGGCGCGCGAAAACCCGCGCCATGGTTCCACAGCACCACCATTCGCTTTTCGGCGTCGTACCGCTTAACGCCCCACTGCAGGAAGTCGCGAAATGTTACCGGGTCCCCGCTGTCCCGTTCCGGCAGGCGTTGGATCACCGTGCGGTGTGCCTCACCCATCCAGTCCGGCTCGGTGATCTCGTACCGTATGGAGCCCGTGTGCTCACCCTCCGTGTCGATTTCCACGCCGACGTGGGTGTTTTCCGAGGCACCCACTTGGCACATCTCTCGAATATCTTCGAGACCCGCATCACTGAGGTTGTTGTCGCCGGCGATGTAGACCAGCAACGCCCAAGGTTTCTTGACCGAATCCTTCATTGTCTTTCTCCCAAATCGTCAGGCTCGTGAAGCCGCAATGGATTTGGCCCACTCGCCGTGATCTCGCATCAGGTTGCCGGCACCTGTCTGGAGCGATGAACCTGATGTTCCCTAGCTAACGTTTTCCCAAGGCGTCGTATGTGAGGATTCCCACAGTCGGCGCGCACCTGCGCCCGACGCAGGCCGTGGCCACGGTGAGTAATGCGGGCTAAAGGAAATTCAGTTCGGCGACCAAGGAGAGATCGAATGATGTTCGTAGCGAGGCACGGCTGACCAGGCTTGGTCGGCGAATTGGTGCGGTGGGCGATGCGCTTGCACGCCGGCGGTTTGCCGATCCCAGGCGGCGAAATTGGCAACCAAGACCTTCTATCGCATTGTCAAACCAGCGGCCAATCGGCAATATCCCGGCCGTTGTGCCAGTCCAACGGACCCGACTATGAGCCGCATTGCGCAAATATTCCGTTACCCGGTCAAGGGCCTGAGCCCGGAGCCGATGAACCGGGCGGCCTTGTCACCCGGCAAGACCATTCCGCTGGATCGCGCCTTCGCCCTGGCCCATGGCTCGACGCAATTCGATCCCGCCAAGCCGCAGTTCCTGGCCAAGACCAAGTTCCTGATGCTGGCGCGCAACGAGCGGCTGGCGGCATTGAAGACGCGGTTCGTCGAGGATGGCGGCGAACTGGTCATCGAGCGGGGCGGCAAACAGGTCGCCCGGGGCCGCATCGGCGACCCGGTCGGCCGCAAGATGCTGGAGCAATTCTTCGCCGCCTACCTGGCCGACGAGGTCCGCGGCAGCCCGAAACTGCTGCGGGCCCGGGACCACACCTTTTCGGACGTGCCGCGGCACTGCCTGTCCTTGATCAACATCTCCAGCCTGCGTGAACTGGAGCGGGTGATGAAGATGCCGCTCGACCCCCTGCGCTTCCGCGCCAACCTCTATTTCGACACGGGCGTCCCGTGGGAGGAATTCGACTGGCTGGACAGGAAGATCAGGATCGGCGGCGAGGCCGGCGTCAACCTGGTCCCCTTCAGCCGGATCGAGCGCTGTGCCGCCACCAACGTCAACCTGGAAACCGCCGGCCGCGACGTCAACATCCCGTTGCAGCTGCAACGGGCCTTCGGGCATAGCGACATGGGAATCTACGCCGAAGTGACCAAGGGCGGCAGCATCGCCGTCGGCGACGACATCGTCGTAAGCTGAACGGTTTGGCCGCCGGCCGGCGGCGCAAATCAGACCTGGGTTTGTTCGATCTCGTCGGGTTCGTCGGGCGTCTCGGCCTCGGCAGCCGCCGCCGGACGCCGCCGGCGCCGGGGTTGCCGACGAGGCGTTTCGGCCGGCGCTTCCGCCGCCTCCGCCGGTTCGGCAGCTTCGGCGTTGCGGCCGTTGCCGCCCCGATCCGCGTCCTCCATCGCCGCCACCTCGGCCGCCAGGGCGGCCGGGTTCATCGGCGTCGAGCGCGGTGCCGCTTCGGCGGCTTCCGGCGGTTCGTCCTTGACGGTCTCGGCCGCTACCTTGGTCGGCCCGTCATCGGCGGGCGCCTCGGCCGGGTCGGTGGCGGCCTGGGCGCGGTCGCCCTGGCCCTGCCGACGTCCGTCGCGCGGCTGCGGCTCGCGCTCCTGACCGTTGCCAGACTGCTGCTGCTGTTGTTGCTGCATGGTCTGCTTGGCGGCCTGCAGCAAGCGGAAATAGTGCTCGGCATGCTGGAGGTAGTTTTCCGCCGCGATACGATCGCCCGACGCCGTGGCATCGCGCGCCAGGGCTTGGTACTTGTCATAGATCGTGGTTGCCGTACCGCGAACCTTAACGTCAGGTCCATTGCTGTCGTACGAACGATTTAGGGAGTTGGTATATCCCCTGCGACCGCCGGGACGGCCACGTCCCCGCCTTTGGGGCCCGCCTTGTCTCATGGCACCGTCTTGCTTGTGTCCACAAATTACGAACGTCGTTTCACGGTTCCCGGCAGCCGAGACACCAACCGATGTCATCAACCGTGCAAAGACACGCCATCTGCAAAGTGCTTGGTTGCAATGTGGTTGTGTCTAGCGGGAACCGCCTGTCAGACAACACCGACAGATCATTCTGATCCCGGCGGTCGTCCCATTACGTTCGGCCATGAACCTAGCGTCAGTCGCCGCACTTGCCAAACCTTTTTTTTACCGGCGCCGGCGAACCACCAGGCAACGCTCTACTCCGCCCAGGTCGCACCGGCGTTCGGCTACGTCCAGGCGCTCGCCGGCGAGCAGGTCCGCCACCGCATCGGCCTGCCCAACGCCGCATTCCAACAACGCCTGGCCGCCGGGCGCCAGCAGGCGCGCCAGCTCGCCGGCGATGGCGCGATAGGCGGCGAGGCCGTCCGGGCCGCCATCGAGGGCCAGGCGCGGGTCGTGATGGCCGACCTCGGGCGACAATCCCCCGATCGTCGCGGAGGCGATATAGGGCGGATTGGCGACGACCAGATCGAAGGCAGCGTCGACGGCGGCGGCCCAATCGGTCACCAGGAAGGTGCTGCGCGCGGCGAGGTCAAGCCGCGCCGCGTTGTGCCGCGCTACGGCGATCGCCGCCGGATCGATATCCAGGCCCAGCCCCCAGGCGGCCGGCCATTCGTACAACAAAGCCAACAGCAGACAGCCCGAACCGGTGCCCAGATCGGCGATCCGCCGGGGCCGCCCGTTCGCCGGAGACAACGCCAAGGCGGCCTCGACGAGGGTCTCGCTGTCCGGCCGGGGATCGAGCACGGCCGGCCCGATGTTGAAATCCAGGCCCCAGAATTCGCGCCGGCCCAGCAGGCGCGATACCGGTTGGCGCGCCGCGCGGCCACCGATCAGGGTCTCGTAGCGCGCCGTCTCGGCCGGGCTTAGGCGGCGATCGGGATCGCGGATCAGGGCCAGGCGGTCGGTGCCGAGGGCATGGGCCAGCAGCACGCTGGCATCCAGTCCGGCATCGCCGACGCCGGCGCCGCGCAGCCGCCGCCGGGCCGCCGCCGCCGCCTCGCCGAGGGATTGTTCCGTCCCGGCCCTAGCCATCGCCGTCCAACGCCGCCAGCTTGCGCGCCTGGTCGTCGGCGATCAGGGCGTCGACCACTTCGTCCACCGCCTCGCCGCTCATCATCTTGTCGAGCTTGTAGAGGGTCAGGTTGATGCGGTGGTC
>JASLMH010000010.1 GCA_030746635.1 Alphaproteobacteria bacterium | reverse complement strand
CCCGTCCCTGGGCAAACGTGCCAGGCGGAAAAAGCGAACTAAATAAGCAACTCAGGCGCGGGTACCGACAAGGGGGATCGAAGCGACTGCCATGAATATTCACGAGCATCAGGCGAAGGAAGTCCTGGGCCGCTACGGCGTGGCGGTACCGAAGGGGGGCGTCGCCTTCAGCGTCGACGAGGCGGTCAAGGCAGCCGAGGCGCTGCCCGGGCCGGTCTGGGTGGTGAAGGCGCAGATCCACGCCGGCGGCCGCGGCAAGGGCGGCGGCGTCAAGGTCGCCAAGTCCCTGAACGAAGTGCGCGCACTGGCCGACGGGATACTGGGCATGACGCTGGTCACCCATCAGACGGGGCCGGCCGGCAAGGAGGTCAAGCGGCTCTATATCGAGGACGGCTGCGATATCGCCAGCGAGCTCTACCTCAGCGCGGTGATGGACCGCGGCTCTTCGCGCATCGCCATCATGGCCTCGACCGAGGGCGGCATGGACATCGAGCAGGTGGCGGCCGAGACGCCCGAGAAGATCCATACCCTGGTGATCGACCCGATCACCGGCCTGCAGCCTCATCACGCCCGGCGGTTGGCGTTTGCCCTGGGCCTGCGGGATGGGCAGGTGCCCTCGGCGGTGAAACTGATCGGCGCCCTCTACCAGGCCTTCATCGATACCGACGCCAGCCTGGTCGAGATCAACCCCCTGGTGGTCACCGGCGGCGGCGAGGTGATCGCCCTGGACGCCAAGATGAACTTCGACGACAACGCGCTCTACCGGCACGACGACATATCCGGGATGCGCGACCCCGACGAGGAGGACGCCGCCGAACTGGAAGCGGCCGAGGCCGACCTGAACTACATCAAGCTGGACGGCAACATCGGCTGCATGGTCAACGGCGCCGGCCTGGCCATGGCGACCATGGACATCATCAAGCTGCACGGCGGCGAGCCGGCCAACTTCCTGGACGTCGGCGGCGGCGCCACCAAGGAGAGGGTGACCACCGCCTTCAAGATCATCCTCTCCGACGATCATGTCGAAGGCATCCTGGTCAACATCTTCGGCGGCATCATGCGCTGCGACGTGATCGCCGAAGGGGTCGTCGCGGCGGCCCGGGAATTGAGCCTGACCAAGCCGCTGGTGGTCCGCCTGGAAGGCACCAACGTGGAACTGGGCAAGAAGATCATGGCCGAATCCGGCCTGCGGATCATCTCGGCCGACGATTTGGGGGATGCCGCCGCCAAGGTGGTCGAGGCCGTGAAGGAGGCTCAGTAATGGCCGTTTTGGTGGGCAACGACACACGGGTGATCTGCCAGGGCTTCACCGGCAACCAGGGTACCTTCCATTCCGAACAGGCGATCGCCTACGGCACCCAAATGGTCGGCGGCGTCTCCCCCGGCAAGGGCGGCAGCGAACATCTCGGCCTGCCGGTGTTCGATACCGTGCACCAGGCGGTCGCCGCCACCGGCGCCAACGCCTCGGTGATCTACGTCCCACCCCCGTTCGCGGCCGACGCCATCCTGGAGGCGATCGACGCCGGCATCGAATTGGCCGTCTGCATCACCGAGGGCATCCCGGTGCTCGACATGGTGACGGTGAAACGGGCCTTGCAGGCCAACGGCCGGACCCGGCTGGTCGGCCCCAACTGCCCCGGCGTGATCACGCCCGACGAATGCAAGATCGGCATTATGCCCGGCCATATCCATACCCGCGGCAAGATCGGCGTGGTCTCGCGCTCCGGCACTCTGACCTACGAGGCGGTCGGCCAGACCACCGCCGTCGGCCTGGGCCAGAGCACCTGTATCGGCATCGGCGGCGACCCCATCAACGGCACCAACTTCATCGACTGCCTGGAGATGTTCCTGGGCGACGATGAGACCGAGGGCATCGTGATGATCGGCGAGATCGGCGGCACCGCCGAGGAAGAGGCGGCCGATTTCGTCAAGCAATCGAAGGTCAAGAAACCGATGGTCGGCTTCATCGCCGGCGTCACCGCGCCACCCGGCCGCCGCATGGGTCACGCCGGCGCCATTATCTCAGGCGGCAAGGGCTCGGCCGGCGACAAGATGGAAGCCATGCGCGGCGCCGGCATCACCGTCGCCGATTCGCCGGCGGAACTGGGCAACACGATGTTGCAGGTAATGAAAGGTTAACCATGCGACGCGCAGTATGCGCGGGCAAATGCAATCGAGTTAGGGGAGCGGTGGCAGAAAGCCGCCGGTGCGACCATGTCCACGGCCGAACTTGAGGGCTCGTCATTCCTGTTTGGCGCCAACAGCGCCTTCATCGAACAGCTTTATCAACGCTACCTGGCCAGTCCCAGCTCGGTCGACGCGAGCTGGCAGCAGTTCTTCGCCGAACTGGGCGATGATGCGGACACGGTGATCGCCGAGGTCCGGGGCGCTTCCTGGGCGCCCAGGACGGCGGCCGAGATGCCGGTCGACACCTTCACCTCCGACGGCGACGGCGATAATTTCCTGGCCGGCCTGCAACGGGCCCCCCAGGCGGTCGGCGCGGTGTCGGCGGCGCAGGTCCGCCAGGCCACCCTGGACAGCCTGCGGGCGCTGATGCTGATCCGCAATTTCCGGGTGCGCGGCCATCTGCACGCCAAGCTGGATCCCTTGGGCCTGCAGCAGATGGTCTCCCATTCCGAATTGGACCCGCATAGCTTCGGTTTCGGCGACGCCGATCTCGACCGGCCGATCTACATCAACTACGTGCTCGGCCTGGAGAACGCCACGCTCAGGGAAATCCTCGACATCCTGAACCGCACCTATTGCGGCAGCATCGGCGTCGAGTTCATGCACATCATGGGGCCCGGCGAGAAGGCCTGGATCCAGGAACGGATCGAGGGCCGGGGCAAGGAAATCAGCATCACCGACCACGAGAAGCGGCAGATCCTGCGTGAACTGGTGGAGTCCGAGGGTTTCGAGCGTTTCCTGCAGATGAAGTACACCGGCACCAAGCGGTTCGGCCTGGACGGCGGCGAAACCCTGATGCCGCTGTTGCATTCGGTGCTGATCCGCGCCTCGCAACTGGGCGTGCGGGATATCTCGCTCGGCATGCCGCACCGGGGCCGGCTGAACATCCTATCGAACCTGATGCGCAAACCGTTCACGGCGATCTTCTCGGAGTTCCAGGGCAATTCGGCCCACCCGGAGGACGTCCAGGGCTCGGGCGACGTGAAATACCATCTCGGCACCTCGGCCGACCGCGAGTTGGGCGGCCACATGGTGCATCTCTCGCTGGCCGCCAACCCCTCGCACCTGGAGGCCGTCAACCCGGTGGCGCTGGGCAAGGCCCGGGCCAAGCAGGACCAGGAGAACGACGTCGACCGCAGCAAGGTGATGACCCTGTTGATGCACGGCGATGCCGCCTTCGCCGGCCAGGGTCTGGTCGGCGAATGCTTCGCCCTGTCGGATCTGGACGGCTACACCACCGGCGGCACCGTCCATATCATCGTCAACAACCAGATCGGCTTCACCACCAACCCGAACCTCTCCCGCTCCTCGCCCTATTCCTCGGACGTCGGCAAGATGGTGCAGACGCCGATTTTCCACGTCAACGGCGATGATCCGGAGGCCGTCTGCTACATCGGCAAGGTGGCCACCGAGTTCCGCCAACAGTTCAAGAAAGACGTGGTTATCGACATGTTCTGCTACCGCCGGCACGGCCACAACGAAGGTGACGAGCCGGCCTTCACCCAGCCATTGATGTACAAGGCGATCGCCCAGCATCCGACCTCGCGGCGGATCTATTCCGACAAGCTGGTCGCCGAAGGGGTGATCGACCAGGAGGAAGCCGACAACGCGGTGGCCGATTTCCAGGCCCGCATGGAACAGGATTTCGAGGCCGCCTCGAGCTTCAAGCCGAACAAGGCGGACTGGCTGGAAGGCCGCTGGCAGGGCCTGGAGAGGGCCCGCGGCGAGGCCCGGCGCGGCGACACCTCGGTCAAACGCGATACCCTGCTGCGCATCGGCAAGGTGCTGACCCAGGCGCCCGAGGGTTTCAACCTGCACCGCACCATCCGCCGACAGTTGGAGGCCAAGCGGATGCTTTTCGAGACAGGCGAGGGCATCGATTGGGCCACCGCCGAGGCGCTGGCCTTCGGCTCGCTGGCGCTGGAGGGTTTCCCGGTGCGCCTATCCGGGCAGGATTGTGCCCGCGGCACCTTCTCGCAGCGCCACGCCCAGTTCATCGACCAGGAGACCGAGCAGACCCACACGCCGCTGAACAGCCTGGACAACAAGCAGGCCAAGTTCGAGGTGATCAACAGCCCGCTGTCCGAGGCGGCGGTGCTGGGCTTCGAATACGGCTACAGCCTGGCCGAACCGCGCGGTCTGGTGATGTGGGAGGCCCAGTTCGGCGATTTCGCCAACGGCGCCCAGATGATCGTCGACCAGTTCATCTCCTCGGCCGAGAGCAAGTGGCTGCGCATGAGCGGCCTGGTGATGCTGCTGCCGCACGGTTTCGAGGGCCAGGGCCCGGAACATTCCTCGGCCCGGCTGGAGCGCTACCTGCAGATCTGCGCCGAGGACAACGTCCAGGTCGCCAACTGCACCACCCCGGCCAACTATTTCCACATCCTGCGCCGGCAGGTGCACCGCAAATTCCGCAAGCCGCTGATCCTGATGACGCCGAAGTCGCTGCTGCGGCATAAGCGCGCCACTTCCAGCCTGGTGGATATGGGGCCCGGCTCGACCTTCCACCGGGTGTACTGGGACGGCGCCGACGGCGACCGCGAGGCCCTCGCCCCCGACGGCAAGATCCGCCGGGTCGTGCTGTGCAGCGGCAAGGTCTATTTCGACCTGTTCGAGAAGCGCGAGGAAGCGAAGAAAAAGAACATCTACCTGATGCGCCTGGAACAGCTCTACCCGTTCCCCAAGACGCCGTTGCGTAAGGAACTGGCCCGCTTCCCCAACGCCGACATCGTCTGGTGCCAGGAAGAGCCGCAGAACATGGGCGCCTGGTGGTTCATCCAGCCGCGGCTGGAACAACTGCTGGGCAAGATGGATCACAAATGTCAGCGGCCGAGCTATTTCGGCCGGCCGGAGAGCGCCTCCACGGCGACCGGCAGCATGGCCCGGCACCAACAGGAACAGGCCAAGCTGGTGGCCGACGCGCTCGGCCTTTGAGCGCCCAGACCGGAACGAGGCCCCGAAGATGATCGATATCGTTGTCCCGACCTTGGGCGAATCCGTGACCGAGGCAACCGTGGCGCGCTGGGCCAAGCAGGTCGGCGAGGCGGTGGCCCAGGACGAACTGCTGGTCGAGCTGGAGACCGACAAGGTGGCGGTGGAAGTGCCCTCGCCGATGGCCGGCGTGCTGTCCGAGATCGCCGCGCCGGAGGAAGCCACGGTCGAGATCGGCGCCCTGCTGGGCCGGGTCGACGAAAACCAGGCGGCGGCGACGGCGGCCCCGGCCGCCGCGGCGGCGCCGACGCCCGCACCCGCACCGGCAGCCGCGCCGGCCGCTGTCCAGGCTACGGCACCCGCCGCCACGGCGGCTCCGCTGTCGCCGGCGGTGCGCCGGCTGGTCCAGGAGCACGGCCTCGATCCGGCCGCCATTCCGGCCAGCGGCAAGGACGGCCGGCTGTTGAAGGACGACGTGCTGAACTACATCAAGAGCGGCGGCCCCGCCGCGCCGGCGCCCGCCGCGACGCCGGCGCCCGCGGCCGAACCGGCGGCCCCGCCGGCCCAGATCGTCCCGGCCGCCAGCATCGCCCCCGTCACCGCCGAACACGTACCCGCCGGCGCCCGAACCAACGCCGCCCTGGAAGAAGTCGTGCGCATGACCCGCCTGCGCAAGACCATCGCCAGACGGCTGAAGGATGCCCAGAACACCGCCGCCATGCTCACCACCTTCAACGAGGTCGACATGGGCGAGGTGATGGCGGCGCGCAGCAAGTATCGCGACCAGTTCGAGAAGCGCCACGGCTCGCGCCTGGGCTTCATGTCGTTCTTCGTCCGCGCCGCCATTCAGGCGCTGAAGGACGTGCCGGCCGTGAACGCCGAGATCGACGGCGACAACCTGGTCTACAAGAACTACTACAATGTCGGCGTCGCCGTCGGCACGCCGCAGGGCCTGGTGGTGCCGGTGCTGCGCGACGCCGATACCATGTCCTTCGCCACCATCGAGGAAAAGATCAATGACTTCGGCCGCCGCGCCCGCGACGGCAAGCTGACGATCGACGAGATGCAGGGCGGCACCTTCACCATCTCCAACGGCGGCGTCTACGGCTCGCTGCTGTCGATGCCGATCCTCAACCCGCCGCAGTCCGGCATCTTGGGCATGCACAAGATCCAGGAGCGGCCGATGGTGGTGGCGGGCGAGGTGGTGGCCCGGCCGATGATGTATCTGGCCCTGAGTTACGACCACCGCATCATCGACGGCCGCGAGGCGGTGACCTTCCTGGTGCGGATGAAGGAATGCATCGAGGAACCCGACCGCCTGCTGTTCGAGATTTAGAGGTCAAGTCATGAGTGATGAGCATTTTGATGTCGTCTTCATCGGCGGCGGGCCGGGCGGCTATGTCGGCGCCATCAAGGCGGCGCAACTGGGCCTGCGCACGGCCTGCGTGGAAATGCGCGGCAGTCTGGGCGGCACCTGCCTGAACGTCGGCTGCATCCCATCGAAGGCGCTGCTGCAATCCTCGCACCTCTACCACGAGGCCCGGACCGAGATGGCCGGACATGGCATCAAGATGGGCGAGGTGGCGCTGGACCTGGGCGGCATGATGGCCCGCAAGGAGCAGGTGGTCGGCGATCTGACCAAGGGCATCGAGGGATTGTTCAAGAAGAACAAGGTGACCTACCTGGCCGGCCGCGGCCGCATAACCGGCGCCGGCAGCGTCGAGGTGACGCTGAACGACGGCGGCAGCCGGACCCTGGCGGCGGAGAACATCGTCATCGCCACCGGTTCCGACGTGATGCCGCTGCCGGGCGTCGAGGTCGACGAGAAGACCATCGTCTCCTCCACCGGAGCGCTGTCGCTGGCCAAGGTGCCGAAGCATCTGGTGGTGATCGGCGGCGGCTACATCGGCCTGGAAATGGGCTCGGTGTGGCGCCGCCTGGGCGCCGAGGTCACGGTGGTCGAGTTCCTCGACCGCATCACCCCCGGCATGGACGCCGAACTGGCCCGGCACCTGCAACGGGCGCTCGACAAGCAGGGCCTGCAATTCCGCCTGAGCACCAAGGTCACCGCCGCCAAGAAGGCGCGCGGCGGGGTCGAGCTGACCCTGGAGCCGGCGGCCGGCGGCGAGGCGGAGACTTTGAAGGCCAACGTGGTGCTGCTGTCGATCGGCCGCCGCCCCTTCACCGACGGCCTGGGCCTGGCCGAGGCCGGGGTGACGGTGGACGAACGCGGCTTCGTGCCCGTGGACGAGGACTACCAGACCAACGTCGCCGGCATCTTCGCCATCGGCGACGTGCTGCCCGACCGCCCGATGCTGGCCCACAAGGCCGAGGAAGAGGGCGTGGTGGTGGCTGAGAAGATCGCCGGCCATGTCGGTGCGGTGAACTACGACGCCATTCCGGGGGTGGTCTACACCTGGCCGGAAGTCGCCACCGTGGGTCAGAGCGAGGAGCAGTTGAAGGAAGCCGGCATCGCCTACAACAAGGGCCGTTTCAGCTTCGCCGCCAACAGCCGGGCCCGCGCCAGCGGCGAAGCCGAGGGCTTCGTCAAGCTCTTGGCCGATGCCGAGACCGACCGCCTGCTCGGCGCCCACATCATCGGCCCCGATGCCGGCACCCTGATCGCCGAGTTGGTGCTGGCGATCGAGATGTGCGCCTCCTCCGAGGATGTGGCCCTGACCTGCCACGCCCACCCGACCCTCAACGAAGCGGTCAAGGAAGCCGCCCTGGCGGTCACCGGCAAGCCCCTGAACATGTAGCCGAAGGGCGTCGCCTTGGGTCATCGAGATTGCCGGGTCGAGCCCGGCAATGACGAATAATCATTTTAATTCAAATACTTATCGTCATGCCCGGACTTGATCCGGGCATCCACCTTGGCGTTACCCCCGCGCCTTCGGATGCGCCTTGCGGTAGACCTCCATCAGGCGGTCGGCGTCGACCTCGGTGTAGCGCTGGGTTGTCGACAGGCTGGCGTGGCCGAGCAGTTCTTGGATCGCCCGCAGATCGCCGCCGGCGCCCAACAGGTGCGTGGCGAAGGAATGGCGCAGGGCCTGCGGCCTGGCCTCCGACGACGGCAATCCCCCAGCTGTATGGGTGCGGCAATCTGCCGCCGACAGTGCTAAATTTAGTTGATCAACATTGAATACGGACAATCTTCTCCACCTAGATTTTGTGCCCGTGTTCGCCAGACGCACATTATTTTGACATTCGAACCCGATTAGTTCAGAATCATGGGATTCGGTTCTCAGGCCGAATTCGAGATGCACTGTCGCGCGACCTATCGCCCTTCAGTGTTGAAACCTTGGTTTGATCGAGGCCGCAAACCCGCCTCGGCAGATTTCGGGAGAAGCAAATGACCAACGATCTGTTGGCCATGACCGTTCGTGACATGGCCTTTCTCGTAGACAAGCTGAACGAAGATTGCTCGCCGCTTCAGTTCCTCCGCGAACTGACAAAAAACGCGATCGAAGCGATCCAGAACCTTAATGAACCCACCGGCGAAGTACGGTGGGATTTGGATTGGAACCGACATCTTCTGACGGACGGCGCCTCGTGCAAACTTTGCGTCGTCGATACTGGCGTCGGCATGACTGGCCCAGAGATGGTCAAATACATCAATCAGCTTTCCTCATCTATCCACAAGCAGTCCGCGACGGGCAATTTTGGAGTAGGTGCCAAGATCTCTGCGGCGCCGCTAAACCCAGAAGGGCTTGTTTATCTCAGTTGGAAAGACGGGAAAGGTTACATGATCCACCTGTACCGTGACCCGGAGGCAAGACAATACGGACTCAGTCGGTTCGACAACGGAGAGTTTTGGGCACATATCGACAACGACCTGAAACCTGAACCAATAGAAGACCATGGAACTATGGTTATCCTACTTGGCGACAAAACCGACGCTAACACCATGGCAGCACCGCCTAAGACACTAATGCCGAAGAAATGGGTGTTGCGATACCTCAACTCCCGGTTCTTCCAGTTTCCCGACAATGTCAAAGTTCGGGCGAGGGAAGGCTGGGAATTGCCACAGGGTGACAAGCACAATTTTCTACGGACGGTCACAGGCCAGGGTCCGTGGCTTGAAGAAAACAGCGTCGAAAGCGGGACCATCCGCCTTGAATCGGCTCGCGCCAATGCTCACTGGTGGATCATTGATGAAGCCGCCGACAACAATAGCGGCCACTACACTCCAGGCGGTCACATGGCAATGCTATTTCAAGACGAGTTGTACGAACTCGTATACAGCAACGCCGGCTATGCGCGGCTGCAGTCTTTTGGCGTGGTTTTCGGTTGCGACCGCGTCGTCATATACGTTGAGCCGGACAATGGTAATCGGCAGCTGGTATCGGCCAACACCGCGCGCACCCATCTTCTTATCGAAGGCGAAGCAGTAGACTGGTCGCTTTATGCGATGGAGTTTCGCGACCATATGCCGGATGAACTGGCCGCTTATCAGGACCAGATTGGTCAACGTTCTGACCACACGGATCATCGCAAGGCTATCCGCGAGCGACTAAAGGCTGTGCGCGACTTGTTCCGGTTTGGCCGCTACAAGCCGAACAAAGATGGGAAGTACAATGTACTTCCTCCGAGCGCCAACAGCGGTGGCGACCCTGCTCAAACCGGTTCCGGAGGCACTGGGAACTCCGGTGGCAGAGGCCGTGGCGGCAAGCAAGGTGACATCTACTCACTATTCACAGAAGAAGGGGGAGAACCCGCAGACCTCATCAACATTCCAAATGAACCGAGTGTTCAGTGGATCACGCTTGAAGATGGAAGCCGGATTGCTGGTGATCTGGAGGATCGAGCAGCCAAATATCTTCCGGAACAGAATTTGCTTCTGATCAACGGGGATTTCCGTGCGTTCACGGATATGATCGTTCGATGGACGAAAAGATACGATCATGTTCCAGGAGCCGGCGGAACGGTGAAGCACGTCGTTCGCGAGTGGTTCCAACAGCAGCTGATGGAAACCGTCATGAGCGCGCTGGCCCTGAAGCAAGGAGGAAAATGGAGCATGGAGGAAATCAAGCTCCTATGGGACGAAGCCGCTCTAACTGCTGCCATTCTGCCGCGCTACCATATCGATGTGAATATCAAGCGGGCCTTGGGGCAAAAGCTCGGGAAGCTACCGATCGCGGCCTGACAGGCCCTCAATCGGCGCTGGCCAAGGGTCGGTCGCGGTGCGTTTCCCCTACCCCCGCGCCTTCGGATGCGCCTTGCGGTAGACCTCCATCAGGCGGTCGGCGTCGACCTCGGTGTAGCGCTGGGTGGTCGACAGGCTGGCGTGGCCGAGCAGTTCCTGGATCGCCCGCAGATCGCCGCCGGCGCCCAACAGGTGCGTGGCGAAGGAATGGCGCAGCGAGTGCGGCGTCGCCGTCGCCGGCAGGCCCAGGGCGCCGCGCAGTTGCTGCATGCGGCCGCGGACGATGCGCGGGTCCAGGCGCCGGCCTTTGACGCCCAAGAACAGCGGCCCGTCGGGGGGCAGATCGTAGGGGCACAGGGCCAGATATTGTTCGACCGCCCGGCGCACCACCGGCAGCACCGGCACCAGGCGTTCCTTGCCGCCCTTGCCCAGCACCCGCAAGCCCTCGCCCAGGGGCGCCTCGGCCCGGTTCAGGTTCAGGGCCTCGGAGATCCGCAAACCGCAGCCGTAAAGCAGGGTCAGCACCGCCACGTCCCGGGCCTGCACCCAGTCGTCGTCCGACAGGCCGGCCACGTCCTCGACCACCTCGACCGCCTCGACCACCGACAGCGGCTTGGGCACGCCGTGGGGCAGTTTCGGGGTGCGCAGGGTGCCGATGGCGGGGTTGGCGCAAAGCTGGACGCGATCGCAGAAGCGAAAGAAGCTGCGCACCGCCGCCAGGGCCCGGGCCAGGCTGGCCGGCCCCAGGCCGTCGCCCCGGCGCCGGGCCAGATAGGCCCGGAAGTCCCGCGCCTCCAGCGCCGCCAGATCGTCAAGGTTCGGGGATTGCCCCAGATGCTCGGCCAGGAAGGCCAGAAAGCCGCCGAGATCGCGGCCATAGCCGGCCAGGGTATGGGGGGACAGCCGCCGCTCCGACTTCAACCAACTGGTCCAGCGGACGACGGCAGTGGCCAAATCGTCGCCCGGCAAGGGGTGGCCTACGCCGGCAGGTCCAGCCATGCCTGCAACAGCCGCTCCAGCAGGCGGGCCAGGAAGCCGAGCAGTTCGGTGCCCTGGCCGGGCTGGAACCTGGCGCCGTCGCGCGAGCCCAGGGCCAACAGGCCGGGCGGCGCGCCCGGACTGGCCGACAGCCGGACCAGGGCCTGGCTGCGCACCAGGCCGGCGGCCGGGCCGAACACCCGGCGGTCGCCGGCGCTATCGCCGTCCAGGTGCACGGCCGTGCCCTCGCCCATCAGGGCATCCACCGCGCCGGCCTCGAGGACGTAGACGCCGCCCATCGGCGCCTTTCGCGGGCCGTCGTCGGCCGTCGCCTCGACGCACAGGGTCACCGTGTCAACGTCCAGCACCTGCGGCAGATCGCGGGTGACGATGTGGATCAGGTGTTCGAAGCCCTTGGCCTCCAGCATCGCCAGGGCGGCGTCATGCATCCGGCCCTGCGCCGCCTGATTGGCGCGGCCGGCGGCCAGCAAATCGTCGTAGCGCCGGCCCAGCTCGCCGACCTCCTCCTGCAGGCGGCGGACCATGATCTGGCCCATGTCCAGGACGTTCTCGCCGCCGTGGCGCACCGGCAGGCGCAGGATTTGCAACAGATCCGGGTTGGCGGCCAGGAAATCGGGATTGGCGGCCAGGAAGTCACGCACCGTATCGGCCTCGGTCGGCGCCGCCTCTTGGCGGGGCCGCGGGTCGGGGTTCATCGGCTTGGTGGCCATCAGGGGGCGTCGCGGTCGAGGATCGACTGGCCGGTTTGCCGCCAATCGGCCAGGAAGGCGTCCAGGCCCTTGTCGGTCAGGGCATGCTTGGTCAGTTGCCGGATCACGTCCGGTGGGATGGTGCAGACATCGGCGCCCAGGCGGGCGGCGTGCAGCACGTGCATCGGGCTGCGCACCGAGGCCACCAGCACCTCGGTATCGATGCTGTCGTAGTTGCCGTAGATCTCGATGATCTCGGCGATCAACTGCATGCCGTCCTGGCCGATATCGTCCAGCCGGCCGACGAAGGGCGAGATGAAGCTGGCCCCGGCCTTGGCCGCCAGCAAAGCCTGGTTGGCCGAGAAGCACAGGGTGACGTTGACCATGGTGCCGTCCTGGCGCAGCGCGCGGCAGGCCTTCAGGCCGTCCCAGGTCAACGGCACCTTGATGGCCACGTTGTCGGCCAGCTCGGCCAGGGTGCGGCCTTCGTCGACCATGCCGTCGACGTCGGTGGCCGCCACCTCGGCGCTGACCGGGCCGTCGACCAGGGCGCAGATCTCGCGCACGACCTCGAAGAAATCGCCGCCCGTCTTCGCCACCAGGGATGGGTTGGTGGTCACCCCATCCAGCAGGCCGGTGGCGGCCAGATCGCGAATCTGTTCGATGTCGGCGGTGTCGACGAAGAATTTCATGCCACGATCAGTCCAAACAATTCAACGGGTTAGCCTTGGTTTTCCCATTCGCTTGCCGGTTTCGGGAAGCCTTGGCAGAGTCTAGCCGATGCCCGATGCCCGTACCAGCACGGCCGATGACGGCGGCGATCTGTTGCCGCCGGTGCGCCGCGTGCACGTCCTGCTGCCGCTGCCCCTGACCGGCGCCTACGACTACGCCGTGGCCGGGGAGGAGCCGGTGGCGGTCGGCGATTTCGTCGCCGTGCCCCTGGGCCGCCGCGCCGTGCTCGGCGTGGTCTGGGGTGAAGGGCCGGCCGATGCCGAGGGCGCGGTGGCCGACGAACGCCTGCGCCCGATCACCGCCCGCCTGGATACGCCGCCGATGGCAGCGGTCACCCGCCGCTTCGTCGACTGGCTGGCGGCCTATACCTGCGCCGATCCCGGCTCGGTCCTGCGCATGGCGATCAGCGTGCCGGCCGCCCTGGAACCACCGAAGCCGCGCCTGGGCTACCGCCTGGCCGGGGCCCCTCCCGCCAGGATGACCGCCGCCCGGAGCCGGGTGCTGGAGGTGCTGGCCGACGGCCTGGCCCTGCCGGCCGCGACCATCGCCGAACTGGCGGCGGTCAGCGGCGGCGTGGTGCGCGGCCTGGTCAAGGCTGGCGCCCTGGCCGAGATCGAACTGCCGGCCGAACTGGCGGTACCGGAGCCCGATTGGCGGCAAACGGGCGCCGAGCTGTCGGCCGAGCAGCGGGCGGCGGCCGATACCCTGTGCGCCCAGGTGCGAGTCCATGGCTACCACGCCACCCTGTTGGACGGGGTCACCGGCGCCGGCAAGACCGAGGTCTATCTGGAAGCCATCGCCGCCGCCCTGGAGGCGGACCGCCAGGTGCTGGTGCTGGTGCCGGAGATCGCCCTGACCGCGCAATGGCTGCAGCGGTTCGAGCGGCGCTTCGGCGCGCCGCCGCTGGTCTGGCATTCCGATCTCGGCAGCGCCCGACGCCGGCGCACCTGGCGGGCGGTCGCCCAGGGCCGGGCCCGGGTGGTGGTCGGCGCCCGCTCGGCCCTGTTCCTGCCCTATCAGGACCTCGGCCTGATCGTCGTCGACGAGGAACACGACGCCGCCTTCAAGCAGGAGGACGGGGTGATCTACCACGCCCGCGACATGGCGGTGGTGCGGGCCTCGCTGGGCGAGATCCCCATCGTGCTGGTCTCGGCCACCCCCAGCCTGGAAAGCCTGGTCAACGTCGAGGGTGGGCGCTATGCCGAGGTGCGCCTGCCCACGCGCATCGGCGCCGCCGAACTGCCCAGCATCGAGGCGGTGGACATGCGCGGCGGCGAGGCGCCGGGCGGCCAATGGATCTCGCCGATCCTGGCCGAGGCCATGAAGGCGACCCTGACCGCCGGCGAACAGGCGCTGTTGTTCCTGAACCGCCGGGGCTATGCGCCCCTCACCCTATGCCGGGCCTGCGGCCACCGCCTGCAATGCCCCAACTGCACCGCCTGGCTGGTCGAACACCGCTTTCACGGCCGGCTGCAATGCCATCATTGCGGCTTCAACCAGCGGCAGCCGGAGAGCTGCCCGGACTGCGGTGCCGAGGGCAGCCTGGTGGCCTGCGGCCCCGGCGTCGAACGGCTGTGGGAGGAGGTCGCCACCCTGTTCCCCGAGGCCCGCTGCCTGGTCATCGCCTCGGACACCGTGCGCGGGCCGGAAGCGGCGGCCGAGGCGATCCGGCAGATCGCCGATCGGGAGGTCGAACTGATCATCGGCACCCAGATCGTCGCCAAGGGTCACCATTTCCCGATGCTGACCCTGGTCGGGGTGATCGACGCCGATCTGGGCCTGCAGGGTGGCGATCTGCGGGCGGCGGAACGCACCTATCAACTGCTCAACCAGGTGGCCGGCCGTTCGGGCCGGGAGGAAAGGCCGGGCCGGGCGCTGTTGCAGACCTACATGCCGGGCCATCCGGTGATGCAGGCCCTGGTCTCGGGCGATCGCGAGGATTTCCTGGAACAGGAGAAGGCGGCCCGACGGCTGCAGGGCCTGCCGCCGTTCGGTAGGCTGGTGGCGCTGATCGTTTCCGGCCGGGACGAAAACCAGGTGATGCAGACGGCCCGCGATCTGGCCCGCGCCGCGCCGCGGGGCGAGCGGCTGGAGGTGCTGGGCCCGGCACCGGCGCCGCTGAGCCTGCTCCGCGGCCGCTTCCGCCACCGCCTGCTGCTGAAAACGACCCGCGGCGTCAACACCTCCGAGCTGGCCCGGGCCTGGGTCGACGCCGTCGACCGCCCGAACCAGGTCCGCGTGGCGATCGACGTCGATCCGTATAGTTTTCTCTAGGCCGCGCAGGTAATTTCGGGGACAGGAAACTTAATTACGCCCATGATCAATGCCGGTCTGCCACGGTCGTCATCGTAATTAAGTATCCTGTCCCCGAAATTACCGAAATTACGTTGCTGACTCCAGCGCCTCGTAGTCGATGGGCGGGCCGTGGATGGCCTGGATCATGTGGGCGTTGCGGGCCTTGATCAGCAGGGTCAGGGCATGGTTGTAGGGCGTCGGGATGCCCAGGGCGGCACCCTCGCGGACGACGGCGCCGTTCAGGCTGTCGATCTCGGTCGGCAGCCCGGCCTCCATGTGCTGCAGCATCGACGGCTTGTTATAGATCCGGCCCAAAATCTTCTTGATGGAGCCCTTGGGGTCGGGATCGGTCAGGGGGATGCCCTTGGCCTCGATCACCGCCAGCACTTCGTCCAGCACCAGCTCCTGCATCTCCATGGCGGCGGGGTTGGTGCCGATCTCGCCAGAACGGAAGCCGGTGATGGCGCAGATCGGATTGACCGCGCAGTTCAGCATGAACTTGGTCCAGATCACCGAGACGATACTGTCGGCGATATGCACATCGAAACCGGCCTCCGCCAGTAATTCCCGCAATTGCTCGACCCGGGCGCTGCCGCCGCCCGCCAACTCGCCGATCCAGGTCTTATTCGCGTTGGTGTGGGTGGAATGCCCCGGTTCCGGCGAGGCGGCGCTGTGATAACTGATGCCGCCGACCACCCGCTCGGCCCCCAGTACCTCCGCCAGGGTCTCGACGTTGCCGACGCCGTTCTGGAAGGTCACCGCCCAGCCGTCGTCGGCCAGCACCGTCTGCGCGTGTTCCGCCGCCGCCCGGGTGTTGTTGGTGTCGGTGTGGATGAAGGCGATGTCGGCCGGCGCGAAGCCCGCGGCCGACGTGGCCGCCGGCGCCTTGATCCAGTGCTCGCCGTCGACGCCGTCGTAGTGCAAACCGTCGCCGTTGAACGCCGCCACGGTAGCGTCCCGCTTGTCGACGAAACAGACCTCCTGGCCGGCCAGCACCAGGCGGCCGCCGTACAGCCCGCCCATGGCGCCGGCACCGATAATGCAGATCCTCATGGCGAAACCTCCCTATGCCGCCCGGCCGTCAGTCTAGAGCGTTTTTCCCCGGAGTCCGCACCCATGCGAATGTTTGCTATAGGTAGCGGGAGTGGAGGAACCAAGAATGAGCGACTACGCCCACCCCGAATACCTGGTCGAGACCGCCTGGCTGGCCGAGCACCTGGACGATCCGGCGTTGCGGATCTTCGACTGCACCACCCACCTGATCCCGGACCCGAAGACGGTGTACCGGGTGCAGAGCGGCCTGGCCGACTATCAGGCCGGGCACATCCCCGGCGCCGGTTATCTGGATTTGCAGGCCGAATTGTCCGATAGCGCCAGCCGCCTGCGCTTCACCATGCCGTCGGCCGAGCACTTCGCCGCCGCCATGGGCGGCAAGGGCCTCGGCGATGGTCACCGGGTGGTGCTGTACAGCGCCGGCACCATGTGGTGGGCGACCCGCATCTGGTGGATGCTGCGGGCCTTCGGTTGCGAGGGCGCGGCGGTGTTGAACGGCGGCTACCAGAAATGGCAGGCCGAGGAACGGCCCGTGTCGACCGAGCCCTGCGTCTATCCCCCGGCCAGCTTCACGCCCGCCCCGCGCCCCGGCCTGATCGCCCAAAAGGACGACGTCCTGGCCGCCCTGGCCGACCCCGGCGCGGCGGTGGTCAACGCCCTGACCCGGCGCCAGCATCGCGGCGAGGCCGAGACCCACTACGGCCGCCCCGGCCGCATCGCCAACAGCACCTGCCTGCCGGCCCTGGACCTGATCGACCGGGACAGCAACACCTTCCTGGACGCCGCGACACTGCGCGAAAAATTCGCCGAGGTCGGCGCCACCGACAAGGGGCGCACCATCTTCTATTGCGGCGGCGGCATCGCCGCCTCGGCCGACGCCTTCGCCCTGGCCCTGCTCGGCCAGGACGGCATCGCCATCTACGACAACTCCCTCTCGGAATGGGCCAACGACCCGGACCTGCCCATGGAGACCGGCTGATGGCCGGGCTGCAAAGCCGGCCGCTGTTCGAGATGACCGCCTATCTGACGCCGTTCGAGGATATCGGCCTGACGCCCCTCGGCCGCCGGCAGATCACCCACGTCACCCACGGCCAATTCGAGGGCGAGCGCCTGCGCGGCGAGATCACCCCCGGCGGCGGCGAGTGGGCGCTCAGCCGCTTCGACCGGGTCGGCCGGCTGGACGTGCGGCTGTTGCTGCGCACCGACGACGACGCCCCGATCTACATGTCCTACACCGGCCTGATGCATGGCAGCCGGGAGATGATGCGCCGGGCCTTCACGCACGGCGACGTCGACCCGGAGCAATACTATTTCCGCACCACGCCCTACTTCGAGACCGGCGATGGGCGCTATGCCTGGCTGAACCGCCTGGTCGCCGTCGGCGTCGGCCGGACCCTGCCCAATGCCGGCGTGAGCTACGCCGTGCACGAGATTCTGTGACGGAGAGTTTGCATGGCTGAACTACGGGACAAGGTGGCGCTGATCACCGGCGGTGCCTCGGGCATCGGGCGGGAGACCGCCTGCCTGTTCGCCGCCCAGGGTGCCAGGGTGGCGGTGGCCGATATCGACGAAGGGGGCGGTGCCGAGACCGTCGCGCGGATCGCGGCGGCGGGCGGCGCGGCCGCCTTCTTCCCCCTCGACGTCGCCGACGAGGCGGCCTGGGAGGCCACGGTGCCGGCGGTGGTCGAACGCTTCGGTGGTCTGCAGGTGCTGGTCAACGGCGCCGGCATCGAACTGGTGCGCAAGATCCCCGATACCAGCCTGGCCGATTTTCGCCGGGTCACGGCGATCAACCTGGACGGCACCTTCCTGGGCACCAAGCTTGGCATGACGGCGATGCGCCAGGGCGGCGGCGGCGCCATCGTCAACATCTCCTCGGTCGCCGGCATCAACGGCCAGATCCGGCAGATTGCCTATTGCGCCTCCAAGGGGGCGGTGCGGCTGTTGACCAAGGCGGCGGCCATGGAGGCAGCGCACTACGGCTACAACGTGCGGGTCAACTCGGTGCATCCCGGCACCATCGAGACGCCGATGGTGCACGGCATGGTGGCCCACCATGACGAGGCCGGCCAACGGGCGGCGATGGAGAAGTTGCGGCAGATGCAGCCGGCCGGGCGCCTGGGCCAGCCGATCGACGTGGCCAAGGTGATCCTGTTCCTGGCCTCGGACGCAGCCGATTTCATCACCGGCGCCGAAATCGTGGTCGACGGCGGCCTGACCATCGGCTGACCGGGCGCGTTATAGGAAGGAACGACGGGCATGGACGTACAGGGCAAGGTGGCGTTGATCACCGGCGGCGCCTCCGGCATCGGCCGGCAGGCGGCACTGCTGCTGGCCGAGCGGGGCGCTGGGGTGGCGGTCACCGACATCGATGCGGCCGGCGGCGCCGATACCGTGGCGGCGATCGCGGCGGCGGGCGGCGAGGCTGCCTTCTTCCCCCTCGACGTCACCGACGAGGCCGCCTGGGAGGCCGCCATGGCGGCCGTGCTGGAGCGCTTCGGCGGCTTGGCGATCCTGGTCAACAGCGCCGGCATCGAGATGGTGCGCAAGATCCCCGATACCAGCCTGGCGGATTTCCGCAAGGTCACCTCGATCAACCTGGACGGCACCTTCCTCGGCACCAAGTACGGCATGGCGGCGATGCGGGATGGCGGCGGCTCGATCATCAACATCTCCTCCATCGCCGGCATGATCGGGGTGATGCGGCAACTGGCCTATTGCGCCTCCAAGGGCGGCGTCCGCCTGCTGACCAAGGCCGCCGCCATGGAGGCGGCGCACTACGGCTACAAGGTCCGGGTCAACTCGGTGCATCCGGGCACCACCGATACGCCGATGGTCCGCGGCATGGTCTCCCATCGCGACGAAGCGGGACAGCAGGAGGCGCTGGAGAAGCTGCGGCAGTTGCACCCCATCGGCCGCCTC
The DNA here is from genome assembly GCA_030746635.1 of Alphaproteobacteria bacterium. Classification (GTDB taxonomy): domain Bacteria; phylum Pseudomonadota; class Alphaproteobacteria; genus JASLMH01. The sequence goes on along the minus strand of JASLMH010000010.1, from coordinate 31,484 downwards.
GGTCAGCCGATGGATATCGCCAACGCCATCCTGTTCCTGGCCTCGGACGCCTCCGACTTCGTCACCGGCACGGAACTGGTGGTCGACGGCGGCTACACCGCGCAGTAGGCGTTCATGATTTCGGTTATCGCACCGTATTGGCCGGATGCGGCCGCGTCGCCTCTCACCGAAAGCGACCGCGGACGCCGCGAAGTGCCGAAGCTACAAAATGACCCGAAGGCGACGTACGCTCGATTGCCCGCCGCGGCATGAGTTTCGTTTTTCAAAGATAGCCGAGCGGGCATATTGGTCGTCCGCACCGAAAGGGTCATCGCAGACTTGCATTAGCGGCCGCCGTATGCACCGTCGCACATTAGCCCATCATTTTTCGCGCATGTTCTGCTAGCCTCGCATGCGGAGGGGGCATAGCAGCAGATATCCGGGAAATCTTAGCCAAGGGTACGATCGTGCCATGACACGCACCGAAGCCATGCTCCCCGACCTGACCGATGAAGTAAAGCGCCAGGGCCGCGCCCTCGGTGCCGATGAGATCACCGTGGCGACGGTGGAGCGCTGGAACGAGCCGCCGCCATTCGACACCAAGACGGTGCCCGTCTATCCCCACAGCGGCTATCGACCGAGCGAGCTGATGCCGAGCACGCGGAGCGTCGTCATGGTCGCCGTCCGGCTGCTCGACGGCGTCGTTGACACCACGACGACGGCTTGCCGAACCACGGGCGTGCAGGGCAACTTCGGCTACGTCTTCCTCAACCGCCGGCTCAACGAGATCACCCACGGTCTCGCCAGCTGGCTCGAGGCGCGGGGTTATCGCTCGGCGCCGATGGGCTACAACATCGGCGCCCGCTACGACCCCGAGGCGGATGCAGACGATAGCATCATCGCGCCGGCATACGGCCTCTTCAGCATGAAACGAGCGGCGGTTCTGGCCGGCCTCGGCCGCAAGGCTAAAAACGGCCTTGTCGCCAGCCCGCAATACGGTACTCGAATCCGTCTCGGCGCAGTTCTGAGCCAGGCCCCACTCAGCGCCGACCCACTACTTGAGGGGGATCCCTGCCCACCGAGCTGCGACATCTGCTGGCGCGTTTGCCCAACCCGCGCCATCAGCCGCGAAGGCAGGGTCGGCCATTTGCGCTGCTTTGCCGATGCCGGCCGCAGCGGCACCTCTTACCAAGAGGTGAAAGAGGAATTCAAGAAGCGATACCCGCCCGACCTGCCCGGCGTTGATTATACGGGGAACGACTACTTGGCCATCGACGGGTTTGGCAACAGATTGTGCAAAATCGCGTGCGTCGCCCTCTGTCCGCTCGGCGAGAGACCGCTGTCCGATGTCATGCGCCGGGTCCGCGGCTTCGCCGAGGTCGTGCCCCCGGTTTCGCTGCAGGGCTTTCCAGCGGCGCACGATTTCGAGGCCTGACAAGTTCCGGGGAGACAAGTTCCGGGGACACAATACTTAATTGCCCGCCGAATTATGAAGTATGTCGGCGTCGGCAATTCGCCCGCCGGCCGTGCCGATCACGCCCGCGGCCCGCCACGGCCGCTGCACCTCCGATAGCTGCCGCCCGGAGGCGGCCAGGCTGACGTTACTGAATGACCCGGAGCAGTAATCCGAGGCTCTCGCAAAGCAACTTCTGTTGTTGGCCGTATTAGAGCCGAAAGAGGCGCCGGGATGATTCGCCAGGATACCCATTACCGTATCATCACCAGTTGAATGGGTTTTCTATTCAGGAATTACCAGGGCGGGACCGGTAAGGCGCTCCACCGCCGTTTTCCCGCTGTTCAGGTCAATCCAGTGTCCCGTCGTGCGTGATGGCACAGATGGCAGCGATGCCGGGTCGGTATCGGCTGCAGGCAACAGCAACGTGCCGTCGGGTTTACGCAGCTCAACTACCCGGTCATTGTTGTTTTGACTCATCGCACCAATTTGGCATCCATCCGGCAAAGCGGCGTGCAGGTGGCGGACGATGTGGGCGCCGGAAAGTGGGTTGTAAAGCCGGTCAACCAGGCCGCCGCTGAAATAGTAGCCCCGATCGATACCTGTGAAGTTATCGAGAAAGACCGCCATATCATCGTGGGCCAGGGCGCCGACCACGGCCTCTGCGATACGATTGGCGTCGTGGCGCTCGATTTCATCCTGTTCCAACGGCCTGCGGTGAGCGAACTGCACATGGACAGCCGCCATGACCCCCAGCCCGGCGACGCTGTCCCGGGCCGCTATCATGGCCGGCACCGGTGCTTCCCGCCAACGGATGCCAAAGACCAAGCCGTCGATGGCTTGCCTTGCGCCGTCGAGGGCGAGCAGCGCTTCAGCCGTGCCGTACTCGTCGGCGTCCAAGCCATGGCTGCCACTGAACGTCTTCGCACCCGCCCGGTAGGCGTTGAAAAAGACCTGTGTCCCACCCTTTAGGGCGGCAATGTCCGCGAGCAATTCAGGCGCACTGGTGGTTGGTGCGATAACCTCCCAAGCGCTCAGTATTTGGCCATGATCGGTCAGGGCCTGCCGCGCCGCACCCTTGGGCAATCCGTAGGAATAGGCGGTGAAGCGGTGGCCAAGCGCTGTCAATTCGGCCATGCGGTTCCGCGTCTCTGCATCGGCAAGATCGTCGAGGGGTACCCGTAAGTTGCGAATACCCATCTCCCAAAGGGCCAAGAGCGGATAGTCATTGCGGACCCGCTTGCGTCTGAAGACATCCAGCCCCCAGGGTGTGGGTATGTTGGCGCTGTCGCACCAGGGTTGGCGCAGATCGAGGCCGACACCGCCGTGGTTCGGTGCTAGGCCGTGAACCAGTGGCAGAGGATGATCAGCCTCCCCGGCCGGGTCATCAGTGCGACCATGGGTGCGGACGATGTGATTAAGGTGCCCCGCGCTATGGACCTGGACAACGGCATAACCAAGCTTGGCGCCGTCGTGTCGTCCCTGTTTCATGCCTGGCGCAACGCGGAACAACTCGTGGTAGTCGTGGCGCAGGAAACAGACCGACGGCAGCACGTAACAACTGGTATCGCCATGACGATTGAAAAAGAAGTTATGGACATGTCCGGCGTAAAAAGCTTCGACCCTGTGGCGCTCCAAAACCCCCAGCAGCCGCGACCGACCCGGCTCGTCCGTGGCATCATAATGGCCCGTCTCGTCCTTGCGAGACAGATAAGGTGGGTAATGCGAAAACATGAAGACGCGCCGCCGCGGGTTCGCGTCGAGCAGGGATTCGAGCCATTGACGCTGTTGCTCCTCGCAGACCAGACCCGAGTTGACGATCATGCCGTTTATGATCACGAACAGGCAGTCCTGGTGTTCGAAGGAATAGTACTGGGCCTGAAAATGCCGCTCGTACTCAGCGATCATGTCATCGTTGACGGTGCGCTGCGCCTGCTGACACAGCAGGGGCTCGCCAACAAAGGCCTTTTCGCCGATATCGTGATTTCCGGCCACCAGATAGAGCGGGCATTCGAGCGCTTCGTAGACCGTGTGAAAACGCTCTGCCGAATCCTCATAGGCCGGCGTGCCAGGTTCGGGGTGGGTGATGTCGCCGAGATGAACGACAAAGTCAGGCGCCAGACGATTGAGCTCACGGACCACATAAGCTGATCGTGCCGCTCCCAGTTTTACAGTGTCCACATCATATCCACCGATAGCCGTAGCCTCCGCCTCGGTGACATGGGTATCCGCGACGATAGCGAAGGTGAAAAGATGGTCTTCGCTTACGTGATAGGACATTCTCGCTGCTTCCTTTTTCTTGTTCAAATTGCCAGATGTCTTTGGAGGCAATAATACTGTTAGTGCAAGAACCGGCATATATTGCCGCTGGCGTAGTCAGGGAGATCGCCCTGTATTTCCGCTCGACAGTGATCCGCGAATGCCGGCTGTCGGCTACGAACGTGGGTCAACTGGCGGTGTGGGTGACGCACGCTATCGAGGGTAAAGCGGAATTGTGTCCGTCAAGTAGCGCGCCACGACTGCTGCACCTTGGTTAGCGGTCGCCCAGCGACCGCCGAGCTGATGCTACTGAATGACCCAAAGCAGACGAGCGAGACCCTGTTTTTGTGATCCGCTTAGAGCCTTAGCTGGCGAAATGTTCTTCATAAGCGTCAGCACTATTTGGAATTTCCGACCAATTTTGTGCCGACCGCATGAATATGTAACGGAACTCATGCCTATCCGAATTTATCCAACTTGGATGGTCAAATGTTCCAGCATCTGCGACCCAGATGCCGGGTCGCCATTCAAGGGTAAATCCAATATTTGTGCCGCAGGTTGGGCAAAATGCGAGATCCAGCCACCGGCCTGAACGGTCCGAAACCGATCTATACCGACTAGGAGGGCCACCAGATATCTCAACCTGCTCCTCCTTGAAAATAGGTTCGACAGCAAATGCCGTTCCGGTCCGGCGCTGACACCAAGTACAATGGCAAACCGTTACGCGTAATGGTTCACCTATTGTTTTGTACCGAACGTCACCGCACAGGCACCCGCCTTCATGTATCGCTGTCAAGAGTTTGCTCCTGTGTCAATTGTTGCTCCCAAAGGCTCGGCTAACTGACTACATCAGCAGCAAAAATGGCGGCATGTCCGGGTTCCACGAATTGATCTCCTTTGGCGGAAGATCTTATCAGATCGGCAAAGAAAACCTAGATGCTGGGACGGCTGCTCATGGCTATTCGCGCCGGTCGCCAGGCCATCCGACTGACGCACGCTGTCGGAGGCGAAGCGGAATTGCGCCCTTCAGGAGGAGCGCCGCGACCGCTGCACCTCCGATAGCTGCCGCCCAAGGCCAGCCGGCCTGAAGCTACTCTCGCAGTTTCTCGGATCGTCCCCGGCAATAAGGTGCGCTGTCACCGTGATCGTAACAGGATGCTTGTGACCCAAGGCGGGCCAGCTTCGCCGTGTCGATTCAGGATTTCACTAAGCCATGTCGACCAGATGGCGGCGCAGAAACGCGCAGATTTCCGCATATTCCCGTGCCGCCGCCGCGCTCCCGAAACGCGCCCGCATGAAACCGTGGATCATGCCCTTGGCTTCCCGGTAGGTGACCTGACCGCCGGAGATGGCCAGTCGCGAAGCGAACACCCGGCCGTCATCGCGGATCGGATCGATTTCGGCGCTGTGCACCCAAAACGGCGGCAGGTCTGACAGGTCCTCGGCCAACACCGGCCGGGCATAGGGGTCCTTGGTGTCCGGGTCGTTCGGCAGATAATAATCGCGGTATTTTCGGGTTCCCTCGGTGGTTAGGCCCGGCCCTTCGGCGTGTTCGACGTAGGAGGGATGATCTTGATCCAAACCGGTGCCCGGATAGACGATGGCGGCACAGGCGATGACGGGGCCGCCTCGGTCACGAGCCTTCAAGGCGATGGCGGCGGCCAGATTGCCCCCGGCGCTGTCGCCGGCAAGTCCGATACGCGCCGCATCGATAGCCAAGGTCTCGGCGTTCCCGGCCAGCCAGCACAGCACACCCCAGCAATCGTCGAAGGCGGCGGGGTAGGGATGTTCGGGGGTCAGGCGGTAATCGACGCTGACCACTAGGGCGCCGGCCTCCTGGGCGAAACCCCAGGCGATGCTGTCCGAGCTGTCGAGATCGCCCTTCATGAAACCGCCGCCATGCATATAAACGATGGCGGGAGCGGCGACCGCCGCGCCGGCGGGCCGATAGAGGCGTACGGGAACGTCATGATCGGGCGTCCTTATCACCTCGTCCCACACCGCCATATCGCTTGGCGCCGATCGGTTGGTGACTTGCGTGTAAGCGGTCCAGGCGCGGCGTTGTTCGGCTGGGCTATCATCCCTGGCTTCGTTGCCAATGCGGGCATCGAGCAGGATTTGCATATCGGGATGCATGGCGGCTTTGGACAATATTCGCTTCCTCTCGTTTATTCCCTGTCTCAGTTCAGGGGTTCCCTCCAAGCACTGTCACCGAAATAAAACTATCCCTCGAACACCGAGCGGTAGGCGAACAGGCCCGGGGCGCCGCCGGTGTGCAGGAAGACCACGGTATCGGTGGACTTGAAGCGGCCCTGGCGGACCAGGCCGATCAGGCCGGCCATGGCCTTGCCGGTATAGACCGGATCCAGCACCAGGCCTTCCAGCCGGGCCGCCAGGCGCACCGCCTCGGCCATTTCCGGCGTCGGCAGGCCGTAGGCCGCGCCGGCATAGCCGCTCTCCACCACCGTCGCCGCATCGTCCGGCGGCGCCAGGTCCATGCTCGCGGCGGTCTTGCCGGCGATGTGGCGGATCTTCGAGGCCACCGCCTCGGGCTCGGCATCGATATCGATGCCCAGCACCCGGGTGCGGCTGTTGACGGCGTGGAAGCCGGCGATCAGGCCGGCCTGGGTGCCGGCGCTGCCGGTGGCGTGCATCAGATAGTCGATCACCAGGCCCTGTCGGTTGGCCTGTTCCTCCAGCTCCAGGGCGCAGCCGACATAGCCCAGAGCGCCGACGGCGTTGGAGCCGCCGCTGGGGATCACGTAGGGCTTGCGGCCGGCCGCCGACAACTCGTCGGCCAGCGCCGCCATGGCCGCGTTGCGGTCGGTATCGCCCGCCACCAGGTGCAGCTCCGCGCCCAGCAGGCGGTCGAGCTGGACGTTGCCCGTGGCCTCGTAGTCCGGGTCGTTCCAGGGCACCGTGCGGCCGAGCACCAGATGACAGTCGAAGCCCAATCTGGCGGCGGCCGCTGCCGTCTGGCGGACGTGGTTCGACTGCACGCCGCCGGTGGTGATGATGCAGTCGGCGCCCTGGGCTTGGGCCTCGGCCATGAGGAATTCCAGCTTGCGGGTTTTGTTGCCGCCCAGGGCCAGGCCGGTGCAGTCGTCGCGCTTGACCAACAGGCGCGGCTCGCCGAGATGCGCGGTCAGCCGCTCCATCGGTTCCAACGGCGTCGGCAGGTGGGCCAGGGTCAGGCGGGGGAAACGGGCAAGCTGCATGGCGGCGCCTCGTCAAAGTCAAAGCCGGGAGAGATCGAATTCCGCCGCCACCGATAGCAGATGGCTGCGGCATTGGCGACAGTCGGAGCTGCCGAAACCCGGGATCGGCACAGCGCTGCCGCGCGAGCCGCCGATCCTCGCCGCCAGGGTGCATTCATCCCCGTCCGGCAGGGCCAGGACGTCCAGCACCCGGCCGCGCCGGGTCAGATGATCGACATGCCAGCGCACCGCCTTGTCCCGGCGCAGATGCCGGCCGATGCGGGCACGCAGGCCGCCGGGTCCCCTGGCACTGCCGCAATAGACGTAGCGGCCCGGCGGCAGGGCCGGCCGGCCCAGGCTGGCGATGGCCAGACGGGCCGGCCGCCGTAATTCGATCAGCAGGGCGTAGGCGCCCGGCACCGCGGGGACATCGTTCAGGGCGGCCACGGGCGGCGGCGCTCAGCCGTGGTGCCAGGCCAGGCCGAAACTCTCGCCCTCGCGATGGACGTGGCAGCAATGGGGGGCGCCGAAATGAGCCGGCATCAGCAGGGCGCCGCGCTCGACGCAATGCTCCAGCACCGCCCGCCGGGTCCGCCGCGCCTCGTCCGGCAGGGCGCAGAACCGGCTGTTCCAGTCCGGGCGGTAGACCTGCAGGGGATGGTGCAGGATGTCGCCGGTGAAGATGGCGGCATCGCCGCCCGATTCCAGTTTCAGGGTGATGTGGCCCGGCGTGTGGCCCGGCGCCGGCTCGATCAGCATGCCGGGATCGATGGCGTGCGCCCCCTCGGTCATTTCCGCCTGCTCGTGCTCGACGATGGGCAGCACCGAATCTTCGAAGCACTGCCGGTCCATGTCCTCGGCCTTGGCCTGGAAATGTTCGTACTCGGTGCGGGAGAACAGGTACTTGGCGTTTGGGAAGGTCGGCAGCCAGCGGCCGTCGGCCATCTGGGTGTTCCAGCCCACATGGTCGGGATGCAGATGGGTGCACATCACCAGGTCCACCTGCTCCGGCCGCACCCCGGCCGCCGCCAGCCGCTCCAGGTAGGGACCCTGCCGTTGGTGCCAGGGCTCGGCCGGCAGGCGGTCCTTGTCGTTGCCGATGCAGGTATCGACCAGCACGGTCAGGCCGCCGACCCGGATGACCCAGGAATGCAGGCTCATCACCAGGGCCATCTTCTCGACGTTGACGTAGTTAGGCACCAGCCAGTCCCGGTGCCGTTCGAACACGGCCGGATCGAAATCCGGAAACATGGTGGTCAGGCGGAACGACGGGCCGGGCATATCCTCGACCCGGTCCACCGTGGCCTCGCCGATGGCAAGCTGGTTCATTCCTCGTCCTCCTTCGGCCCGGTCGGTTTCACGTATGGGTGCAACAGGCGCCAGATGCCGTCGGCGGTCAGGATCAGCCGCTCGCCATGCACCACCCGGCCGCGCACGAAGGCGAAGTCGCCGTCGACGCCGGTCACCTCGGCATGGCCCTCCAGCCAGGTATCCAGCGGTCCCGGCGCCAGATACTCCACGCTCATGGCCACCGTCGCGGTGTAGCGCCTGCCCTTGGCCGAGGCGGTCCGGCCCATGAAATCGTCGGCGAAGGTATAGAGCACGCCGCCATGCGCCACCCGGCTGGTGTTGTCGTGTTCGGCCCGGGTCCAGAAGCCGTTGACGAAGCGGCCGTCGGGCAGCCGCTTGTAGTGCACCGGACCGCAGATGCGGGCGAATTCGCTTTGCATCGGGAACGGCCGGTAGCCGTCCGGCGGGGGCGGTGGCGCGGCCGGCTCGCCGTCGACGGCCGTGCCGCCGGCCCGACCGCGGCTGCCCGGCTCGTACGGCTCGAACAGCTTGTAGGTGCCGTCCGCCGTCATCAGGGTGCGGTGGCCGGCCATCACGCGCAGGCGCAGGAACACCAGGGTGCGGGTGACCCCGACCAGATCCACCTCGGCCTCGATCAGGCCGCCGATCGGCCCGGGCGAGAGGTATTCCACCTTGAACCTGATGGTGGCGCAGAGGCGCCTGGTGGCGTACACCACCGCGTGGCCGGTGACCTGGTCGGCGAAGCTGTACAGGGCGCCACCGTGGATCACGCCGTTGACGTTGCCGTGCACCTCGCCCGACTGGAAGGCATAGCGATAGCCGCCGCCCTGCCGCTCACGGAAATAGAACGGCCCGATACGGTCGGCGAACGGCCCGCCGCGCTTGAACGGCGCAAAGCCGTCCGGCACCGCGGCGCTCGTGACTTCGGCATCCATGGCCTCAGTCATAGCCGCGCCCGCCGGCGGAGACAAATCGGCCTAGGTGTCATCGAGGGCCGGATCCCGGGAAATCCGCGCCGCCGCCGCGCGCAGGCGGTCGGCCAGGCGCCGCCGTTGCCCGGCGTCCAACTGCCCGGCCAGGCCGACCGCCGCCAGCGACCGGCTGGGCCGCCAGGCCGGCACCTCGATCGGCGCCGCCAGCACGATGACGCCCCGGATATAGTTGCCGTCGTCGACCGCGTAGCCATCGCGCCCGGCCGCCGCGACCTCGGCCAGCCAGGTCTCGAACTCCGGCGGGTTCTGCCAGTGCAGCCGCCTGAAGCGCCGGGCCAGTTCGGCCCGGCTCCAGTCCCCCTGGGCCGCGACGCAGCGGCCGGTGGCGCTGATCAGGGCCGGGAAGCGGCTGCCGATATTGACCTGGATGCTCAGGTCCGAGCGGGCCCGCGCCAGGTGCACCACCACCATGTGGTCGCGGCCGTCCAGTTCGACGGCCATGACGGCAACGTCGAAGGCGGCGGCGATATCGTCCAATTCCCCCTGTACCGCCTGCACATAGCCGCTGCGTTGCAGCATGTCGCGGGCGATGCCCAGGATGCCGGTGCCCAGGTGATAGCGCTTGCTGGCCGCATCGAACACGACGAGGTCTTCGTGGGCCAGGGTGCGCAGGATATGCAGTGCCGTGCTGGGCACCAGATCCAAATCGCGGGCAATCCGGTTGACGCCGATGGGCGCACCGCTGCGGCCCAGATAGCGCAGAATGGCCGCCGCCCGGCTGACCGCCGTCACCGGTTTGGCCAGCGGCGCTGGATGCGGCAGGGTCGTTTCGGCCATGATGGGCATCCGATTTATTGCCGATAGACAATAATATTGCGAATTGACAACACCTGTCCAGTCGCGCAGCATGCCGCCGGAGCCGCACGATGCCGAAACTGACCGATTACACCAGCTACGCCGACGCCCAGCGCCACTGTACGAAGGACGCCCTGTGGGCGTTGTTCGACGGCGACCGCGCGGCCCTGAACATCGCCCACGAATGCCTCGACAGGCATCCGCGCGAGCGGCTGGCGGTGCGGGTGGCCCTGGCCGAGGGCGGCGCCGAGAGCTACAGCTTCGGCGAATTGGCCGACTGGTCGGGGCGCTTCGCCAACTACCTGAAGGCCCGGGGCATCGCACCGGGCGAGCGGGTCGCCCTGATGGTGGAGCCGTCGCTGCATTTCTATCTGGCACTCTACGGCGCCATGAAGGCGGGCTGCGTGGCGGTGCCGTTGTTCACCCTGTTCGGGCCGGACGGCCTGCGCCTGCGGGTCGACGACTGCGCGCCGAAGCTGCTGCTGCTGGCGCCGGAGAAGGCCGAGCTGGCCGCCGCCGCCGGCACCGAGGTGGTGATCGCCGACGACGATTTCCTGGCCGAGCTGGCAGGCTATGACAGCGCCATCGCCCCGGCCACGGCGGCCCGCGACATGGCGATGTATCAATACACCTCCGGCACCACGCGCGAATTGCCGGACGCCGTGCGCCACCGCCACCAATCCGTGGTGACGGTGATGCTGGCCGCCCTGTACGGCACCGGCCTTCGGCCCGGCGACCGCCTGATGATCCCATCCTCCACCGCCTGGGGCCATGGCCTGTGGCACGGCACCCTGTCGCCGCACGCCCTGGGCATCACCACCGCCAGCTACGCCGGCAAGTTCGACCCGGAACGGCTGATGGCGGCGCTGGAGGAGTTCGAGATCACCAACCTGTCGGCGGCGGCGACCCACTACCGGATGATGAAGAACGCCGGCGGCGCCGAGCGCCACCGCTTCCGGATCGAGAAACTGTCGTTCACCGGCGAGCCGATGGATTCCGACACCGACCGCTGGGTCGAGCGGACCTTCGGGCAACTGGCCCGCAGCTTCTACGGCACCACCGAGGTCGGGGTATTGCTGACCAGCTATCCCGGCGCCGAGGATCTGCCGGCCAAGCCCGGCGCGCTGGGCAAGCCGGTGCCGGGCCAACAGGTCGAAGTCCACGACGCCCGGGGCCGGCCCTGCCCGCCCGGCCAGGTCGGCGAGATCGTGGTGCGCCGGGGCGATGGCTGGTTCCCGACCAAGGATTTGGGCCAGATCGACGAGGACGGCTATTTCTTCCATGGCGGCCGGGCCGATGACGTGATCATCTCGGCCGGCTGGACCATGGGCGCGGTGGAGATCGAGGATACCCTGTTGAAACATCCCGACGTGCGGGAGGCCGCCGCCATCGGCGTGCCCGACGAGGTCCGCGGCCAGGTGGTCAAGGCCTTCATCGTCAGCCCCCGGCCCGGCGACGACGGCTTCGTCGGGGAGCTGCAACGCTTTGCCCAGGAGCGGCTGAGCCGTCACGAATACCCCCGCCAGGTGGCCTTCGTCTCGGAACTGCCGAAGACGCCGGCCGGCAAGGTGAACAGAAAGATATTGCGCGACCGCGAGGCGGCGGCGCGCGCCGAAACCTAGGAGACCGCCATGAGTGACGACAGCGCCGGACGCTTCCCCAAGATCACCGAACGGGGCCTGGAGGATCTACAGAAACGCATCGGCGTAAAGATCGAAACCATGCCCGAGCCCTGGTGCCACGAAGCGACCCGCGACAACATCCGCCACTACGCCCACGGCATCGGCGACGACAACCCGCTGTGGTGCGATCCCGACTACGCCGCCACTACCCGGTATGGCGACATCATCGCCCTGCCCTCATTCCTGTTCGCCTGCAACCGCATCATCTCCGGCTATGTCGGCGGCCTGCCGGGCATCCATGCCATGTGGGCCGGGGCCGACTGGACCTGGCACAAGGTGGTTCGGCGCAACGACCAGATCCGCTGCGAGGCCTGGCTGAAGGAACTGATCCCGCACGACACCCGGTTCTCCGGCCGGGCCATTCAGCAGGTCTATCGGGTGGCCTTCTACAACCAGGACGGCGATCATCTGGCCGACGCCGATAGCTGGTGCTTCCGCACCGAGCGGGACGCGGCCCGGGAAAAGGGCACCAAGTACACCGAGCTGAAGGCCAGGGACCACAAGGTCTACGGCGATGACGAACTGGTGGAGATCTACCGCCACTACGCCAACGAACAGGTCCGCGGCGCCGAACGGCGCCACTACCAGGACGTCCAGGTCGGCGACGGACTGCCGGCCATGGTCAAGGGGCCGATGACGGTGACCGGCTTCATCGCCTATGCCCAGGGCTGGGGCGGCCTTTACATCCGGGCCAACAAGCTGGCCTGGCAGCTGATCCATCGCCACCCCGGCCTGGGCGTGCCGAACAAGTTCAACATCCCCGACTGCCCCGAACGGGTGCATTGGGAGAACGACCTCGCCACCGAGGTCGGGGCGCCGGGGGCCTACGACTACGGGCCCGAACGCTGCTCCTGGATGACCCACCACCTGACCAACTGGATGGGTGACGACGGCTTCCTGGTTTCGGCCAAGAGCCAGATCCGCCGCCACAACCCCGAGGGCGATACCCTGTTCATCGACGGCCAGGTCAGCAAGAAGTTCGTCGACGAGGCGGGCCGCCACTGCGTCGAGATCAGCCACGCGGCCAGGAACCAGGACGGCGAACTCTCGATCCACGGCACCGGCGTGGTGGCCCTGCCCTCGCGCGACTAAGGCGCCTGGCGTTTGCGCGGAAGCAACGGCGGGCACCGCAATGCGGCGTACTCAGTGCGTCGTCACAGGCGACGCCAATGGGTACCCGGGTCACGCCCGGGCACGACAGTGGGTTTGTATCGACCACACCTCCCACTCGTCATTGCCGGGCTTCGACCCGGCAATCCATGCTGCCCCCGGCGCTGCGCCGCCCGGGCTAATGGCAGGAGTAGGACGTCGGATGCGCGGCTCAACCCTCGTACAGGCCCGGAAAGACCTCGTCCGGCCGTAGCTTCTCGTCCCAGCCGGACGGTTGCTCCCCGAGGGCCGCATGCCAGCCGCCCAACCGCCGCTGCCGCGCCTGGGCCAACGGCACCAGTTGCGCCACCGGTACGCCGGCCCTGGCCAAGATCACCGTTTCGCCTCGTTCCGCCCGGCGAACAAGATCGGACAGGCGGCTTTTCGCCTCACCCATACTGACTGTGATCATTGCATTCCCCTGAACTGGCAAAGGTTTGTCCCCATTCGGCTATGCCGCGTCCCGCTGGATCTGCTGCACCAGGTCACGCAGCATCCCCTGCTCGGCGGCGTCGCGGGCCGGGGTGGAGAATTCGATGCTGTCGACGACTCCTTGGTAGCGCTGCAGCAGCCGTTGGCCGATCTCGTCGTAGGTGCCGACCACGGCGTAGGTGTGCAGGATCTCATCCGTGATGAAACCGGGCATCTCCTCCCAGCGCTGGGCCTTGGAATAGCTCGACAGCTCCGCCGCCAGATCGCCCAGGCCGTGGCTTTCGAAGGCCGGGCGATAGGCAGGCGTGGAGGCATAGAAGGCCACCCGGGCGCGCACGTCGCGCACTTTGCCGGCCAGGCTGTCGGCATCCGGGGCGGTGGCGACCAGCGGCTTCATCGCGACCACGAAGTCATCCAGGGCCCGGCCCTCGGCCACCGCGCCGTCTTGCGCCGCCGGCAGCATCACCTCGCGGATGTATTTCGGCGTGCACACGGGATGCGGCCGCAGGCCGTCGGCCACGGCGCCGGCGGCCCGGCACATATTGCGGTTGACCGCCGCCAGGTGCACCGGGATCGATGGGTGCTCGATGGGGCCTGGATTGAACAGCGGCACCATCAGGTTGAGGCGGTAATGCTGCCCTTCGAAATCCAGCGGCGTGCCGTTCTGCCAACAATCCCAGACCGCCCGCATGGCCTGCACGTACTCCCGCATCCAGGGTCCCGGCGGCGACCATTTCAGGCCGTAGCGGCGCTGGATATGGCCGCGCACCTGGGGGCCGAGACCCAGGGTGAAGCGGCCCTTGGAGAGTTTCTGGATGCTCCAGGCCGACAGCGCCGTGGTCGTCGGGCTGCGGGGAAAGGCGATGGCCACGGCGGTGCCCAGCTTCAGGGTGGTGGTCGCCTGGCCGGCCAGGGCCATGACCACGAAGGGGTCGTCCTTGGTCTCCTCCACCACCAGGCCGTCATAGCCCAGGGCCTCGACCAGCCTGGCGTCCTCGCCAACCCGGCCGAGATCCAGCGGCATCTCGGTGGCCCGCAGACCGGGATCGGTCTTGCCCAGCGGCAGCAGCGTTTCGATCTTCATGGCATCCTCACCGAGCTGGCGACAGCTCCCGACTGTAGCACGGCCTGGCCGCGATACCGGCGCCCCGCGGACCCCTCATCGCGGCCCCCGCAAGCGCCGTTTCCGGCCGCTTGCCAGGGCCGGGTGTCTATGCTAGGAAACGCCGCGTCCTTCGACGGGGTCGCGTCCCGCGTCTTTTCGTCGTTCGAAACAGCAAATAAAATCAAAGGCTTATGCCTGCCCATCTCACCTCGACGGGAACCCCAAACTCGTGACAGCCGAAGCTAGCGTGGTATCCGGCATTGCAGGGCGATACGCCACCGCCCTGTTCGAGCTCGCGCGCGATAAGAACGCGCTGGACGAGATCGCCGGCGACCTCGCCGATATCGCCACGATGATCGACGATTCCGCCGACCTGAACCGGCTGTTGCGCAGCCCGGTGATCGGCCGCGAGGACCAAGCCAAGGGCATCGCCGCGGTGCTGCAGCGGGCCGGCGCCTCGGATCTGACCGGCCGCTTCGTGGCCGTGGTGGCCGAGAACCGGCGGCTGTTCGCCTTGCGCGACATGGCCCGGGCGTTCCGCGGCCTGCTCGCCGCCCATCGCGGCGAGGTGACGGCCGAGGTGGTGTCCGCCCATGCCCTGAACGACGATCAGTTGGCCACCGTCAAGGTGGAGTTGGCGGCGGCGATGAAGACCGAGGTTCAGGTCGAGGCCTCGGTGGATGAAGGTATTCTTGGCGGCATGATTGTCCGCGTCGGTTCGCGCATGGTCGATTCCTCGCTGCGAACCAAACTGCAAAATCTCGGATTTGCCATGAGAGGAGTTGAGTGATGGATCTGCGCGCCGCGGAAATTTCCGCCATTCTGAAGGAGCAGATCGCCAACTTCGGCACCGAGGCCGAGGTCTCGGAAGTCGGCCAGGTGCTGTCGGTCGGCGACGGCATCGCCCGCGTCTACGGCCTGGATCAGGTCCAGGCCGGCGAGATGGTCGAGTTTCCCGGCGGCATCAAGGGCATGGCGCTGAACCTGGAAAGCGACAATGTCGGCGTGGTGATCTTCGGCGACGATAGGAACATCAAGGAAGGCGACACGGTCAAGCGGACCGGCGAGATCGTCGACGTGCCGGTGGGCAAGGGCCTGCTGGGGCGGGTGGTCGATGCCTTGGGCAACCCGATCGACGGTAGGGGCCCGATCGAGGTCGAGGAACGCCGCATGGTCGAGGTCAAGGCGCCGGGCATCATCCCGCGCAAATCGGTGGACGAGCCGATGCAGACCGGTCTGAAGGCGCTGGACTCCCTGGTGCCGGTGGGCCGCGGCCAACGCGAACTGATCATCGGCGATCGGCAGACCGGCAAGACCGCCGTGGCCATCGATACCTTCATCAACCAGAAGGGCATCAACGAGGGCGACGACGAAAAGAAGAAGCTCTATTGCGTTTACGTCGCGGTCGGCCAGAAGCGCTCGTCGGTGGCGCAGATCGTCAAGACCCTGCAGGACAACGGCGCGATGGAGTATTCCATCGTGGTCGCGGCCACCGCCTCGGAACCGGCGCCGCTGCAGTTCCTGGCCCCCTATACCGGCTGCACCATGGGCGAATATTTCCGCGACAACGGCATGCACGCGGTGATCGTCTACGACGATCTATCCAAGCAGGCCGTGGCCTATCGGCAGATGTCGCTGCTGCTGCGCCGCCCGCCGGGGCGCGAGGCCTATCCGGGCGACGTCTTCTACCTGCATTCGCGCCTGCTGGAACGGGCGGCCAAGATGAACGACGACAACGGCGGCGGTTCGCTGACCGCCCTGCCGGTGATCGAGACCCAGGCCAACGACGTCTCCGCCTATATCCCGACCAACGTGATTTCGATCACCGATGGCCAGATCTTCCTGGAGACCGATCTGTTCTATCGCGGCATCCGCCCGGCCATCAACGTCGGCCTGTCGGTCTCCCGCGTCGGCTCGGCCGCCCAGGTCAAGGCGATGCGCCAGGTCGCCGGCAGCATCAAGCTGGAACTGGCGCAATACCGCGAGATGGAAGCCTTCGCCCAGTTCGGCTCCGACCTGGACGCGGCAACCCAGCGGCTGCTCAATCGCGGCGTCAGGCTGACCGAGCTGTTGAAGCAGGACCAGTACGCGCCGATGATGGTGGAGGAGCAGGTGGTGGCGATCTATGCCGGCGTCCGCGGCTATCTCGACAATATCGAAGTGGCGGCGATCGGCCGCTTCGAGGTCGAACTGCTCAACGAGGTCCGCGAGAAGCACGGCGATATCCTGGCGGCGATCCGTGACAGCGGCGAATTGTCCGAGGACACCGACAAGAAATTGGCGGGCGTCATGGACGAGTTCACCAAGAAGTTCGCCTGACGGCGCGCAGAGCAGTCTCTCACGGGAAATAAAGGCCGCCGCCGATGCCCAGCCTGAAGGACCTTCGCACCCGGATCGCCTCCGTCACCTCGACGCAGAAGATCACCAAGGCCATGCAGATGGTGGCGGCGGCAAAGTTGCGCCGGGCCCAGGAAGCGGCCGAACAATCCCGCCCCTACGCCCAACGCATGGAACGGATGATCGTCTCGGTCGCCGGCAACCTGCCAAGCCTCGACGCGGCTCCGCCTCTGGTCGTCGGCAGCGGCAAGGACGATGTGCATCTGTTGGTGGTGGTGACGGCGGAACGCGGCCTGTGCGGCGCCTTCAACACCAATATCCTGCGGGCGGTGCGGGCCAAGATCGGTGAACTGCGCGATGCCGGCAAGGAGGTCAAGCTCTACTGTGTCGGCCGCAAGGGCTACGACAGCCTGCGCCGGGACATGGAGAGCCTGATCGTCGAATACGTCACCCTGCGCGAGGTCCGTAACATCACCTTCGCCGAGGCCCGGCCGATCGCCGAGAAGATCTCGGCGATGTTCGAGGCCGGCGAGTTCGACGTCTGCACGATGTACTACAACGCCTTCAAGTCGGTGATCAGCCAGGTGGTGACCGAACAGCAGCTGGTGCCGGTGAAACTGCCCGATGACGGCGAGGAAGCGGACGAAACGGCCCCCGACCTCGGCGGCGCGATCTACGAGTACGAGCCCGAGGAAGAGGAATTGCTGGGCGTGCTGGTGCCGCGCAACCTCTCGGTACAGGCCTATCGGGCGCTGTTGGAAAGCGCGGCGGCGGAACAGGCCGCCCGCATGACCTCGATGGACAACGCCACCCGCAACGCCGGCGAGATGATCGACAAACTGACGCTGAACTACAACCGGACGCGCCAGGCGATGATCACCACGGAATTGATCGAAATCGTTTCCGGAGCCGAGGCGCTGTAGCGCCCTCCGCCGGACGGACAGCTAGGGACAGCCCAGGGGAAATCGAACATGGCCAGTAATCTTGTAGGACGGGTACATCAGGTCATCGGCGCGGTCGTCGACGTGCAGTTCGACGACGAGTTGCCGTCGATCCTGTCGGCCCTGCACATCGAGCAGGCGGACCGCACCCTGGTCCTGGAGGTGGCGCAGCATCTGGGCGAATCCACGGTGCGCACGATCGCCATGGATACCACCGAGGGCCTGGTGCGCGGCCAGGAGGTCGTCGCCACCGGCGATGCAATCCTGGTGCCGGTCGGGGCCGAAACACTGGGTCGGATCATCAACGTGGTCGGCGAACCGGTCGACGAGCGCGGCCCGGTGGACGCCAAGGAAACCCGCGCCATCCATCAGGCGGCACCGGAATTCGTCGAGCAGTCGACCGAATCCGAGATCCTGGTCACCGGCATCAAGGTGGTGGACATGCTGGCGCCCTATGCCAAGGGCGGCAAGATCGGCCTGTTCGGCGGCGCCGGCGTGGGCAAGACCGTGATCATCATGGAGTTGATCAACAATATCGCCAAGGCACATGGCGGCTATTCCGTGTTCGCCGGCGTCGGCGAGCGCACCCGCGAGGGCAACGATCTCTATCACGAGATGATCGAGTCGGGCGTCATCCGGTTCGACGAGGAGGGCTCCAAGGCCTCGCTGGTGTACGGCCAGATGAACGAACCGCCGGGCGCCCGCGCCCGCGTCGGCCTGACCGGCCTGACCCTGGCGGAATATTTCCGCGACGAGGGCCGGGACGTGCTGTTCTTCGTCGACAACATCTTCCGTTTCACCCAGGCCGGCTCGGAAGTCTCGGCCCTGCTCGGCCGGATGCCCTCGGCGGTGGGCTATCAGCCGACCCTGGCCACCGACATGGGCACCCTGCAGGAACGCATCACCACCACCACCAAGGGCTCGATCACCTCGGTGCAGGCGATCTACGTGCCGGCCGACGATCTGACCGATCCGGCGCCGGCGACCTCGTTCGCCCATCTTGATGCGACCACCGTGCTGTCGCGGCAGATCGCCGAATTGGGCATCTACCCGGCGGTGGATCCCTTGGATTCCACCTCCCGCATGCTCGATCCCCGGGTGGTCGGCGACGAGCATTACGCGGTGGCCCGCGAGGTCCAGCGTATCCTGCAGCAGTACAAGGCGCTGCAGGACATCATCGCCATCCTGGGCATGGACGAATTGTCCGAGGACGACCGCCTGACGGTAGCCCGGGCGCGCAAGATCCAGCGCTTCCTCTCGCAGCCCTTCTTCGTGGCCGAGGTCTTCACCGGCACCCCCGGCAAGTTCGTCGAGCTGGAGCACACCATCAAGGGCTTCAAGGAGATCTGCGAGGGTCAGCACGACGACCTGCCCGAACAGGCCTTTTACATGGTCGGCACCATCGACGAGGCGATCGAGAAGGCCAAGCAGATGGCGGCGGAAGCCGCCTAGGGAGACGATCGGACGATGGCCGACAAGTTGGCATTCGAACTAGTTTCGCCCGACCGGCTGTTGCTGTCGGTCGAGGCCGACGCCGTGGCGATGCCGGGCATGGAAGGCGATTTCGGCGTGCTACCTGGACATGCGCCGGTGATCTCGGCCCTGCGGGCCGGCGTCATCGAGGTCGAGGGCGGCGGCGACGGCCCGGACCGGGTGTTCATCGCCGGCGGTTTCGCCGAAGTGGCGGCCGACCGCCTGACCGTGCTGGCCGAGGACGCCATCCCGGTGGCGGACATGGACCGGGCCGACCTGGAACAGCGCGTCCAGGATGCCCGGGAGGACCTGGAGGACGCCGAGGACGACGAACAGCGCCGCCTGGCCGAGGGCAAACTGGCCCTGCTGCAGGAGATGCTGGCGGCGGTCCGATAGCGGCGGCGCATATTGTAACGAGGGGGCCCGCCGGGATCAGCCGCGGCGGGCTTCTGTTTTCCCGCACCGCGACGGACGACGGTGAAGAGGTAGGACGATGACCGTACGACGGGGACGCAATTTTCTGCAATCGCCGGGACCGACCAATATTCCGGACCGGGTATTGAACGCCATGCACCAGCCGGCCTGGGAATATTCCGGGCCCGATTTCGTCGCCTTCGCCCGTCAGTGCCTGCACGACATCCGGCCGATCTTCCGCACCGAGGCCGAGGTTTTCATCTATGCCGCCAATGGCCACGGTGCCTGGGAGGCGGCCCTGGCCAACACCCTGTCGCCGGGCGATCGGGTGCTGGTGCCGGAAACCGGGCTGTTTTCCTTCGCCTGGTCGGCCATGGCCGAGGCCCTGGGCATCGTCATCGACTACCTGGAAAGCGATTGGCGCCACGGCATCGATCCGAACCAGGTCGAAGAGCGCCTGCGCGCCGACAGTGCCGGCAGCTACAAGGCGGTGCTGATGATCCATACCGATACCGCCACCGGTATCACCTCTGACATCCAGGCGGTGCGCCGGGCGATCGACGCCGCCGGCCATGACGCCCTGTTGATGGTCGACGTCATCGCCTCCCTGGCCTGTACCGATTTCCGGATGGACGACTGGGGCGTCGACGTCGCCGTCGGCGGCTCGCAGAAGGACCTGATGTGCCCGCCGGGCCTGGGCTTCACGGCGGCCAGCGAGAAGGCCCGCCGGGTCGGCGAGACCTCGACCATGCCGCGGAACTATTGGGATTGGAGCGGCCGCACGGTGAGCCAGCCCGAGGGCTACCGCTGGTTCTGCGGCACCGCGCCGGAACACCTGATCTTCGCCCTGCGCGAGGCCATGGATATGCTCGACGAAGAGGGCCTGGAGGCGGCCTTCGCCCGGCATCGCCGGCTGGCCGATTGCACCCGCGCGGCGGTCGAGGCCTGGTCGGCGGTGGGGACGATGGAACTTAACGCCCTGGTGCCCGCCGAACGATCGGAATCCATCACCACCATTCGCGTCGCCGAGGGCATCGACCCGATCGCCCTGCAGACGGTGCTGCGCGACCGCTTCAACGTTTCCCTGGGCTTCGGCCTGGGTCAACTGCAGGGCAAGTCGTTCCGCATCGGCCACATGGGCGACGTCAACGAGCCGATGATCCTGGGCACCCTGGCCAGCGTCGAGGCCGGCTTCCGGATCCTGGGCATCCCGCATGGCGAGGGCGGCATGGCCGCCGCCGTCGCCTCCCTGGCGGCGGCGCACAAAAACGCCTAGCGGCCGTCGAGGAAACCCAATAGCGCCTGGTTGAAGGCGTCGGCCTGTTCGATGTTGGAGAGGTGGGCGGCGCTGGGCAGGATCGCCAGTTCCGAACCGGCGATGCGTTCATGCATGGCCTCGGAGGCGGCGACGGGAGTGCCGGGATCGTCCTCGCCAACGATGATCAGGGTCGGCAGCCGGATTTCGCCGAGCCGGTCCAGGTAGTCCAGCGGCTTCAGGGCGTGGCAGCAGCCGATGAAGCCGGCCGGCGGGGTGTCCAGGAACTGTTGGCGGATCGGCGCCACCGCCGGCGGATCGCCGCCCAAATAGTCCGGGGTGAACCAGCGCTCCAAGGTCGGCTCGGCCAATGGCGCCATGCCGCCGCTGTCGGCGGCGGCGATGCGGTCATCCCATGTCGATCGCGCCTCGGCCGGAATCTGCGCCGAGGTATCGCACAGGACCAGGCTGTCCAGCCGGCCGTTTTGCCGCAAGGCCAGGTTCTGGCCGATCATGCCGCCCATGGACAGGCCGACCCAATGGGCCGACTCGATCTCCAGGGCATCCAGCAGGGCCATGGCATCGTCGCCCAATTGGTCCAGGGAATAGGCCTCGGCCGGGGCCGAACTGCCGCCGTGACCGCGGGTGTCGTAGCTGACCACGCGGTAGGCCGCCTCCAGGGCCGGCATTTGGGGATCCCACATCACCCGGGACGACCCCAGGGAATGGCTGAGCACCACCACGGGACCATCGTCGGTCCCCGAGACGTCATAATCGATGTCGATGCCGTTGGCGTTGATCCGCATGGCTTCCTCCCTTTTTTCCGGGCCTATGTCGCGGCGATCGGATGGGCTTTCATCTCGACCTCGATGAAGACCAGTTCCGCCGCCCCGGCGTTGATGACGTTATGTTCGACCCCGGCAGGGCGATAGTAGGACAGGCCCTTGGTCAGGATCGCCCGTCCTTCGCTGCCGTCCGGGTTCTCCAGCAGCAACTGCCCATCGGTTTGCGGCACCACCACATAGTCCCATTGGTGAACGTGCCAGGTGGTTTCCGCCCCCGGCGCGAAACGGTACTCGGTCACCCGCACCCGCTCGTTGTCTTCCTGCACCTTGGCGACGGCGGCGGGCCGCCCTTGATCGGCTGTCATTTCCGTCCCTCCCCTATGGCACCAGCAAATAGCACGAAGTCGCCGGCGGTCGCATCCGGGTTAATCCGCGCTGCGGGCGGCAACGCTGCGGAAGCCGATGAACAGCAGGATCGACAGCACCAGCACGCCGGCCGAGAGATACATCGGCGCGGCGACGCTGCCGGCCAGATCGGCGGCCCAACCGATGAAACCCGGCCCCAGGCCCATGGCGGCATAGAACCAAGTATAGAGCACCGCGTTGCCATGGGCGCGAAAGGGCGGCGACATCACGCCGATCACGCCGGCCATGATGATGCCGGCCGGTGCCGCTGCGAACAGGCCGAGGGCAGCGCTCAAGGCGTAGGGGGCGTCGAATTGCGGTATGGCGGCGGCGGTGGCGGCGGCCAGGAGGCAACACACCGTCATCATCGCCACCGGCCGGCCGATCCGATCCGCCAGGTAGCCACCCAGCGGCACCGCCGGCAGGGCGATCCAACTGGCCAGGCTGACGGCGATGCCGGCCTGGGCCGCGTCCAGGCCGCGTTCGATCAGCAGCGCCGGGCCGAACGACAGATAGGAGATATAGGCGACGTTGTAGACCGACCAGACCAGCGCGCCCAGGCAGATCAGCCCCAATTCGCGCCTGGGGATGCGAAAACCGACGACGCCGCGGCCCGGCGGCGCCGTGCCGGGGGGTGCCCGGTAGCCCAGCCAGAGCACCGCCAGCGATGCCGCGCAACCGCCGGCGGTCAAATGCATCACCGCCTGCCAGCCCCAGGCCTCGGCGATCGGGCCCAAGGTAGCCAGGGCGATGGCGATGCCAGTGGGCCAGCCGGTCAGCATGATGGCGGTGGCGGTGATGACCTCGCCTTCGCCGAACCATTCGGTGATCATCTTGACCAGAAAGATGCTTTGGATCACCGCCCCGGCGCCGCTGATCAGGCGGCCGGCCGCCAGCATGGTGAAGCCGTCGGCGAAGCCGGCCACCACGCCGCCAACGACCATGGTGGCGACCCCGAGGGCGACCATGGCGAAATCGCTGAAACGGCTGCCGAGAAAACCGCCCGGAATGGCGATGAAGGCGCCCGGCAGCATATAGAGGCCGACCAGGGTGCCCAGTTCGGCGTAGTCCAGGTGCAGATCACCGGCGATGACGGGGGTGATCGAGGCGACCGCCTGGAACTGGATGCCCATGGCGATCCGCACCACCACGAGCACACCCAGAATGGCCCACCGGTTGGAAAACATGCACAC
Source organism: Alphaproteobacteria bacterium (assembly GCA_030746635.1). Classification (GTDB taxonomy): domain Bacteria; phylum Pseudomonadota; class Alphaproteobacteria; genus JASLMH01. Next base: position 8,327 of record JASLMH010000010.1, on the reverse strand, counting down.
GCCACTCCGCCGGTCGGCGTTCTATTTTTTCTTGGGCGGCGAGAAACTCACCTCGATCTTCGGCAGCCGTTCGTTCAGCCGCTTCACCACTTCGTCGGTCACGTTCAGCCGTTCGTCGAACATCAACACCGCGGTTCGGGCCAGGGTGACGTCGATCTTCCGCTCGTCCATGACCCACGACAGCTCCCTGGCCATCTCCTGGCGCAGGCGCAGCATGGCGGCGTTGAAGGCGCGGGTCAGGACGCCCCGCCGCTGCTCCGCCTGGCGGCGCAGATCGGCGAACTTCTGCTCCAGGGTCCGCCGCCGATCCCGCATCGCCTCGGGCGACAGCACCGTCGCCTGGCGCCGCAGCTTGTCCTCCTCGGTCTTCAGGGTTTTCCGTTGGGTCTCGATCTCGGCCTCGTACTGGGCGCGGCGCGCATCGACCACCTGGCGAATGCTCTTCGCCGCCTCGGAGCCGCGCAGCACTCGCTGCCCATCCAGCACCGCGATGATCGGCGACTTGCCCGCCTTGGCCGCATCGGCCGCCGAGGCCGGGCCGCAAGGCAGCAGCGACAACGCGGCAACGATAAGGGCGGCGCGGCAACGTCCCATGACGTGAAGTTTCCCTTGTCTCCTGCCCGTCGGCGGCCGGGCTTGCGGGCAATAGGCGAACCTAGCGCATTATGCCTTCAGGGGAAATCGCGACACTTCGCCCGGCACCATCGGTGTCCAGGCTTTCACCCCGGAACGAATTATTTTAACCTTAAAATAATTTACCGGCAGGGGAGCGCCACGGTCATGAAAGCGAACGTCATCGGCGGCGGACCGGCCGGCCTGTATTTCGCCATCCTGGCCAAGCGGCGCCATCCCGGCGACGACATAACCGTCTACGAACGCAACCGGCCGGACGACACCTTCGGCTTCGGCGTGGTGTTTTCCGACGAAACCCTGGGGCATTTCCGCGACGCCGACAGCGAAAGCTATGACGAGATCGTGGCCAATTTCGCCTACTGGGACGAAATCGAAACCCACTACGGCGGCAGCGTCATCCGCTCCGCCGGCCACGGCTTCTGTGGCATGAGCCGGGTGAAGCTGTTGAACATCCTGCAACGACGGGCGCAGGCGTTGGGCGTGCGGATCGAATACCAGACCGAAATCACCGACCTGGAGGCCTATCGTGACGCCGATCTGGTGGTCGCCGCCGACGGCGTCAACAGCCTGATCCGCGAAACCCATGCCGCATCCTTCAAGCCGCACATCGATCATCGGCCGAACCGCTTCGTCTGGCTCGGCACCAACGCGCCGCTGGCCGCCTTCACCTTCATCTTCAAAGGGAACCGGCACGGCATCTGGAACGTGCATGCCTATCGCTACGAGGAGGGGCGGGCGACCTGGATTGTCGAAACGACCGAGCGGACCTGGCTGGCCGCTGGCATGGACCAGGCCTCGGAAGCCGACACCGTCGCCTACATGGCCGAATTGTTCGGGGACGAGCTGGCCGGCGCGGAGATCCTCAACAACCGATCCAACTGGCGGGCGTTTCCCAATATCCAGTGCGAAAGCTGGGTGCATGAGAACGTGGTGCTGTTGGGCGATGCCGCGCACACGGCGCATTTCTCGATCGGCTCCGGCACCAAGCTGGCGATGGAGGACGCCATCGCCCTGTGCCAGGCGCGCGAGCAGGAAGGCGACGACGTCGCCGCCGCGCTGGCCGCCTATGACGAGATCCGGCGGGACGAGGTCGAGCGCATTCAGCACGCCGCCGACACCTCGTTGAGCTGGTTCGAGAACGTCGATCGCTATTTCGGCATGCATCCGGTGCAGTTCAATTTCAGCATGCTGACCCGGTCGAAGCAGATCACCTATGACAACCTGGCACTGCGCGATCCCGCCCTGGTCGACCAGGTTCGCGACTGGTTCGCCGGCGAGGTGGCCAAGCGCGGCCTGCCGGTGCCGACGGCGCCGCCGCCGCCGCCGATGTTCACCCCCTTCCAGTTGCGCCGGATGGTGTTGGCCAACCGCGTCGTCGTTTCGCCCATGTGCCAGTATTCGGCCGAGGACGGCCTGCCCAACGACTGGCACCTGGTGCATCTGGGCGGCCGGGCTCTGGGCGGCGCCGGCCTGGTGGTCACCGAGATGACGGCGATCGACCGCCTTGCCCGGATTTCGCCCGGTTGCGCCGGCATCTACACCGACGACCATTGCCAAGCCTGGCGCCGCATCGTCGACTTCGTGCATGCCAACAGCGCCGCCAAGATCTGCCTGCAACTCGGCCATGCCGGCCGCAAGGGCTCGACCCAGTTGGGCTGGCAGCAGATGGACCACCGCCTGCCCCGGGACAATTGGCCGACCATGGCGGCCTCGCCCATCCCATATCTGGAGGACGGACCGGCGCCGCGCCAGATGACCGAGACCGACATGGACCAGGTGGTCGAATGCTATGTGCGGGCGACGGCCCATGCGGTGGCGGCCGGCTTCGACATGATTGAGCTTCATATGGCGCACGGCTACCTCCTCGCCGGCTTCATCTCGCCCCTGACCAACCGGCGCACGGACGGTTACGGCGGACCGATCGAGAACCGCATGCGTTTCCCGGGGCGGGTGTTCGACGCCGTGCGCGCGGCCTGGCCCGAGGAGCGCCCGGTCTCGGTCCGCATTTCCGCCACGGATTGGACGGCCGGGGGCTTGAGCGAAGCGGACGCCGTGGCGGTGGCCTTAATGTTGAAGGAACGCGGCTGCGACCTGATCGATGTCTCGGCCGGCCAGACGGTGGCGGATCAGGCGCCCGACTACGGCCGGATGTTTCAGGTGCCGTTTTCGGACCGCATCCGCCAGGAAGCGGCGATCCCGACGGTCGCCGTCGGCAACATCACCACCGCCGATCAGGTCAACACCATCGTCGCCGCCGGCCGCGCCGACCTGGTCGCCCTGGCCCGGCCGCACCTGGCCAACCCGCATTTCACCCTTGCCGCCGCCGCGCAGTATGACTACCCCGAGCAGCCCTGGCCCCCGCAGTACCTGAACGCCCGCGAGCAAGCCCATGCCCTGGCCGCGCGCCAGCAAGAGGAAATGGCCGAGTTGCGCTACCTGGCCCGTCCCGCCAAGCCGGGCCAACAAGACGATGGCTAGGGTCTTTCAGATTTCAGGTATGTGAGGTCAACAAGGCCCGATCGGCCTTGGTCCTAACTATCCGCGCGCGGCACCCAGGGGATGGCGGTGAAGTCGACGCCTTCCTCGCTCAAATTATCGGCCTCGGCCTTGGTCGCCTCGCCGTAGATGTCCCGTTTCTCGGTCTCGCCGTAGTGGATCTTGCGCGCTTCCTCGGCGAACTCGGTGCCGACGTAATCGCAGTTCTCTTCCACGTGCTGGCGCATCTTGCCGAGGACCTGCATGGCTTCGACCGCCATGGCCGCGTTGGCCTTGGCCGCCTCCGTCCGTTTCTTCGAGGTGGCGACAGCCGGCGCCATCAGCGCCTTTTCCACCTGGCCATCACCACAGGCGGGGCACTCCACCTCCCCCTTGCGCCGCAATTGCTCGAAGGACTTCGAGTCCTTGAACCAAGCCTCGAAAGTGTGCTTGTTCGCACATATGAGGTCGAACACCATCATGGTGCCGAATACATGGCATCGCCGGCCGGCTTCGGCAAGCCCGAAATCGCGCCGATCGCCCCGGCAAAACCCGCCATGAACACCGCCGCCACCTCGCCGTCGCCATGGATCGTCCGGTTCGCCGGGATGCTGCCGACCGGCGGTTCGGTGCTGGACCTGGCCTGCGGCCGGGGTCGGCATAGCCGGTTCTTTCTCGACCGCGGGCATCCGGTGACGGCAATCGATATCGACATCGGCGGTCTGGCCGACCTGAAGGGCGATCCGCGCTTGCGGGCCCTGCGGCACGACCTCGAGGGCAGCGCGCCCTGGCCCCTGGGCGATGAGCGGTTCGCCGCCGTGGTAGTGACCAACTACCTCCACCGACCGTTGCTGCCGGCCCTGGTGGCGGCGGTGGCGCCGGGCGGCGTGCTTCTCTACCGCACCTTCGCCCAGGGCAATGAAGCCTTCGGCCGCCCGCGCAATCCCGACTACCTGCTTCGCCCGGGCGAATTGCTCGAGGCGGTGGTGGGCAAGCTAGAGGTCGTGGCCTACGAACAAGGCCGGGTCGATGACCCGAAACCAGCCGTTCGTCAAGGTATCTGCGCCATCCGCCCGGTCGATTGACCGGCCTTTCTAACCGTCGTCACCCAGAACGTCGCCGAGACGGGCCTGGGCGCTACCCGGCCGCAGCGGTTTGGGCTGTCCGGCATCGGGTGCCCAGCCGGTCAGGTAGATCACCTGGAAGCTCGCCGGCACCCGACCGTCGGCATCGGCGTGGCGTTGGTGGTAGAGGCCGGCGGCGGCCGCGATCAGCGCCCGCCGGGTGAAGACCTTGGCGCGATCGGCCAGGGCGTTGGCCTCGCCCAGGCCGCGCAACTCCCGCATCAGGGCGAAAGGATCGGCATACGACAGCACGATCCGGTCGGTATCGACCACCGGCAGGGCGAAACCGGCGGCTTGCATCAAACCGCCGGCATCCCGCAGATCGACGAACGGCGAGACCCTGGGGCTGGCGCCGCCGCTGGCGTCAATCTCCGCCGCCAATAGCGCCTGGCGCAATTCGTCCAGACTGCCGGCGCCCAGCATGGCGCCGAGGAACAGGCCATCCGGCTTCAGCATCCGGCGGATCCGCGCCAGGACCCCAGGCAGATCGTTCAGCCAGTGCAGCGACAGCACCGACAGCACCAGATCGAAGCGGTCGTCGGCGAACGGCGGCGCTTCCTCGTCACAGTGCACCCGGCTGCCGGCGGCGGCGGCCAGCATGGCGCCTGACAACTCCGCCTGCACCAGGTGCCCGATGCCGCCCCGGCCATCCAGGACCCGGGCCAACTGGCCGCCGTGGCAGCCCAGATCCAGGGCCAGGGGAAACCGCCGCCTGACGTCCGGCAGGCGGTCGGCCAGGCGATCGGCGACCTCGCGGATCAGGAAATCGTGGGCCGCCGCCGCCGCCGCCGCCCGGTCGCGATGGCGGCGCACCGCCGTCCGGTCGAAGATGCGTGGCGGCCGCGCCATGCTCCGCTAGACGGCGGCGGCGCCGCCGTCGACCGGGATGATCGCCCCGGTGATCCAACGCGCCTCGTCCGAGGCCAGGAACAGGGCGGTCCGGGCCACTTCCTCGGGGGTGCCGAAACCCAACGGCGTCGCCCGGGCCAGGGGATTGGCCGCCACGTCGCCCAGGATCGCCTTGACCCGCTCGGTCGCCACCACCCCCGGCGCGACGGCGTTGACCCGAATGCCCTGTTCGCCGAGCTCCTGGGCCAGGGCCTTGGTCAACGTCAGCACCCCGCCCTTTGCCGCGGTATAGGCGTCCGCCCCCTGGGTCGCCTTCATGGCCCGGATCGAGGTGGTGTTGATGATCGCCCCGCCGCCCCGCTCGATCAGCTGCGGAATTGCGAACCGGCAACCGAGGAAGGTACCGAACAGGTCGACCCCCATGGTGCGCCAGAATTCCGCCAACGGAATTTCGGTGACCTTGCCGTCGTCGGCGGTCGCGCCGCCCGCGTTGTTGTAGAGGATATCCAGGCCGCCGAAGGCCGATACGCATTCGGCGACGGCGCGTTCGACCTCGGCCGGTTCGGAAACGTCGGTGGCCACGAAATGGGCCCGGCCGCCGGCGGCCTCGATCGCGGCCGCCGTCGCGGCGCCGCTGTCGGAATTGATTTCGGCCACCAGCACGGCGGCGCCCTCGGCGGCGAACAGTTCGGCCGCGGCCCGTCCGATACCGGTGCCGGCACCGGTGATCAGCGCGATCTTGTCCTGCAGTCGTGTCATAATGGCTCCACAGGTCGACAACCTTGGAGCAGTATAGGGCAATGACCGCGTTGCCAATGACCGCGGCGGCGAAACTGACCCGGCGGGCCGGCGGGCTGCTGCTGGACACGCTGCTGCCGCCCCATTGCCTGCGCTGCGATGCCATGGTCGATGGGCAAGGCAATCTGTGCGCCGCCTGCTGGCGCGAGATCGACTTCCTCGGACCGCCGCAGTGCGGCCTCTGCGGCTTTCCCTTCGCCCACGATGAAGGGGCGGAGGCGATCTGCGCCGCCTGCAGCCGCCGGACGCCGGATTTCGACCGGGCCCGTGCCGTGTTCGCCTATAGCGACGGCAGCCGGCAATTGCTGTTGCGGCTGAAACATGCCGACCGGCTGGACGGCGTGCCGGCGTTCGCGCACTGGCTGGCCCGGGCCGGCGACGGGCTGTTGGCGGAAGGGGCGGTGCTGGCGCCGGTGCCGCTGCACCGCTGGCGGCTGGCGCGCCGGCGCTACAATCAGGCGGCGCTGCTGACGCGGAGCCTGTCGCGACTGACCGGGTTGGCCCATCGCCCGGACCTTTTGCGCCGCGTCCGCGCCACCGCCAGCCAGGGCGGGCTGTCACCGGGCCGCCGGGCCCGCAACGTCGCCGGCGCTTTCGCCGTGCGGCCCAAGGACGGTGGCTGGCTGGCCGGCCGTCAGGTGGTTTTGATCGATGACGTGTTCACCACCGGGGCCACGGTGTCGGCCTGCGCCAGAACCCTGAAGCGCGCCGGCGCCGCCGGGGTGGATGTGCTGACCCTGTCGCGCGTGATAAGACCCAGCAATTAGCTTCGCGGCAGCCGAGCTTGGAGTATCCGAATGCCCGACGTGACGATTTACACCACCGCCTTTTGCCCGTTCTGTTTCCAGGCCAAGAAACTGCTGGGCAACAAGGGGGTCGCCTATCGGGAAATCGACGTGGACGCGGTGCCGGGCGCCCGGGCCGAGATGATGCAGCGGGCCGGCGGTCGCCATACGGTGCCGCAGATCTTTATCGGCGAGCGGCACATCGGCGGCTGTGACGAGCTGTTCGAGCTCGACTATGATGACGAACTGGATCCGCTGCTGGGGCTGGCGGCGGCGCCCTAGCAGCCATTGACGACAAGGGGTGGCGGGATGACGACATTCAAGGCGGCTTGCGTGCAGGTCAATACAAGCAACGACATGGACGCCAACATCGCCGCGTTTTCGGATCTGGTGCGACGGGCTCGGGACGATGGCGCCGACTTCATCACCACGCCGGAAAACGTCTCGATGCTGGAGGTCGGCACCGCCAACCTGATGGCCAAGGCGCATCCGGAAGCCTCGCATCCCGCCTTGGCGGCGTTTCGCGAATTGGCGGCGGAGACCGGGGCCTGGCTGTTGGCCGGCTCCCTGTCGGTTTTGCTGGACGATGATAAACGCCTGGCCAACCGGCAATACCTGATCGATCCCGCCGGCCTGGTGGTGGCGAGCTATGACAAGATCCACATGTTCGACGTCGATCTGCCGAACGGCAAAAGCTACCGGGAATCGAAGAACTACCGGCCCGGCGACGTCGCCAGGTTGACGCCCCTGCCCTGGGCGATGCTGGGCATGACGATCTGCTATGATCTGCGCTTCCCGCACCTCTATCGCGAGCTGGCCCAGGCCGGCGCCGAGGTGCTGGTGATCCCGGCGGCCTTCACCAAACTGACCGGTCAGGCCCATTGGCACGTGCTGATGCGGGCGCGGGCGATCGAAACCGGTTGCTTCGTGATCGCCGCCGCGCAATGTGGCGATCATGCCGGCAACCGGCAGACCTTCGGCCATTCATTGATTGTCGCGCCCTGGGGCGAGGTGCTGGCCGATGGCGGCGAAGCGCCGGGCGTGGTGGTGGCCGACATCGATATTTCGGACGTCGCCAAGGCGCGCGGCCACGTTCCATCGCTGCTGCACGACCGGGACTATCAACTGGCGCCGCCATCGACCGGGATCCCGGCGGCGGCTGAGTAACAGGGCGGGGTCCCGGGGACGGGTGCCGCGCGGCGGCGGCGTCGCGAAGACAAACCCTGCAACCATGGCGTTTAGCGCGGGACCGATCCGCCCCTACCCGAACGGGTAGGCGACGGCGAAACCGGGATGCGCCAACATATCCTTCCTGATCACAGCCTGAACTGGGGCTTGGATATCATGCGGGAAGGCACCTCGAAGACCGTCGTTTCACTCTATGAGTTGGAGATGACGGCGGAAGATCTTCGACTGGAGATGTCGATCGTGGCGGAAAAGGCCCGGCGTGCCGGTTTCGTCGAGGCGGCGCATCTCATCGACGTGGCGACGCTGGCAGTCTCGGACGAACCCGGCCAATAGACCTGCCGGGCACAATGGCGCCGCGCCGGCTTTCGGAATGCTTCAGGGTCCCGCCTGGACGATTGATACCGAGTTGCAGAGAGATTGACCTATAGACATGCTTCGAGACGGGCGCTCCGCGCCCTCCTCAGCATGAGGCCAA
>JASLMH010000109.1 GCA_030746635.1 Alphaproteobacteria bacterium | reverse complement strand
TGGCTGAGCCAGCGGGAAATATTCATGCCGCGACCACTCCTCCCCCTGTGCCAGGGAATGCTAGAACATTTTCCAAATGGGCTGAACCACCCGCTCCCCCGTCCCAACCACCCCGAGGGTACCATCTATGGGTGGTTGGGACGGGGGAGCGGGTGGCCTGGCGCTTAGATGAACATCGAAAAGGGTCTAGCATCCAGGGGGTTTGGGGAGGAACCGTGATGACGCTGCTGTATCAACACCCGATCTGTCTGGAGCACGACATGGGGGCGGGCCACCCCGAGCGCCCGGACCGGCTGCGGGCGATCATGGCGGCTCTCGAGGCCGACGAGTTCGCGGCGCTGGAGCGCCGGGAAGCGCCCCCGGCGGCGCCGGAGCAGATCGCCCTGGTGCATCCCGCCGCCTACATCGAGGCGGTGGAGGCGGCGGCGCCGACAGAGGGCCTGGCCCGGCTGGATGGCGACACCGCCATGTGCCCGGCCTCGCTGTCGGCGGCGCTGCGGGCGGCCGGCGCGGCCTGCGCCGCCGTCGACGCGGTGGTCACCGGCGAGGTGAACAACGCCTTCTGTGCCGTTCGTCCGCCGGGCCATCATGCCGAGCCGGCCCGGGCCATGGGCTTCTGCATCTTCAACAACGCCGCCATCGGGGCCCGGCACGCCCGCGCGGCGCACGGTCTGGGGCGAGTGGCGGTGATCGATTTCGACGTCCACCACGGCAACGGCACCCAGGCGGCGTTCTGGGACGATGCCGAAATGTTCTATGGCTCGACCCACCAAATGCCGCTGTATCCCGGCAGCGGGGCCGCCGACGAGCGTGGCGCCGGCAATATCCACAATTTCCCCCTGCCGCCGGGCGCCGGCTCGGCCGCCTTCCGCCAGGCTTTCGGCGACGGCCTGTTGCCGGCCCTGACGGCCTTCGAACCGGAATTCCTGGTGGTTTCCGCCGGCTTCGATGCCCATCGGGCCGATCCGTTGGCGCAATTGCAACTGGCCACCGACGACTATGCCTGGGCCAGCGAGCGCTTGCTGGAACTGGCGGACCGCCACTGCGCCGGGCGCCTGGTCTCGACCCTGGAAGGCGGCTACGACCTCCACGCCCTGGCCGCCGCCACGGCCGCTCACGTCGCCGCACTGATGTCCGCTTGAGCGGTCCTTGGGCGCGGCCTAAACTCCGCACAGTTTGGGAGATTGATGATGGCGAAAAAGACAGCAGCCGACGAGGGGGCCATTCCCGAGGACATCGCGGCCTTGAGCTTCGAGGCGGCGATGGCGGAGTTGGAAGAGATCGTGCAGCGCCTGGAAGGCGGTCAGGTCGACCTGGAGGCATCGATCGAGATGTACAGCCGGGGCGCCCTGCTGAAACGCCATTGCGAGGGCAAGCTGCGGACGGCCAGTGAAAAGGTCGAAAAAATTGTGGCCGACGCCTCGGGACAAGCCACCGGCGTCGAGCCGGCGGACATCGAATAACGGCCGACCGTTTCGCCGAGGTAGATGTGGTCAATTTCGACAACGCGCTCGCCGCGGCCGCCAACGCGGTCGACCGGGAATTGGAGGCATTGCTGCCCGCGACCGAGGAGCTGGAGCATCGGCTGTTCGATGCCATGCGCTATGCGGTTTTGGGCGGCGGCAAACGTCTGCGGCCGTTTCTGGTGGTCGCCGGCGGCCAACTTTTCGATATCGAAATGGCGCAGAGCGTGCGGGTCGCGGCGGCGGTCGAGCTGGTTCATGCCTACAGCCTGGTGCACGACGATCTGCCCTGCATGGACGACGACGATCTTCGCCGCGGCCGGCCGACGGTGCATGTGGAATTCGACGAGGCGACGGCCATTCTCGCCGGCGACGCCCTGTTGAGCCTGGCATTCGAGGTGCTGGCCGACAAACGCACCTCGGTCGATCCCCGGGTGCGCTCGGACCTGGTCATGGCGCTCGCCCGCGCCGCCGGCGGGCACGGCATGGTCGGCGGCCAGATGCTCGATCTGTGGGCGGAGGAGAATCCGATGGACGAATCCGGCATCGTCCGAATGCAGCGCCTGAAGACCGGCGAAATGATCGCGTTTTCGGGGGAGGCGGGGGCGATTTTGGCACGCGCCCGGACCTTCGAGCGGCAGGCCCTGCGCATGTACGCCCACGATCTGGGCCTGGCCTTCCAGATCACCGATGATCTACTGGATGTCGAAGGTACCGAGGCGGAAACCGGCAAGTCCGTCGGCAAGGATCTGGCGGCCGGTAAGGCGACGTTCGTCTCGATCCTGGGTGTCGAGGCGGCGCGGGAGCGGGTCCGGATGCTGGCGCAGCAGGCGACCACCCATCTGGAGCCGTTCGCCGGCAAGGCAGACCCTTTGCGGGCGCTGTGTGAATTCGTTATAAACCGCCGTAGCTAAACGATTCCTTTCGATTCGGGGGAAGCGTGACGGAAAGCAAGACACCATTGTTGGACGGCATCCACCTGCCCCGGGACGTGCGCGCCTTGGCGCCGGAGCAATTGCCGCAATTGGCCGACGAGTTGCGCCACGAAACCATCGACGCGGTTTCCCGCACGGGCGGTCATCTCGGCGCCGGCCTGGGGGTGGTCGAATTGACGGTCGCCCTGCACCACGTGTTCGATACGCCGGACGATATCCTGATCTGGGACGTCGGCCACCAGGCCTACCCGCACAAGATCCTGACCGGCCGGCGCGATCGCATCCGCACCTTGCGCCAGGGCGGCGGCTTGTCCGGCTTCACCAAGCGGACGGAAAGCGAATACGACCCCTTTGGCACGGCGCATTCCTCGACCTCGATCTCGGCCGCCCTGGGTTTCGCGGTGGCCCGCGATCTGGATGGCCGGGACAACAACGTGGTGGCGGTGATCGGCGATGGCGCGATGAGCGCCGGCATGGCCTTCGAGGCGATGAACAATGCCGGTTCGATGGATTCCCGGCTGATCGTCATCCTCAACGACAACGATATGTCGATCGCCACGCCGGTCGGCGCCATGAGCGCCTATCTCTCGCGCCTGTTGTCCTCGCGGCCCTATCGCGGCCTGCGCCATTTCGCCAAGCAGTTGGCCCAGAAGATGCCGGAACCGCTGGAGCGCACCGCCCGGCGGGCCGAGGAATACGCCCGCGGCATGATCACCGGCGGCACCCTGTTCGAGGAACTGGGCTTCTTCTACGTCGGCCCGATCGACGGCCACAATCTGGACCATCTGCTGCCGGTGCTGAAGAACGTGCGGGATGCCCGGCGGACCCATCCGATCCTGGTCCACGTGGTGACCCAGAAGGGCAAGGGCTACAAACCGGCCGAGGAGGCCGACGATAAATACCACGGCGTTTCGCGCTTCGACGTGGTCACCGGCGCCCAGGCCAAGTCGAAGACCAACGCGCCCAGCTATACCTCGGTGTTCGCCAAGCAATTGGTCCGCGAGGCCGAACGTGACGACAGGGTGCTGGCGGTCACGGCGGCGATGCCGTCGGGCACCGGCCTGGCTGAATTCCAGCAGCTCTTCCCCCGCCGTTGCTTCGACGTCGGCATCGCCGAGCAGCACGGCGTGACCTTCGCCGCCGGTCTGGCGGCCGATGGCTACCGGCCGTTCGCGGCGATCTATTCGACCTTCCTGCAGCGGGCCTTCGACCAGGTCGTGCACGACGTGGCGATCCAGAAGCTGCCGGTGCGGTTCGCCATCGATCGGGCCGGTCTGGTCGGCGCCGACGGGCCGACCCATGCCGGCGCCTTCGATTTGACCTACCTGGCCTGCCTGCCGAATTTCGTGGTGATGGCGGCGGCCGACGAGGCCGAATTGGCGCGCATGGTGGCGACGGCGGCGCGCATCGATGATCGGCCCTCGGCCTTCCGCTATCCGAGGGGCGAGGGCCTCGGTGTCGAAATCCCCGATCCGGCCGAGCCGCTGGAAATCGGCAAGGGCCGGGTGCTGCGGGAGGGCCATTCCATTGCCATCCTGTCCCTGGGCACGCGGCTGGGCGAAAGCCTGAAGGCAGCCGACGAACTGGCCGCCCGGGGCTATACCGCCACTGTCGCCGACGCCCGCTTCTGCAAGCCGCTGGACGAGGACCTGGTCTGCCGGCTGGCCCGCGAGCACCAGGTGCTGATCACCATCGAGGAGGGCGCCATCGGCGGTTTCGCGGCGCAGGTGCTGCATTGCCTGGAAACCAACGAGCTGCTCAACGTGGGCCTGAAGGTGCGCACCATGACCCTGCCGGATCTGTTCCTGGACCACGATACGCCGGACAGGATGTACGACGCCGCCGGGCTGAACGCGGCCGACATCGTGGCGACGGCGCTGGCTGCCCTGGGACGCGGCGAAGGGGTGGAAGCGCCGAAACTGGCCTAGTCTGCCTTGACCAAGACAACCGGCAAGCAACGTCTGGACCTGCTGCTGGTCGAACGCGGCCTGGCGGAAAGCCGCAACCGTGCCCAGGCCCTGATCATGGCCGGCCGGGTGTTCAGCGGCGAGCGGCGCCTGGACAAGGCCGGCCTGATGCTGCCCGTCGATGCCGCCCTGGAGACCCGCGGCCGGGAGCATCCCTGGGTATCGCGGGGCGGCGTCAAGCTGGCCCACGGCCTGCGCAATTTCGCCATCGACCCAGCTGGCGCCAGGTGTCTGGATATCGGCGCTTCCACGGGCGGTTTCACCGATGTCCTGCTGCACGGCGGCGCGACCCTGGTGCATGCGGTGGACGTCGGCCATGGGCAACTGGCCTGGAGCTTGCGTAACGACCATCGCGTGGTGGTGCATGAACGCACCAATGCGCGATACCTGGACCGCGCGCAGGTGCCGGACGCGGTTGATCTGATCGTCTGCGATGCCAGCTTCATCGGGCTGCGCACCATCCTGCCGGCGCCGATGGCCCTGGCCGGCCCCGGCGCCCGCCTGATCGCCCTGATCAAGCCGCAGTTCGAGGTCGGGCCCGGGCGGGTCGGCAAGGGCGGCGTGGTGCGCGATGCGACCCTGCATGCCGAGGTTTGTGACGGTATCGCCGAATGGCTGGCGGCGCGTCCCGGCTGGCAGGTCCTCGGGGTGACGGCCAGTCCGATCACCGGCCCCGAAGGCAACGTCGAATTCCTCATTGGCGCTAGGCGGGATGATCGAGCTGACCATTGACCGGCTTGGCGGCCGCGGCGACGGCATCGCCGAGAGCCCGGACGGCCTGGTCTACGTGCCCTACGCGGTGCCCGGCGATCGGCTGCGGGTCAGCCTTCGGGGCCGGCGCGGCCAGGGTCGGTTGGCCCAAATCGAGGCCGTGCTCCGGCCGGGGCCGGACCGGGTCTCGCCGCCATGCCCGCATTTCGCTGACTGCGGCGGCTGCGTCGTCCAGCATCTGGCGGATGCCGCCTATCGCCGCTGGAAGGTGGGGCTGTTGCGCGAGGCTTTGCTTCGGCGCGGCCTGGCTGATGCACCGATCGCCGATTTGCTGGTGATGCCCCCGGCCGGCCGCCGGCGGGCCCGCTTCGCCGCCCGTCGCACCAACGGTGGCCAGCAGCTCGGTTTCAACGCCGGCGGCAGCCGCCGCATCGTCGACCTGCGGGCCTGCCTGATCCTGCGCCCCGCTATCGTCGAGGTGCTGGCGCCATTGCGGGAGTTGTTGTCGGCGATCGTGGCGGGCCGCCAGGTCATTGACGTTCAGGTCACCGAGACCGACAGCGGCCTGGACCTTTGGCTGCTGGCCGATCTCTCCCATGGTCCGCGGATCGACGCCGCCCTGGCCGAATTCGCCGAGGCCCGCGACCTGGCCCGGCTGTCGGTCGGGCTTCGGCCGGAAACGTTGGCGACCCGACGGGACCCACGCGTGGTTTTCGCCGGCGTCTCCGTTAGGCCGCCGGCGGATGCCTTCCTGCAGGCCAGCCGGGCCGGCGAGGCCGCCTTGACGAGACTGGTGGAAGCATCCGTTGGCGAGGCTGCTTCGGCGGCCGATCTCTATGCCGGTCTGGGCACCTTCAGTTTCGCCCTGGGCCGCCGCATGGCGGTGCGGGCGGTGGAAGGTGCGGCGGCGCAGGCCGAGGCGGTGGTGGCGGCGCGCAACGGCGCCACCGGCCTGCGCCCGATCGAGGTGGAGGTCCGCGACCTGGCGCGCCGGCCGCTGGCCGCGGCCGAACTGGCGGAATTCGATGCCGTGGTATTCGATCCGCCACGGGCCGGCGCCGCCCGCCAGGCCGCCGAGCTGGCCGCCTCGCCGGTGCCCCGGGTCGTCGCGGTGTCCTGCAATCCCGCGACCTTCGCCCGGGACGCGCGTACGCTGGTGGACGGCGGCTACCGGCTGCGGCGGATCACGCCGCTGGACCAGTTTCCCTGGAGCCGGCATCTGGAACTGGTCGGCGATTTCGCACGCTGAACTTGCCGGGCTATGATGGCCGCCAAGAACGTCGCAAAACCAAGGGAGAGATGGGACCATGGGTTCGATGATCGATTTCGCCAGGCCCGACGGCGGCAGCACCAAGGGCTATCTGGCGCTGGCCGGCGAGGGTAAGCCGGGGGTGGTGGTGATCCAGGAATGGTGGGGCCTGAACGACCAGATTTGCGGCATTGCCGATCGCTTCGCCCGGGTCGGCTATAACGCCCTGGCACCGGACCTTTACGAAGGCCGGGTGACCCAGGAACCGGACGAGGCCACGCATCTGATGGGCGGCCTGGATTTCCCGGGTGCCACCCATCAGGACCTCGGCGGTGCCGTCGGCCACCTGAAGGGGCTGGGCGGCAAGGTCGCGGTGATGGGGTTCTGCATGGGCGGGGCCCTGACCATCGCCGCCGCCGTGCATCTGCCCCAGGCCGACGCCGGCGTCTGCTACTACGGCATCCCGCCGAAGGATTTCGCCGATCCGGCCAATGTCGGCATTCCCCTGCAGTGCCATTTCGCCAATCAGGACGACTGGTGCACGCCGGCGGCGGTGGACGAATTGCAGGGCGTCCTGACCCAGGCCGGGGCGGAATTCGAAATCCACCGCTACGACGCCGCCCATGCCTTCTGCAACGAACGCAGCGAGGCCTACGACGTCGGAGCCGCCAGTCTGTCGTGGGAGCGCATGCTGCCGTTCCTGGCCGCGCACCTGTAGTCGAGCGGGCTAGATTTCAGTCAGCAGGTCGCGGACCGATTGTGGAATGGCGGCGGAATTGGCCGCCTGCATGAACACCATGGTCGATTGGGCGGTGGCGATGCAGCGCCCGTCGGTGAACATGCCGTGGCCGAAGGTCACCGATTTGGTGCCCAGGCGCACCAGCCGGGTGCCGATCCGCACTTCGCCGGGCGGTTGCGCCTCGGCGCGGAAATCTATGGCCAGCCGGGCGATTACCCAGCGGTCCGCCGTCCCGCGTTCGCTCATCAGCCGGCGCAGGACCGACACCCGGCCGCTTTCCGCATAGGCCGCATAGGCGGTGTTGTTGACGTGACCGCCGGCGTCGGTGTCGGCGATGCGGATATTCTCGGTCACCCAATAGCTGAAGCCGTCCGGGTCGGTCAGGTCGATGTCGGGCGCGGTATTACTCATGCTTGTCCGCCGAGGCCCTATCGCGGGCCAGAAGCAACATCACCCCGGCCAGAACGGTGCAAGCCAGGCCGGCGACCGCCGGCGCCACCGTCTCGGTGAAGATGAACAACCCGCCACCGGCGATCAGCAGCGCCGCCGCCAGCCCGTGCAGTTTGTGCCGCCGGCTCATCCAGCCGCTAACGGGCCTGGCCGTGATATTCCGGGTTCGGCATCATGTCGATGGCGCTGGCCATGCGGTTCGACATGTTGAAGAAGCTGGCGACGGCGCCGACATCCCAGATTTCATCGTCCGACAGGCCGGCATCACGCAGCGCCTGGCGGTCGCTTTCGACGATGCGGTCGGGGGTTTCGGTCAGCTTGGCGGCGAAGTCGAGGATCGCCCGTTGCCGCGGCGGCAATTCCGCCACCCGGTAGTTCATCACCAGCAATTCGCCCAGCACCGGGTCGCCGGACAGCTCGCGCACGGCGGCGCCATGGGCGGTCAGGCAATAGAAGCAATGATTGATGGAGGACACCACCACCGCGATCATCTCGCGTTCCAGCTTCGATAGTTCGGAGTCGCCGAGCATCAGATCGTTATAGAAATCGGCGAATACCCGCAATTTGTCGTTGTCGAAGGCATAGGCGCGAATGACGTTGGGGACAAAACCCAACTTCTCCTGCAACACGCCCAGGAATTTCTGGCGGCGTTCGTCCAGGTTGTCGCGGTCGGCGACCGTCAGGGCGTGGACGTAGTCGGGTTGGGACATGGGGGTACTCCTCGATGCTCGGTCATGGTTCGGATTAATCCCCCATCTGTGCCCGGTGGCGCAACAAGTGATCGGCCAGCACGCATGCCATCATCGCCTCGCCCACCGGTACCGCGCGGATGCCGACGCACGGATCGTGCCGGCCCTGAGTGGCGATCTCGGTCGCCTGGCCGGCCTGATCGACGGTGCGGCGCGGCACCCGGATCGACGAGGTCGGCTTGACCGCGAAGCGCACGACGATGTCCTGGCCCGAGGAGATGCCGCCCAGGATGCCGCCGGCGTGATTGCTGGCGAACAGCGGTGCATCGTTGCCGGGCAGCATTTCGTCGGCCGCCATCTCGCCCCGCATCGCGGCGGTGGCGAAGCCGCCGCCGATTTCCACGCCCTTGACGGCGTTGATGCTCATCATCGCGGCCGCCAACTCGGCGTCGAGCTTGCCGTACACCGGCGCCCCCCAGCCGGCCGGCAGGCCGGTCGCCTGCACCTCGACCACGGCGCCGACGGACGAGCCGGCCTTGCGGATGTCCTCCAGGTAACTTTCCCAGGTCACGGCCATGGCGGCATCGGGGCACCAGAACGAATTGCCGCCGACCGCCTGCCAATCCCAGCGGTCTTCGTCCACGGCGTGTTCGCCGATCTGCCGCAAGGCGCCGCGGATCTCGATGCCGTCGCCGAGGATCTTGCGGGCGATGGCTCCGGCCGCGACCCGGCAGGCGGTTTCCCGGGCCGAGGCGCGGCCGCCGCCACGCGGATCGCGAATGCCGTACTTGGCCTGGTAGGTATAGTCGGCGTGGCCGGGACGGAAGCGGTCGGCGATCTCGGCGTAGTCCTTGGATCGCTGATCGGTGTTCTCGATCATCAGGCTGATCGGCGTGCCGGTGGTCAGCCCGTCTTGGGTGCCCGAGAGGATACGCACCCGATCGGCTTCCCGCCGCTGGGTCACGAAGCGCGAGGTGCCGGGACGGCGCCGGTCCAGCCAGGGCTGGATGTCGCCCTCCGCCAGCGGCAGGCGCGGCGGCGTGCCGTCGACCACGCAGCCGATCGCCGGCCCGTGGCTTTCACCCCAGGTGGTGACCCGAAATAGCTGGCCGTAACTGTTGTGCGACATCGTCCCGTCGGCGTCCTTCGACGCCATCCAATCTCGGTAATGGGCACTAGACGGTGGAGATGTCCGGTGCGTCCACCGCCTTCATGCCGACCACGTTATAGCCGCAATCGACGTGATGCACCTCCCCCGTGACGGCACTGCCGAGCTCGCTGAGCAGATAGAGGGCGGAATTGCCGACCTCGTCGATCCCAACGTTGCGCCGCATCGGCGAGTTGTATTCGTTCCACTTCAGGATATAGCGGAAATCGCCGATGCCCGAAGCGGCCAGGGTCTTGATCGGCCCGGCCGAGATGGCGTTGACGCGGATGTTGGCCGGGCCCAGGTCGGCCGCCAGGTAACGCACGCTGGCTTCCAGCGCCGCCTTGGCGACGCCCATGACGTTGTAGTGCGGCATCACCTTTTCCGCGCCGTAGTAGGTCAAGGTCACGATCGAGCCGCCATCGCCCATCAGTTTCTCCGCCCGGCGGCACAACGCGGTGAAGGAATAGCAGGAGATATCCAGCGAGACGGCGAAATTCTCCGGGCTGGTGTCGACGTAGCGACCCTTCAACTGGTCCTTGTCGGAATAGGCGATGGCGTGGACCACGAAATCCAGGCCGCCCCAGGCCTGTTCGATTTCGGCGAAGACGGCGTCGACGCTGGCATCGTCGGTGACGTCGCAAGGCATCACGAAGTCCGATCCGACCGATGCGGCCAACGGTCGGACTCGTTTCTCCAGCGCTTCGCCCTGGAAGGTAAAGGCCAGTTCGGCGCCGTGATCAGCCACCGACTTGGCCACGCCCCAGGCGATCGAGCGGTCGTTGGCCACCCCCATCACCAGGCCGCGCCGGCCCTGCATCAACCCCGCCCCAGTCATGCCATCCTCTTCAAAACGGCTGGAATCTCAACTGCTTGGGGGCATCCTACACCAACCCGCAAGGCCGTCAATCTGACCCTGGTTGTGGTCGCGGACCCGCCGTCGGCCGGCGATCAACTGCCGGCGAACCGGTCGAAGGGGGTATCGGGGTGCTTCTCGGCCCACTTCTTGATCAGTTTTTCGAGCTCCGGGTCGGGCTGTTCCGGCAGCTTGATTTGCAATCGCACGAATTGGTTGCCGGTGGTTTTGGCCCGGGCCCGATGGATGCCCTTGCCCTTCAGCCGCAGCACCTGGCCGCTGTCGGCGCCCTTGGGAATGTTCAGCTTGACGTTGCCGCCGATCGTCGGCACCTCGACCCGGGCGCCGAGGACCGCCTCGGCCAGGGTGATCGGCAAATCGAGGTGGATGTCGTCGCCGTCGCGGCGGAACAGCGGATGGTCGCGCACGCTGACCTCGACCAGGGCGTCGCCCTTGTGGCCGCCGCCCGGGTCGGCGTCGCCTTGGCCGCGCAGCCGGATCTGCTTGCCGTCGGTGATGCCGGCGGGAATCTTTATGTCGAGCATCTTGCCGTCCGGCAGGGTCACCCGCCGGGTCGCCCCCTTGGCGGCATCCAGGAAGTCGACGGTGATCTTGTAGGCCCTGTCGGTGCCCTTGCGCGGGCCGCCGCCACGACGGCCGCGGCGGTCGCCACGCATGTTGGAAAAGAACTCGCCGAATATGTCCTCGGCGTTGAAGCCGCCGAAGTCGAAGCCCTCGGCCCCGCCGCCGGGCCGGCCGCCGGCGTATTCATAGCGAAATTGCGATTTTTCCTGGCCATCCGGGCCGATTTCGCCGGCATCATAGCGTCGGCGAAGTTGCTCGTCGCCGAGGATCTTATAGGCCACCGAGACTTCCTTGAAGCGTTCGGCCACCGCCGAATCGTCCGGATTCACGTCCGGATGCAACTCCTTGGCCAGTTTGCGGTAGGCCTTCTTGATCTCGGCGTCGCTGGCTTTGCGCGGCACGCCGAGTATGTCGTACGGATCACGCATATCGCATTGTACAGGCTTTTTGTGCCAGTTCTCCATTTCGGGATCGGCGGTTCCGATCCCGTCCGCTGACGATAATATGGGAAAGAAAGTAAAGGATTGATAGATCGCCGGCGATCGGTCGATTGCCGCTAGCCCGCATTTCTCACCGTGGCCACGGTGAGAAATGCGCTAGGGCGCCGCGAGGGCCGGGATGTTTCCCGCTTGCAGCCGGCGCCGCGCCTGCAGCCGCTCCTCGCGCGACATGGCGTCATCCAATTCGTCGCGAGCCAGGCGGGCGGTGTCGTGGTTTTGGGCGGCGGCGCGGCTCAACCAGAAGAACGCCTCCGGCCGGTTCGCCTCCGCGAACTCTTGATTGGCGAACAACTTGCCCAATTGGAACTGCGCCTCGGCGTGGCCGTTCTCGGCCAATGGTCGCCAGCGGTCGCGGGCGACCGAGAAGTTCGCCGCGTGCAGGGCGATCAGTCCCGCCGCCAGTTCGTGGTCCGCCGTGGTTTTTTCGCCATCGTCGCCGGTGCCATCGCTATCCGGCGCGCTGGTGAACAAGGCGACAATGGCGTCGGCTATCGCCGAACTGCCTTCCGCCGGTACCAGTCGCCTATCATCGTCCACCGGCAGCCATTCCTCGGCCTTCGCGACCTCCGCCGGGGCCTGGACCGTTTCCGCCTCCGCCGGGGCCTGGGCCGTTTCCGCCTCCGCCGGGGCCTGGGCCGTTTCCGCCTTCACCGGGCTTGTGGCGGCGACGGCGATGGCGGTTGGTGGCGGCCGGTCGGGGGGCGGTGGCGGCGGCCCCATCGGCCCGGATAGCACCGGTACCAGTCTGCCCAGGGCCGCCTGCGAGCGCTCATGCCCCGCCTTGGCGGCCAGATAGAACCAGCCCAGCGCCTTCGCCTCGCTGCGTTCGACGCCCGAGCCGCGAAGATAGAGCAGGCCCAAATTGAACTGTGCCAGGACGTGCCCCTGGGCGGCGGCCGCGGCGAACCAATGGGCCGCCTGGCCGGCGTCTTCCGCCACCCCCTGGCCGCGCAGATACATCGTGGCCAGATTGGCTTGTGCCCGGGCCAGGCCGCTGTCGGCCGCCCGCCGGTACCAGTTCGCCGCCTCGGTGAAATCCTGCGGCACGCCCAGTCCCATGCGGTGCAGGTGGCCGATATTACGTTGGGCGGCCGGATCGCCCCGCCGCGCCAACGGCAGCCAGATATCGAACGCCGCCCCATAGTCACCGCGATCATGGGCCGCCAGGGCCCGGGCGAAATCCGCCTTGGCGGCGTTTATGGCGGCCTGGGAAAACGGCTCGTGCGGTTCCGCGGCGGCCGAAAAGGCCAATGAAGCGACTAACGCGGCGACCAGTATCCGCGGCCACCGCGACAGGCCGAGGGCCGTTGACATGGCCTCGCTGGCCAGTCCCGCCGCCCTCGTCGAGGGCCGCTGGGTGATCGCCCCGATTTCAGCCGCCGACGACTTTCCAGCTGCCATCGTTCTGACGGCAGGCGGTGCCGTTGGCGGACTCGGTCTTGCCGTCGATCGTCACCGTCTGTTCGTACTGGCGACAGATGCGGCCGCTGCTGGTCTCGCGGACGTCTTGCGGCGTCACCGTCCCGTGATGGCCGGTATCCGGATTGCGCCAACTCAGGCTGCTGCCCGACCGGCTCTGTTCCAATGCGTTCTGGGTGGTCTGTTCCATGGCCACGCGATCGGCCCGATCCAGGGATTTGCCGATCTCGGCACCGAGGAAGGCGCCCAATAGGGTCCCGGCGGCGACGGCGGCCAATTGGCCGCTGCCCTTGCCGACCTGGGCGCCGGCCACGGCGCCCGTGATGCCGCCCAAAATGGTACCGAAGGTTTGTTTTTGCCCGCCTTCCTGACAGGCGGTCAGGGAGAAGACGATCAAGCCGATCGCCGCAAAAGAGCCAATTCGCATCATCACCGGTCCTGCCTTGTCGACTGTTGAATTCCACCATTCTTGGTGGCGCGGCAGGACGCCGCATCACCAAGGGCGGATCGCCGATTATATATAGGAATTGGACGCTCGGCGATGAAGAGAAGGTATGAATCTTGTCGCCAAGGAATGGGTCGAGGATGCATCTTTTCCGCCCACGGGGCGGCGATGTGGTAGAATCGCGCCATCTTCCGACAGCCTTGGACCAATGCCGTTGCCTTCTGCCGTGAACAGCAATGCGAGCAAGCCAGCCGTTGCCGGCGATGCCGCGGCCGGGCGGCTGATGCGGATCGCCAGCTATGCCTCGGTTGCCGTCGCCTCGCTGCTTATCGTCGCCAAATTGCTGGTCTGGTTCGTCACCGACTCGGTGGCGATCCTCAGTTCGCTGATGGATTCGGTGCTGGACGTGGGTGCCTCGGCTATCAACATGTACGCCATCGCCCACGCGCTGATGCCGGCCGATCGCGAACATCGCTTCGGTCATGGCAAGGCGGAGGCCCTGGCCGGCCTGGCGCAGGCGGCCTTTATCGGCGGTTCGGCGCTGTTTCTGGTCGCCGAGGCGGGGCAGCGGTTGGTCGAGCCGCGGCCGATTTCGCGTGACGAAATCGGCATTGCCGTGATGGTGTTCTCGCTGGCCCTAACCGGCGGCTTGGTGCTGTTCCAGCTCTATGTCGTGCGGCGGACCGGATCGGTGGCGATCTCGGCCGATTCAATGCACTACCGGGCCGATATCCTGGCCAATCTGGGGGTTATTCTGGCCCTTGTCCTGGCCGGGCGCTATGGCTGGTTGTACGCCGATCCGTTGATCGCGCTCGCCGTGGCGGCCTACATCGTGCAAGGCGCCTGGCAGGTCGGTCGGGTCGCCCTCGATCAGCTCATGGACCGCGAGTTGCCGGAGGCCGACCGGGCGCGCATTCGCGACATCGCCCTCAGTCATCCGATGGTCGAAGACGTGCACGATTTGCGCACCCGCTCTTCCGGCAGCCAGAGTTTCATCCAATTGCATCTGGAACTCGACGGTGATTTGTCGCTGCATCGCGCCCATGACATCGCCGACAGCGTGGAGTTGCGGATCGGTCAGGCGTTCCCCGCCGCCGAGGTGATCATCCACCAGGATCCGGCCGGGATCGAGGAAAACCACGGCCAATTGTTGGGTTGAGGCCAGCGTGCCACAGCAATCGATCATCGATTTCCTAAGCCAACCGGCGAGCTACGGGCTGTCGCCGGGGGCGCTGGTCGAACGTATTGAAACGCACGCGGCTACGGTCTTTCTGGCCGGCGACCATGCCTTCAAGATGAAGCGCGAGGTCTGCCTGCCTTACCTGGATTTTTCCACCCTGGAGAAACGCAAATCGGCTTGCGAGAACGAGTTGCGGCTGAACCGGCGGACCGCGCCGCGGCTCTATCTCGGCCTGGTGCCCCTGACCCGGGACGATGGCGGTGCCCTGGCGATCGGCGGCGACGGCCGGGTCTGCGAATGGCTGGTGAAGATGCGGCGCTTTCCGCCGGAAGCGTTGCTCGACCAGGCGGCCCGCGAGCATCCCCTGCCCAGGCAACTGCTGCTTCGGCTGGCCGACCACATCGCCGCCTTTCACGGCGCGGCGGAAAGCGCCGTCGACTGGGGTGGCGCCGACGAACTGGCCCGTATCGCCCAGGGCAATGCCGAACGCATTGCCCGCTACACGCCGGCCTTGTTCGATGCCGCGCGGGCCACGGCCGTCAACGACGCGGTGCAACGGGCCATCGAAAGCCAGCGCCCCCTGCTGGAGCGGCGGCGCGCCGAGGGCAAGGCCAGGCACTGCCACGGTGATCTGCATCTCGGCAACATCTTTCTCGACGGCGAGGAGCCGACCCTGTTCGACGCCATCGAGTTCGACGACCGGTTGGCCCGCAACGACGTGCTCTACGATCTGGCCTTCCTGTTGATGGACCTGTGGCATCGCCGGTCGCGGCGGGAGGCCAATCTGGTGCTGAACCGGTATCTGTTGCGCACCGGCGACTATGCCGGCCTGGCGGCCATGCCGCTGTTCCTGGCCCTGCGGGCGGAAATCCGCGCCCATGTCAGCGCCACCATGGCGGAAAACGCGGCCGACCCCGCGCCCCTGATCGCCGAGGCCCGCGACTATCTGCGCATGGCCGGCGATTTCCTGGCCGGCGGCCGGGTGGCCCTGCTCGCCGTCGGCGGCTTTTCCGGCAGCGGCAAGTCGCACCTGGCCTCGGCCCTGGCGCCGCTGGTGGGGCCGGCACCCGGCGCCATCTGCCTGCGCAGCGATGAAATCCGCAAGACCCTGCTGGGCCGCGATCCGGAGGAAACACTGGACGCCACGGCCTATACCGGCGCCGTCAGCGCCCGCGTCTATGCCGAGCTGCGGGCCCGCGCCGTCGAGGTCCTGGCGGCCGGCCATGCGGTGATCGCCGATGCCGTGCACAATCGGCCCGAGACCAGGCGGGCGTTGGAGGATCTGGCGGCCGCGGCGGGGGTGCCGTTCCTGGGCTTGTGGCTGGAGGCCGATGCGGCGCTGATGGCGCGGCGCATCGCCGGCCGACGGCACGATGCCTCGGATGCGGATGTCGAGGTCATGCATCGCCAGGTCGCCGCCGGGGCCGGCCGGATGACTTGGCACAAGCTGGCCGCCGTGCGGCCGCTGGCCGAGAACCTGGAAGAGATACAGCGGCTGTTGGACGATCGGACCGCCCCGCTGGCCGCCTTGGCGGAGGGATAGGAGAGCGAACGATGAGCTATAGATCCATCATGGTGCCGGTCAACGGTATCGACGACGCCTCGGTCGCCCTGGCACTGGCCTTCGGCCTTGGCCAGCGGTTCGAAGGACAAGTAGTGGCGGTGCATACGGCGGTCGATCCAGGCACCAGCCTGCCCTATCTGGGCGAAGGCATGTCCGGCGGCGTGGTCGAGGAAATGCTGGCGGCGCTGGACCGCGAAGCCGGACAGCGGGCCGAGGCGGCCCATGCGGCCTTCGACGCCGCCCAGCAGGCGGCGGCGGAGGTCGCCGGCCGCTTCGTCGTTTTCACCGGCCGCGAGGAGGACGTGGTGGCCGAACGGGGCCGGTTGGCGGATCTCGTCGTCACCTGCCGTCCGGCCGAGGAATCGGCGATCGGCGAGAGCCCGACCCTGCACGCGGCGATCATGGAGACCGGGCGGCCGATGCTGGTGGCGCCGCCGCGGCCACCGAAGACGCTGGGCGCATCCGTCGTGGTCGCCTGGAACGGCAGTCCGCAGGCGGCCCGGGCCCTGGGCGCCGCCCTGCCGCTGATGCAAGAGGCCGCGGCGATCACCCTGGTGTCGATCGACGAGGGCGAGCCGCGCGAGCCGGGCCCGCAGGATGCGGCGGAATATCTGGCCGCGCACGGCCACCAGTCCAAGGTCCACATCATCGAGGCTGGTCAGCTCGAGGTCGGCGAGGCGCTGCTGCTGGAAGCCCGGGCCCATGGCGCCGATCTGTTGGTGATGGGCGCCTACACCCATAGCCGCATCCGCGAACTGATCCTGGGCGGCGCCACCCAGGAGGCGCTGTGGGGCGCCGAGGTGCCGTTGTTGATGGCGCATTGATCGGAGTGGCTAGCCCGTATTTCTCGCCGTGGTCACGGCCTGCGTCGGCCCGAGCCGGCCGCCCGCGGCGAGAAATGCGGGCTAGGCCGACGGCAATCGTGGCATCGGCCCGGAAAAGTGCTAGAAGATGAGGCCATGAGCGAAACCCTAG
>JASLMH010000108.1 GCA_030746635.1 Alphaproteobacteria bacterium | reverse complement strand
ATGGGTGACGTGGCGAGCCACGGAGCAGATCGACCGCCCGCCGTCTCGCCGTCGCGACGATCGGATACGGCCGGGCATCGGCGAAGCCGCGCACTCACGAACCTGTCTTGAACCCAACCGATGTAGATTCTCCGCCGGGCTTAACTTCGCCTTAAGGCCTTATCCCGAAACTCGTAACACCGACTGCGGTCCATGGAGAAAACGGCATGAGCAAGACCGTGCACTTGACGGGCGTCGAACGCACCTTCGAAGAAGACGAGACCATTGTCAGCAAGACCGATCTGAAGGGGCACATCACCTATGCCAATGATGTGTTCATCAGGGTCTCGGGGTTCTCCGAGGAGGAGTTGTACGGACAGCCGCACAACATCATCCGCCACCCGAAGATGCCGCGCTGTGTCTTCAAGCTGCTTTGGGACACCGTCGCCGAAGGCGGCGAGATCTTCGCCTACGTGATCAACCGTTGCAAGAACGGCGACCACTATTGGGTGTTCGCGCACGTGACGCCCAGCTATGCCAAGGACGGCTCGATCAACGGCTACCATTCCAGCCGGCGGGTACCGAACCCGCTGGCCCTGGAAAAAGTGAAGCCGCTTTATGCCCGGCTGCTGGAAGAGGAAGGCCGCTTCCCGAACCGCAAGGAAGGCATGCACTCGGCGACCGACCTATTGGGCCATATCGTCGAAAAACAGGGTACCAGCTATGACAAGCTCGTTTTCTCGCTTCAGACTCTCTAACCTGCAAAAAATCAATCTTGCGATCGCGATCAACGGTGCCCTGGGAGCGGCAGTCCTGGCCTTGGGCCTGGTGTCGCGCGATTGGCTGCAGATGACCCTGGGTGCGACGGTGGCGCTGTCCGCCGCCGGCGGCTACCACGCCCTGCGCAAGGCCAGCCGCAGCATCCTGAAAGCCGCCGACATCGCGGATCAGGCGGCGAACGGCAACCTCAACGCCCGCATCCTGCATATCACCGGCTGCGGCCCGATCCGGGACTTGATGCACAACATCAACCGGCTGATGGATCAAACCGAGGTCTTCACGCGGGAAGCCAGCGCCGCCATGCAGATGGCGGCGGAAGGCGAATACTACCGTCACATTCTGTTAACCGGAAACAAGGGCAGCTTCGTGACCCGCGCCCGGTTCTTCAACAAGGGCCTTGAGGCCATGGACGCGCGCACCCGCGCCTTCGCCGATGACGCCAGCCAGATGGGCGAGACGCTGAAGGAAGTCGTGCGGTCGACCGCCGCCGCCGCGACCGAGCTGGAAGCCTCGGCCGGCGCCCTGGGGCAGACGGCCCACGATACCTCGGACCAGGCCGTGACCGTCAGCCAGGGGGCGGAAACCGCCTCGGCCAACGTTGCCGGCGTCGCCGCCGCGACCGAGGAGTTCAGCGCCTCGATCGGCGAGGTCACCGGCCAAGTGCAGCGTTCGGCGCAGATGGCCGGCGAGGCGGTTGAACGGGCCCATGAGGCCGACACCACGATCCAGTCGCTGAACGAGGCGGCGGAGAAGATCGGCGAGGTGGTCGCCCTGATCAACGATATCGCCTCGCAGACCAATCTGCTGGCCCTGAACGCGACCATCGAGGCGGCCCGGGCGGGCGAGGCCGGCAAGGGCTTCGCGGTGGTTGCCAACGAGGTAAAAAGCCTGGCCAACCAAACCGGCAATGCGACCGAGGAAATCAGCAAGCAGATCGAGGATATGCAGGTCGGCACCCGGGAAGCGGTCGAAGCCATCGCCGTGGTCGGCAAGACCATCCGCGAGATGGACGAAGGCACCACGGCCATCGCCGGCACCGTCGAGGAACAGCGCGGCGTGGTGACCGAGATCAGCGCCAATGTCCAGACCGCGGTGGACGGTGTGTCCTCGGTGGCCGGTTCCATCGCCCTGGTCGCCGGCGGCGCCCAGGAATCGTCGTCGGCCGTGACCCAGATCAGCAGTTCAGCCGGCGAGTTGTCGTCGATCGCCAGTCAGCTCAACGACGACGTCGATGCCTTCGTGGAAAAGGTCGTGGCAGGCCGCTGATCGTCGACACGACGTCTCGAAGCACGGGCTAACGGGCGATCAGTTCGTCCAGGTTCTTGACCACCGCCACGGAGGGCTCGGCCACTAGGCCGACTTCGTTCAAAGCGCCCGCCAACTCACCGCGCCAATATAGTCGGGCGGCCTCGATGCCATGGGCGTGCACTCATCACGCCATGCGAATATCTTTGCCGAAATCGGACTGCCGCCCGCTGCCGAACGGGCCTTGGCCGGGGCGAATTCCACGCCGTTGGAAAAAGCGCTAGCATGCCGTCCGTCGCCGGCCTGGCCGGCGCGAAAGGGGCGTATGACGGGAGTGGACGATGCGCGGATTGATGATGAATGTCCCGCTGCTGGTCAGCAGCATGATTGACTATGCCGCCGATTGCCACGGCTCCGTTGAAATCGTCAGCCGCGAAATGGACGGCGAAATCCGCCGCTACACCTATGGCGAGGCGCGGCAGCGCTGCAAACGCCTGGCCCAGGGGCTGATCCGGCTGGGCGTCGAACCGGGCGAGGTCGTCGGCGGCCTGGCCTGGAACACCCGGCGCTACTTCGAATGCTTCTATGGCGTTTCCGGCATGGGCGCGGTGCTGCACACCCTCAATCCCCGGCTGTTCCCCGAGCAACTGATCTACATCATCAATCATGCCGAGGATAAATGGCTTTGCGTCGATCGCGGCACCATCGAACTGGCCGAACAACTGGCGCCGAAGCTGACCACGGTGCAGGGCTATATCTGGCTGGACGACACCGCGGCCCGGCCGGCCGCGACCAGCCTGCCGAGCCTGCTGGACTACGAGGAACTGCTGGCGGCCGAGGACGGGCGGTATGAGTGGCCGCAGTTCGACGAGAACACCGCCTCGACCATCTGTTTCACCTCCGGCACCACCGGCCATCCCAAGGGCGTGGTCTATTCCCATCGCGCCGCCACCCTGATCACCATGACCGGCGGCAGCCAGGAATTCATGGGCGGTCACGGCAACGGCGCCCGCGAATGCTACATGCCGGTGGCGCCGCTGTTCCACGGCAACGGCTGGATGATGCCCTATACGGCACCGACCTCCGGCAGCAAGCTGGTGCTACCGGGCCGCAACTACGAGCCGGACAAGCTTTACGAACTGATCGAGGACGAGGGCGTCACCATGGTCGCCGGCGTGCCGACCATCTGGCTGATGCTGGTGGATTTCCTGCGCCGCAGCAATCGCCGCTTTTCCACCCTGCGCACGGCGTTGATGAGCGGCGCCAAGCCGCCGCGCAACCTGATCGAGACCCTGGAGGGCGAGTTCGGGCTGGACGCGGCCCAGGTTTGGGGCATGACGGAGGCGCTGTGCGCCGCCCAGCCGGGCCTGAAACAGGGCTATGACCAATTGACCGGGGCCGACCGCATCGACGTCAAGATGCGCGGCGGCCGCATCGCCTTCGGCACCAAGTACCGGATCGTCGACGACGACGGCAACGAATTGCCCTGGGATGGCAAGAGCACCGGCGATCTGCTGGTCCGCGGGCCGATCGTCGCCTCGGGTTATCTGAAGGACGAGGGCGGCATCCAGGGCGCCACCGGGGTCAAGGACGGCTGGCTGCATACCGGCGACGTCGCCTGTATCCACGCCGATGGCTATGTCGAGCTGGCCGACCGTTCCAAGGACGTGATCAAGTCGGGCGGCGAATGGATCAGCTCGGTCGAGGTGGAGAACGCCGCCATGGGCCACCCGGACGTCTACGAGGCGGCGGTGATCGGCGTGCATCATCCGAAATGGCAGGAACGGCCGCTGCTGATCGTCGTCCGCCGCGAGGGGGCCGAGGCCGGCGCCGACGAGATCCGGGATTGGCTGCGCGACAAGATCGCATCCTGGTGGCTGCCGGACGACGTGGTGTTCATCGACGAGTTGCCGCACACGGCGACCGGCAAGGTGCATAAACTAACCCTGCGGGAGCGCTTCGCCGAGTACACCCTGCCGCAATCGGAAGCGTCCTGACGACAGCCTTGGGGGATGGGGGAAATGGCGGCCGAGACAACTTCGGATGTGGCCTTCAGTCCGGCCGTGAAGGCCCTGCAGGCGCGCAAGGGCTCGCGGGACGGCTATGCCCGCATGGAGGAGAAGGGCGGTTGGAACGATACCGTCAGCGATATGCTGGCCCAATTCATCGCCGAGCGGGATTCCTTTTACCTGGCCACCGCCTCGGCCGATGGCCAGCCCAGCATCCAGCATCGCGGCGGTCCGCCGGGCTTCCTGCGGGTGTTGGACGAGCGGACCGTGGCCTGGGCCGATTTCACCGGCAATCGGCAATACATCAGCGTCGGCAATCTGTCGGAGAACGATCGGGCGGCGATCTTCCTGATCGACTATCCGAATCGCCGCCGCATCAAGATCTGGGGCCGGGCCCGGGTGGTCGAGGGCGACGCCGAGTTGCTGGCGCGCCTTGGCGATCCCGCCTACCAGGCGTCGCCGGAACAGGCCATGGTCCTGCGAATCACCGCCTGGGACGTCAACTGCCCCCAGCACATCGCTCGGCGCTTCAGCGAGGAACAGGTCACGGACCTGGTGCGGCCGCTACAGGACCGGATCGCCGAACTGGACCGCTTGCGGGGCGTCTAGGCGACGCAGCAGATATTGGCCAGGGCGGTGGGTCCGGCGGCCCAGAACAGGAAGATGCTGGGCACCCCGAACAGGGTGCAAACGGCGACCCAGGCGACGGCGAAGAACCTCGTGTTCATGAATGGCGCCCAGCAAATCGCCGACCAGGATGTCCTGATAGGGCATCGGCAGGGGCGGCGGGGCATCCTCGGCGGCCCAGGCATCGCTCCAGGCGGAGCGGACCTGGCGCAAGGTCTTGCCGCTGTTGGCCCGCGAGATCACCGTGTCCAGACTGCCGGCGGCCAGCAATTTGTCGACGATTTGCGGCTGCATGGCATGCTCGCGGGTGGCCAGCCAGACCGTGCCCAGCCAGACCCCCTGGGCCCCCAGGGCATAGGCGGCGGCGATATGACGGCCGGTGGCGACACCGCCGGCGGCCAAGACCGGGACGTCGCCCGCCAGATCGGCGATCTGCGGCACCAGCGAGAAGGTGCCGATGGGTCCGGTATGGGCGCCGGCGTCATGTCCCTGGGCGACCAGGATATCGGCGCCGCTTTCCAGCGCCCGACGGGCGTGATGGGGGCTGCCGACCAGGGCCAGGGTGCGCTTGCCGTCAGCCTTGGCCCGGGTGACCGCCGCCAGCGGCGCGCCGATGCCGCAGGCGAACAGGTCGACGTCGGACGCCAGCACTGCCTGGATCTGCCGCGCCGCCACTTCTTCCGAACGCACGAAGCGCGAGCGCATGCCCGGCCCGGTGGCCGCCGGTACCTGGTATTTCTCGTACAGCCCACGGACGAATTGGCGATGGCCGTCAGGCAGTTCCGCCTCGATCGCATCACGGTCGTCCAAGGCCGGCATGCCGCGCGGCAGCACCAGGTCGACGCCGAAGGGCCGTGTGCCGATCCGTTGCCGGATGGTTTTCAAGGCGGCGGCGATCTCATCGGGCGTGTCGCGGGTGGCGCCATAGACGCCCATGCCGCCGGCCTCGGTCAGGGCGCAGACCACGTCGATGCTGTGGGCGAAGCCGAAGATCGGCAGTTCCAGGCCGAGATCCCGGCCGACCTTGGTCTGCAGGACGTGACTCATCCGTCGGCCCGATCCAGATCGGCCAGGCCGGCCAGGGTTCGCGGCGACACCGGCGCCCGCAAGGTCGCCATTTTTAGGTCGATCAGGTCACTGACGAACAGCGCGGTCTCGGCCGCCGCGGGCGCCTCGGCGCTGTTCAATTGCCGTTGATGCTCGGCCAGCTGGTAGATCACCAAGCCCTGCGACATGGTCAGGCGCTGCAGGGCGATGCGTTGGGGCAGTTGGGCCAACAGGGCCAGAATATGCCGGTTCAGGCGCCGCACGCCGGACCAGCGTTCGCGCACGATCACCTCGGAATTGCGGATCAGGGGATCGGCGGTTACCTGGGCCAGGAAAGGGATGTAGTGGCCGGCACCGTTGGCATCCAGCATCTCCGCCAGGGGCAGCACGCTGGCCTCGCACAATCGGTACAAATCGCCGGTGACGCCGTCGGCCTCGATCGTATCGACCAGTTCGTTGCGCCGCTGGTTGGTGCGTTCCATGCGGAATTCGAACACCGCTTCCAGCAGACCCTGACGGGAGCCGAAATGGTAGTGCAGGGCCGAGGCGTTGCGCTGACCGGCGGCACGGTTGATCTCGCGCAGGGAGACGCCCTCGGTCCCCCGCAGGGCAATCAGCCGCTCGGCGCTCAGGATCAGCTTTTCCCGTGTCTTGGCGTTGGCCATGGCCGGAGTGTAGGAACAACGGCCCGGTTAAGTCCATCGCATTAACCCGTCGTTGGACCAACGGCGGGCCGATAGGCAGTCCCTCACTTGTGGTGCCCGTGATGGCCCTTGTCGTGTCGTCCCGGCGCGGTGGAGTCGTAGCCGCGCAATTGGTTGTATTGGGCAATTTGTTCCGGACGCAGCAGCGGCATCATCGCCAGATGGGCGTTCAAGTGAACAAATCGCAGTTCGCCCCGCAACTTGGCGATCTTGGTCAACATTCCGCGCAGCAGCGTTGGCGTCATTTCGCCCCTGGCGAAGGTTTCGTCCAGCCGTCTTTCCTGTTCGATCAGGCGGATGCCCAGTGCGCGAGCCTGTTCGTTCATCTCCCGGTACAGCACGTCGATCCGACTGGCCTGGACCTCGCCGAGGTCGAGCTGTTGGCGCAGGGCCAGGACATGCAGCGGACCCGGCAGGCCGTTCAACTCGGCGGCCTTGGCCAGCCCCCAACCTTGTCCGGCCCGCAATTGTGCCAAGTCGTCCGGCGACAGGCTTTTGATTTCCCACCGTTCCTGCCCGGCATAGGGCGAGCGTTGGTCGGACCCGGCGGCGGCCATGGCCGGCAGCAGCGCGCCGACCAGAACGATGGCCAACGCCCTTGCCGCGCGATGAGGCGCCATCATTCGAGCTCCGCCGGGTCGACCACGAATTGGCGTAGTTGTTCCCGGATGTCGTCGTCAATCTTTATCGATTTGCGGCTGCTCAGATCGAAACAGACCGAGACAATCTCCGTGGTCGCGCCGATCACCTTGGTTTCGATGTTGCGCAGGCGGTGCAGGGCGATGACGGATTTGGTGCCCACCTTGGTCAGGGCGCTTTCCACCTTGAACAGGCTGCCGGCCCGTTGTTCGTTCAGAAAGCGGATGGTGTGCTGCGCGTCGACCAGCGAGATACCCTGGTCCTGCGCGCCGTCCGCGCGGAAGCCCAGTTCGACGAGAAAATGGAAGGCGGCGATGTCGAAGAAGCCGACATAGTGCTGCACGTTCATATGACCCAGGTGATCGCAATGCCAGGGGTAGACCACGCCGCGGCAGGTTTCGATCCAACTCATTCCCGTTACTCCTGTTCCCTCGGCGCTCACGACACCGCGCCGGCCAGCCTAGTGTATTGTCGTTTGGAAGAGAATTACCGCCGCCGGCCGCCCGGCGCGACTTGGCAGCGCCGGCGGATTCTGGCAGACAGGGGCGCCGCCGACCGGGACGGGGACAGGATGCGATGACCGAGGCCGAGACCAGCAACGATGCGACCGCCAGCGACTTCATTCGCGACATCGTTCGCGACGATATCGCCGCCGGTCGCCATACCGAGGTCGTCACCCGCTTCCCGCCGGAGCCGAACGGCTATCTGCACATCGGCCATGCCAAGTCGATCTGCCTGAATTTCACCATCGCCCAGGAATTCGGCGGCCGCTGCCATTTGCGTTTCGACGATACCAATCCAACCAGGGAAGAGCAGGAATATATCGCCGCCATCGAGGACGACGTGCGCTGGCTGGGCTTCGACTGGGGCGATCACGTCTATCACGCCTCGGATAATTTCGAGCAGCTGTATCAATGGGCGGAACACCTGATCGAAACCGGCAAGGCCTATGTCGACGACCTCTCGGTGGAAGAAATCCGCGACTACCGCGGCAGCCTGACCGAGCCGGGCCGCGACAGCCCCCATCGCGACCGGCCGGTGGCCGAGAACCTGGATCTGTTCCGGCGCATGCGGGCGGGCGAGTACCCGGACGGCGCCCGGGTGTTGCGGGCCAAGATCGACATGGCCGCCGGCAACATGAACCTGCGCGATCCCGTGCTTTATCGCATCCTGCATGCCGCCCATCCGCGCACCGGCTCGGATTGGTGCATCTATCCCAACTACGATTTCGCCCACGGCCAGTGCGACGCCATCGAGGGCATCACCCATTCCCTGTGCACCCTGGAATTCGCCGATCATCGGCCGCTGTACGATTGGCTGCTCGACAGTCTGCCGGTGCCGGTTCGGCCCCGGCAGTACGAGTTCTCGCGTCTCAATCTCGGCCATACGGTGTTGTCGAAGCGGCGCTTGACCGAGCTGGTCAGCGACGGGCGGGTGAATGGCTGGGACGACCCGCGCATGCCAACCCTGGCCGGATTGCGCCGGCGCGGCGTGCCGGCGGCGGCGATCCGCGATTTCATCGGCCGCCTGGCGATCACCAAAAGCGACGGCGTGGTCGAAATGGCGATGCTGGAACATTGCGTCCGCGAACTGCTGAACGTCGAGGCGCCGCGTCGGATGGCTGTATTGCGGCCATTGAAGGTGGTGATCGAAAACTATCCGGAGGGCGATGCTGAGGAACTGGCCGCCGTCAACAACCCCAACGATCCCGACGCCGGCAGCCGGATGGTGCCGTTTTCCCGCGAGTTGTATATCGAGCGGGATGATTTCATGGAGGATCCGCCCAAGAAGTTCTTCCGTCTGGCGCCGGGGCGCGAGGTGCGCCTGCGCTATGCCTATTTCATCACCTGCCACGAAGTGATCAAGGATGCCGCCGGCGAGGTGGTCGAATTGCGTTGCAGCTATGATCCGGCGACCAAGGGCGGCAACGCGCCCGACGGCCGCAAGGTCAAGGCGACGCTGCATTGGGTTTCGGCCGCGCACGCGACAGCGGCCGAAGTGCGGTTGTACGACCATCTGTTCCAGCGCGAAGATCCCGGCGCGGAGGGTGATTTCCTGGCCGATCTGAACCCCGCCTCGTTGGAATGCCTGGTTGGTTGCCAATTGGAACCGAGCCTGGCCGATCTTCGGCCCGGGGAAACGGTGCAGTTCGAGCGCCTGGGCTATTTTTGCGCCGATCCCGACACCAAGCCGGAGCAGCCGGTGCTCGGGCGGACCTTGGGCTTGCGCGACAGTTGGGCCAAGATCAAGGGCCAGGGCGGCCGCGGCTAGTCCAAAAAACGATTCCAATGGTGCATGACGTTATCGAGGTTGCCATCCTCGATCACGCTGTAGACGCGTTTGCTCACGTTGACCATCTGGCCGCCATCGCGGGTCAGGGGGCGGAATGCGATAGTGCCGGCACGGCGGGTCGAAGAAGTCAGGAACAATTCGAACGGCACCCGCAAATAGATGCCTTTGTCGAAGCTACCTTCGCCGAATTCCTCGGCGGAAACGTTGGTCGCGGTCGCCCAGGCACCGACCGCGACGCCGGAATCGAAGATCCGCGTTATCGCGAACTGCGTGCCGCGGTCGCCGGCCAGGAACTGCCCGGAATGGGTTTCAAACAGCAGGCCGGCGTAGGGCAGCTTGTAGTACATGTTCAGGTGACCGGTGGTCACTTCATAGTTCCGGAAATCGAGGCGCTGATCGTACTCGCGCTGACGAACCCGGTTGATGTCGACGCCGAGGGCAAGGCGCGAACCATAGGGTCGGTACAACACCTCGCCGCTGACGCCGCCGAACATCTCCTCGAACAGGCCGGCCGAAACCCTGGCGAACCAGTTGTTGGCCGGCTGAAACAGGTAGTCGGTATATAGCGAGACGATATTGCCGTCCTCGCCCTGCTGCACATATTCCTTGATGTCGCTGCGGACGCGCGGCAACCGACTGTCCGATCGCAGGGTGATTTCGTCCAAGGTGGACTTGAGGTTCTTGCCCATTGTGGCGCTGACCGACAGACCCCGGTAAAGGTCCACGGAGGCGGATACCGCCAACCAGATCTGATACAGATACAGCGCGTCCGGACCGCCGACATGGCTGCGCAGGGCCGGCCGAATGTACCAGTTCATGTTCGGATAGAGGTGCGGGTTGCTGATCACCGTCGCGTCCTCCGCCGTACCACCAAATGGGGGACTCGGCCGCGGCTGTTCGATGGTGGCATGGGCCCAGATCTCCTCCGGGCTACCCAGGCGCCGCACAGCCGCTTCCAGATCCTTGCGCATGATGGTGACGCGGGCGGTTTCCAGCCCGGCGTTCATCGTCACCACCTGCAACTCCTCGACGCTGGGCGGCGCGTGCTTGGCGACGATGCGGCTGGCGCGGCCGACATTGCGGGCGTATTCGCGGAACTGCGTCGGCGTGACGAAGACCGAGGCCTTGCGTCGGGTGATTTCGAATTTTTCGACGCCAAAGCCGTTGTCTTCCAGTTCCTTGAAGACCTTGAGCGCCACTTGATTTTTTTCGTTGTCGGTCAGGTCGGGGACGACCCGTTCATCACTTGTGCCGGCCGTGCTGCCCGATCGGTGCCAGGAGACCCGCGTCGCCTCGACGCCGGCGATCAGGCGGACGACCTCCACCGACGCCACCGGATCGGGGGCGGTGCGGGCAACCAGCCGGGCCGCCGCCTGGTAGGCGTCCTGATCATCATGTCGCGGCGAGGACAGGTAAACCAGCGCTCGTCCCCGTGACAGTTCCAGGCTCTCGATCTCGAAGCCATGGGCTTCCAAACCATCGAACATCTGATCGATCTTGGCGGCGCGGAGGACGTCGGCCCGTCGAACGATCGCCCGGCTAAGCTGCCGGCCGTTGTCGAGTTGGACGATCTCCACTTTTTCGATCGGCGTTGGCGCGGCCTTGAAGACGATCTCCGCCGCCTGCCGCTCCACGTCACCATCGAAGACCGGCACCCGCGACATGACCAGCCGGGCTCGGCTGTGCGACAAATCAATACTCTCGATAACGAAGCCCTTGTCTTCCAGGTTGTCGAACAGGTAATCAACGATGGCCGTGCGCTCGATTTCGTTTCGTCGCAGGCTGACGCGGCGTCGGACGATGCCGCCGCTCCGTTCGATCAAGACAACCCGGGCAGTCCGCGCCGGCAGTGATGCGGTGACCAACTGCGCCGCCTTGAGCATGCGCCATTGCGGCGCCTCGCGCAGGCCGGCGGACAAATAGATCCGGGCTTCGTTGGCGTCGGTTTCGATCGACGAGATCTGCATCCGTTGTGCTTCGAAGCCATCGAATAGGTGCGCCACAACGGCATCATGGCGCCGAGGACTGGCGACCTGGGCCGATGTCGCGCCGTCGTCGGTCGCCGCCCATCGGCGGGCCGGCCGGACCGGTTCGGGATCTCCGGGCTGCACGATGGTGGCGACGGGTCGGGGCCGCAGACTGAAATCGGCATCGCCGGCGACCACGGTGCCTGGCGGTGGCGTGGCGGCGGTCTGTTGTTTCCGTGTCCGTGGTTTCAGGGTCGGCGGTGGTTTGTCGAACTTGGGCAGATCGACGTCGTTGACGCTGGCCCGTAGTGAGGCGCGGAACATGGCAGTATCGCCGCGCTCGTAGGCGCCCGACAGCTCCAACCAGGAAAACGGCCGATAGACCAGGCCAAAGTTGTAAGGCAGGCCGCGGTCGAACCGGTTCCCCAAGGGCTCCGATTGATAGTCCTGGGTGCTCGCTTCGATCTTCAAGGTCAGGCCGCGCACTGGCGTGCGCCAGGCGACGCCGCCGAACAGACCCACATTCGGACCGGAGAAATAATCGCCCAAATTTGCTTGGCCACCCAGGGCGCCACTGCTTTGGCGGGATTCAAAGACCGGGGAAAACGTGGTCAAGGGATTCTTGATCCTGCTGCCGGAAGCGAAATAGCCCCAACCCATCCCGAAGGAGAAATCCAGATCGTAGTACCGTTTACTGGCGACCAGATATTCACCGGCGAACAAACCGGTGCCGACGCCATCCTGCAGGCCCACGGCGATTTGCGGCCACCAGGAGCCTTCTTCAAGCAGCCGAAATTTCAAATCGGCACCGCGATCCTGGAAATCCTGGTCCGAGGCCAGACCGCCAAGCGAGAACAGCCGGTTGGTGATCAGGGTGTAGCGGAAGGTGCCTTCCAGCCACGGCATCGCCTGAAAAGACACGTAGTAACGTCGGTAGGGGTCGATGAAGACGCCGCCGACATCGATGTCGCCATCGTCGCGGAAGCGGGCGGTCCGGGTTTGCAACAACCCGACGCCGCCGAAATCACCGGCGGTGGCAGTGTTCCGCGTCTGGATATTGGGCGGACGGGCCAGGGCGGTCATGGCGAAGCCGCAGATGACGATGGCGGCCAGCAGCGCCCGTCGGGTGCCAAACGCGGAAAATTGCATCGATATGCCCGGGCTCGTCTCCGCCGTCGCGCTTCGTCTAGTCACGGCTGATGACAGCCAGCGAGGCCGCCGTAACCGCCAACTGGCTAAGTATTGACGATCCTTCCCGCACCAGTGTCAGCAGATCCAGCGGCGCCGGATCCTTCGGCACCACGATGGTGCTGCCGGGGGGTATCTGGGCCGGGTTGAAATTCCACACACTGACCGCCAGCGGCTCGGCGATACCGTTCGGATAGACGGCGAAGACCCGGTCTTCGTCGGCCGAGCGCTGAAAACTGCCGGCCTGACGAATGTACTCGTCCGCTGTGGTGCCGGCGATGAACTGCATCGCGCCGGGGTTCAGCACATCGCCAATGACGGTGACGAAATTCGGCCGCTTCGGCATGTAGATCTTGTCGCCAGGTTCCAAGACCGCGTCCAATTCCGGCCGTACCTGCAGGACCGTCGGATCGGCTTCCATGACCACCCGTCCCAGGGCCTCGACGGTGCCAAGCTGCCGGGCGAACTGCTGCAGTGCCAAAACCGACGTCGGGTTGACGTTGCGCTGCACCGCCGCGACCGCCAGCGCGGAGTTCAACTCCCGCGCGGCGCGTTGCAGTCCCGCCTGCTGCGCGGTCCGGACGCGTTGGCGGGTAAACACGGCGCCATAGGGGTAGGCCTGTTCGGTCAGTCCGCCAGCCCGGGCCATCACCTCCGACAGCCGCTCGCCGCGGCGGATCTCGTATAGTCCGGGCCGGATGAACTCGCCGACCAGCAGCACCGGGCCGGTATCGCGATCGGTCGCGACGGGATTGAATCTGACGACGTCGCCCGGACCCACCGATACCTTGTCCGCGCCAGCCTTGGCGATGTCGATCAAGCCACGGCTGGTGTTCGAAACGCCCTTGGCCGAATCCGCCGTGTAGCGAGAAACCTCCACCCGGGTCAGATCGACTTCCCGGGTCAGCCCGCCGGATACCGCGATCAGGTCCGTCAGATTGACATTGCCCACGACCGGATAAGTGCCGGGGTCGCGCACCTCGCCGTTTATCGCCACGACATGCTCCAGGGCCAGCGGCAACAGAGCGCCGAATTGATCGAAGATGTCTGGACAAGCGCGCCCATTGGCCTGGTCCAGGCCGACGGTATCCAGGGTTCGCACGGCATTGGCGTAGCGATTGGCCGAGTTGCTGGAGACGATGGCGCTCAAGCGGCGCATGCCTTCGCAGGTCTCGCTCACTTCGTCCTCGCCGGTCTCCCCGGCTTTTTCGTCGCCGCTCTTGTCTTTGCCTGATGCGTCATCTCCGCGGCCGGCGGCCAGGGTCCTTCGGATTCTGCTCAATGGATCGCTGAACCAATCGGCCGAGATCTTGTCGTCGGTGTCGGGTTTCGCAGCCTGGTCGGTCAGGTTCTGCCGTTTGATCTCGGCGTCGATGCGGCGGGCTACCGTATCCTGCACTTCGGCGGACGAAAGGAAACGAATGTCGTCGGAGCTCAGCACAATGAGTCGGTCGCCATCGCGCAACGAGTAGTCCTGTTGGCCATGCAGAATGTTCCTGAGGTTCAATGGGAAGAACCGCGTCGCTTGGGTTTGCGGGTCGGTGGTCAGGAGCGCGCCGAATAACAAGTACGGGTTCGGTTTCAGAGTCGTCGGGTCGCCCAGCAACTGCGCCACGGTCGACACCGAAGACAGGGCTCGTCGCCCCGGCATGCGCACGTGCCCGCTGATGTGCACCGTGCCCAATTGGATGTCCTGGCGGCGGGCAATGCGGACAATGTCGCCGTCCTGTACGGCGGCCGCCAGATTGTTGTGCTCGTTGAGCTTTTGGTGCCCCGAAGCCGTGAACGTCAGTTGCTGGAACTTGTTGCCGCGTGGCCGGATGCTGCCGCCGGCAAGGTCCAGCGCCTCTGCCAGACGCAGGGTCCGCCGGCCTTCCGGCATCTCGTAGATGCCCGGCCGCCTGGCATCGCCGGTGACGGCGAATGTATGGCCGAGCGGCGGCACGATGATGCGATCGCCGTCCCGCAGGTTCAGATCACGCGCGGCAATGCCCGAATACAACAGATCATAGGCGTCGATCCAATGGATCTGATCGCCACGTTGCAGGTGGATGCGGCGGACGCTGCCCGTCTTCTTGACGCCGCCGGCGGCCCGAATAGCGTTGACCACCGTTGACAGCGCCGTCAACAACTGGCGGCCTGGTTCGTGAACTTCGCCGACAACCAGCACCGACACCGTGCGCACGGCGCCCAGCGAGATGAAAACCTCGGTTCCCAATTGGGTCGACGCGGTGCGCGCAGCGATTTCGCGTCGCACCTCGCCGAACGTACGGCCCGCCGCATGGATCGGCTTCCACTCGGGAATCATGAGCTTGCCCTCGCGGTCGACCATAATCGAGAGAACATTGTTCTGCCGGCCGTGAAACGTGAGGATCAACTCGTCCCCTACGCCAAGAGTGTAGTCGGCGGAAATTACCCCGATTTCCAAGGCATCTAACTCGGCCTCGTCGCCGAACAACTCATAGCCATATTGCAGCAACAATTCGGCGGCGCGCTGGCAATAATCCTTTTCCAGCGGCGAGAATTGTCTGATCACCCTGATCAGCGCGAGATCCTGACGCGGCAGGGCGCCTTGGCAGAAGCGCTCGGCTACGATCTGCTGGGGTTGGGTCAACAAACCGCGACGTTCGAACTGCCTTTCTCTGATCAACGGGGTATCCACATTTCTTTGCTGCAATTCCAGGGTGGCTTCAAGACCCTGTCGCCGGGTCACGTCGAGGGGCGAGGAGGCGGCGCCGCCGAGTGCGTCGATAGCGCCGGTTTCCTGCAACGTCTGCAATTGACCGAGTAGGTTGCCCAGGGTGCCGCCGTCGACGCCCGCGCTGGCGCCGGCCAGTTGCGCGCGCGCCAGATCGCCGCCGAGCGGCATCGACAGGGCGAAGAGAAACAGACAGAATAGCGCCCGACAGCACCGGATGATGACAATCGGGTTGGCTTGGACCTGGTTCATGCCAATTCCCCATCCCGGCAGCGAACGACAGTCGAATTTCGCATGTCTACCAAGGATTTCATGGTCGTTTCCCGAAGAAGCCTGCTGACGGGCAGCCTGGGTCTTGCGCTGGCTGGCTGTGAATTCAGCCCGACCGTCCTCAACGCCTACGATGTGGCAAAGGCGCAGATATTCGGTCATCCCGATTTGCCGTTGCAGCGGAAGACGATCGCCAAACTACCATATGCGACCATGACTGCAAGGGTCGGCAAGGGGCCGCAGGCGCTGTTGTTGCTCGGCCGGGTACAGGGCGGCGAGGAGCATTGGATTTCCGGTGTCGACCGGTCGGTCCTGACGTTGATGGGTGGCCGCGTGATCAAGACCTTCGGGTTCCCGGAAAACCTGAAGAACACCCGCTCGAACAAGGCCGACCCGGTCGACCGTCGGCTGCACCAATTACGGGCGCCGCTGCATCACACCCGCTATGTGGATCTGGATCTGGGTGCCCATTTCGGCTTGCGGATCGACTCGATTTTCGAGTTGGTCGGCGAACGAAGGCTGCGAATCGTCGAGCTGGATTTCGAGACCATCCTGGTGCGTGAGAAGAACTCCGCCCGCGGCCTGCAATGGGAATTCGAGAACCTCTACTGGGTCGATCCCGGCGACGGTTACGTCTGGAAATCACGGCAGACCATCGCCCGCACCTTTCCGCCGGTCGAGTTCGAGATCCTCAAGCCGCCCGGCTAGAACCCATCGGTCCCAGCCGGCTTCGCCGACCTTGCCCCTGGCCCGCAATCCGCCTATGCCGGATAGTCCATGTGGGCACCGCAACACTGCCCAGGCATGGCGCGGACCGCGGAAGAGGCGATGAAGGATCTGGCCGCGCGGCCGGTGATGCATTGAAACGACTGCCCGGCGGTGACGGCCGAGGCGCACCGACCGGGGCTGCCGGCATTCGTGGTGGAGCGAACGATGTTCTTCAACATCGCCAAATTTTTCGGAGTCTTGGCCGAACCCTTGCACGCGACGCTGATCGTGTTGCTGGTCGCGACGGTGCTGTTGTGGTGGCGCCGCCGCCTGGGCGTCTGGCTGATCAGCCTGCTGACGGCGGCCCTGCTCGCTATCGCCTGCCTGCCGGTCGGTGAATGGCTGCTGGTGCCGTTGGAATACCGCTTCCCACCCTATCGCGACGATGCCACGCCGGTTGCCGGGGTGATCCTGTTGGGCGGAGCGGCGGCCGACGTCGCGCGGTCGCGCACCATGGGCCACCCTGTTCCGGGCCGTGCCGCCGGACGGTTGGTGGAACTCATGCGCCTCGCCCGCCGCCACCCGGCGGCCCGGCTGCTGGTCGCCGGCGGCAGCGGCACGCCTGGCCGCCCCGACGACAAGGAGGCGCCCCTGATTGCCGACTACCTTGTCAGCCGGGGCATTGATAGGGCACGCATCATCGTCGAGGCGCAATCGCGCGACACCTTCGAGAATGCCCGACTGGGCAAGCAATTGGTCCGGCCGGCGGACGGCGAGCGATGGCTGCTGGTCACTTCGGCCGGCCATATGCCGCGCGCCATGGCGGTGTTTCGCGGCACCGGCTGGCCGGTTTGGGCGGCGCCGGCGCGGCCGCTTGTGCCGCCGGCCGGGACCGCTTGGCCACGGCTCAACCTGTCGGCCGGGTTCTATTTCCTGCGTACGGCGATGCATGAGTATGTCGGTCTGCTGGTCTATCGCCTGACCGGGCGGACCGACAGTCTTTGGCCGGCACCGTAGCGGCGCCGGAGGCAACGTCAAATCCGGCGGCCGGCGGCCTCCCAACAGGGATCGCGCCGGCGGCGTTTGAGGTTCTTTCCGGAATCTTCCCGCGGCAGTCCAGGGTTGCCGGCCGTCCAGCCGTTCCGCCCATGCCGTGGCGCCCGCCGGCACGGCACAGGCTGCGGCGGCAATGCCCGGCAGCAAATCGGCGTGGATGATTAGAGCCCTGGCGCTGCAGCGTCGAATGATATTGCCGGTTTCGTCGTCCTTGAAGTGCCAGTTGATCGGTACCGCATAGGCGCCGATCAGGGCCGCGCCCATGGCCGCCTCGAAAAATGCGAAGTCATTGCGCAGCATGATG
>JASLMH010000107.1 GCA_030746635.1 Alphaproteobacteria bacterium | reverse complement strand
GGATCTGACCATTGCGGCGGCCGCGGTCAGCAGCGGTTTCCAAGGGGGGATTTATGCCTATAACCACGGCACCGGCGCGTCGAGCATCACCGCCACCGGGCCGGTGACGGCGGGCAGTCGGGGGATTGTAGCCAAGACCCGCGGCACGGACCTGACGATTACGGCGGCCGCGGTCAGCGGCAGCAACGGTATTTATGCCGGACACGAGGGCACCGGCACCGCAAGGATCACCACCACCGGATTGGTGACAGGCAACAGCGGCTACGGCATTAGAGCCTACAACCTCAACCACTTTAGCACCGCGGACCTGACGATATCGACGGCGGCCGTCAGCGCCAGAGATACGGGAATATATGCCGCCAATTACGGCCCCGGCGCCCTCAACATCTCCGCTACCGGCCCGGTGACGGGAACCCTTCACGACGGTATTCGAGCCAGGCAACTGGGCATGGATTTGACGATTTCGACGGCGGCGGTCTCGGGCGGGCACCATGGCATCTATGCCCGCGCCGCTGGCTCCTTTGGCAGCGGCACCAGCACCCTGACGGTGACCGCGGCCGGCGCCGTCACCGGCGGCACCGGCGATGGCATCCGGGCCTTGACCGGCCTCGGCGGGCAGAGCGTCATCGCCCTAAACGACGGCGCTCTGGTCAGCAGCACGTCCGGCAACGCCCTGTCCAACGACGCCGGCAATTCCATCACCACGGTCAATGCCGGGGCCGGTATTGCCGGCAGCATCAGCCTGGGCGACGGCAGCGACGCCCTGACCTTCGACGGCGGCAGTTTCGCCGGCGTCAGCCTGTTCGA
The DNA here is from genome assembly GCA_030746635.1 of Alphaproteobacteria bacterium. Taxonomy (GTDB): domain Bacteria; phylum Pseudomonadota; class Alphaproteobacteria; genus JASLMH01. Next base: position 16,734 of record JASLMH010000107.1, on the reverse strand, counting down.
CGGCGGCGACGATACCGGTTCGGCCGACGGCTTCGTCGACAGCCTGAGCTTCCTGAACGCCGCCGGCCTGGTGGCCGGCGCCAACATCGTCAACTTCGAGGAGGTCGCCATCGGCAGCGGCGCCGACATCGGCTTCAGCGACAACACGCTGACCACGGAAAGCCTGACCATCAGCGACGGCGGCCGGCTGAACCTGGTCGATGGGGTCGGCGCCAACTTCCTGCTGCAGGGCGACCTGAACCTGGCGAACGGCGGCACGCTCGCCACCGAAATCCTCTCGGCCAGCCAGTTCGACATCTTCAACGTGGCAGGCGCGGTCAACTTCGGCCTCGGCGGCCTGTTCGATTTCGTGTTCGACGTCGACGACCAGGAGTTCGATCTGTTCAGCGGCCTGTCCCTGACCTTCCTGACGGCGGACAGCATCCTCGGCTTCGAGAACCTGGCCTTCAACTTCCTGGGCCTGGATCCGCGCTATGCCGCCCGGGTCCGCCTGGAGGACGGCAGCAGCCTGTCCCTGAACTTCAGCACCTCGGTGCCCGCACCCTCCCCGCTGGCGCTGCTGGCCAGCGGCCTGTTGGGCCTGGCCGGCCTGGGCCGGGCAAGGCGGCACCACCCCTCACCTGACAACCGGAGTTGAGCCATGTCGGCGAATCCCGCGATGACCAGCCACCGATCCGACCGCCAACCGGGCCTGCGCGCCCGCCTGGCCCTGGGCACCGCCCTGGCCAGCCTGGCCCTGGGCGGCTATGGCCACCGCCCCGCCTATGCCGGGGCCTGTACGGGCGGCAGTGGGGTCTATAGCTGTTCCGGGCCGGCCGGCGCGTTTGAAACAACACAATTGCTGTTTGGCGCGCCCCTGACGGTCACGACCACCGCCGGCTTCGGCATCAACACCGCCATCGCCCCCTACCCTGGCTACGATATCAACGGCCTGACCCTCTACGGCACCGGCGGGCTGAGTTTTACGGATGGCCACAATTCCAGCATCACCGGCGTCCACAGCGGCATCTGGGGCGAAAACCGCAACTCCGGCAATCTGACCATCACCAGCACCAGCCAGGCCACGGGGAGCGGCAATTACGGCATCCTCGCCAATAACCGGCACAGCGGGACCCAGAATCTGGAGATCACGGCAGATGCCGCCACCGGCGGCGACAGCGGCATCAGGGCGCTGAATTCCGGCAGCGGTAGCTGGACCGTCACCACCAACGGCCAGGTGACGGGCATCAACAACTCCGGCATCCGCGGCAGAAACAGCGGTACGGACCTGATCGTCGACGCCAATGCCGGCGTGACGGGCCAGATCGCCGGCATCCAGGTCAGCAACTCGGGCACCGGTCACCTGAAGATCGACGCCGCGGGGGCGGTGACGGGCACCACCGGTACCGGGATCATCGCGCAAAACAACGGCAGCTTTCCCAGCACCAAGGGCACCTATGTGGAGGTAACGACCCACGCGGCGGTCAGCGGTGGCGACACCGGCATCTACGCCGGCAACTACGGCGGCACCGGCCATCTCACCGTCACCACCAATGACACGGTAACCGGCACAACAGACTTCGGTATCTATGCCAGCAACGGTTTCGGCGGCGACGGCCTGACGGTCACGACCCAGGCGGCGGTCAGCGGCGGCAGCGACGGCATCCACGCCAGGAACAGGGGCAAAGGCGCATTGACCGTCACCGCCAACGGCACGGTGAGCGGCACCGCCAGCTACTACTTCGCCCGCGGCGACGGCATCTTCGCCGACAACAGCAACGCCAGCGCGGACCTGACGATCACGACCTTGGCGGCGGTCAGCGGCGGCAATGACGGCATCTACGCCCGCAACCTCGGCACCGGCGTCCTGACGGTGACGGCGAATGCCAACGTCACCGGCGGCAGCGGCAGCGGCATCGACACCCGGACCAGCAGCGGTATGTCGACGGTCATCACCCTGAACAGTGGCGCCATGGTCAGTTCCACCACCGGCAGCGCCATCTTCAATAACACCGGCGATTCCACCACCACGGTCAACGCCGGCGCCGGCGTCACCGGCGCCATCAGCCTGGGCGGCGGCAGCGATGCCCTGACCTTCGATGGCGGCAGCTTCGCGGGCGTTACTTTTTTCGACGGCGGCGACGGCGCCGTCGACACCCTGACTTTCACGAATGTCACCGGCACCGTGACCGGGGCCGACATCGCCAACTTCGAAAGCGTGGCCATCGGCGCCGGCGCCAGCATCGGTTTCAGCGACAATACGCTGACCACGGAAACACTGAGCGTGACCGACGGCGGCAAGCTGGAGCTGGAAGACGGCGTGGGCGCGAACTTCCTGTTGAACGGCGACCTGGCCATCGCCGCCGGCGGCAGCCTGGCCACCGAGATTATCTCGGCCAGCGACTACGACACCGTGCAGGTGGTCGGCAACGTCAATTTCGGCATCGGCGGCCTGATCGATTTCGTCATGGACGACGTCGACCCCCTGGAATACGGCCTGTTCGACGGCCTTTCCCTGACCTTCCTGACGGCGGACAGCATCCTCGGTTTCACCAACCTGGCCTTCAACTTCATCGGCCTGGATTCGCTGTATACCGCCTCGGTCAGCCAAGCCGGCGGCACCAGCCTGTCGGTGAACTTCAACCTGGCCAGCAGCGCCCAGGTACCCGCACCCTCCCCCATAGGCATTTTCGCCACCGGCCTGCTGGGCCTGTTCGGCCTGGGCTGGGCCCGACGGCGTCGGGCCGCGCCCGAGTGACACAAACCTGACAGCGTCGGACACCTCGCGGTTTCGAATGGCGCCGCCAACAGGATATGCTGGGGCGCAAGCTGGTTTGGCGCGGAGGCTGATGTCGTATGAGTGACGGAAACGGGCCGGAGGCGGCCCCCGAGGCGGCGGAACAGGTCGAATATTCGGTATCCGCCGGCCTGGCGCAGCGGCTGGCGCGCGATGGCATCTCGCTGGCCTTCACCTCGTACCAGTCGGGGCTGTTGTATTTCATCGGCCGCAACGCGGGCGGCGGTATCAACGTCCACCAGGCGGCGATGCCGAAGCCCATGGGACTGTGCCTGGACCCCAATGGCGTACTGACCATGACCGCCGGCTATCAAATCATGCGGTTCGAGAACGTGCTGGAGCCCGATCAGCGCATCAACGATGCCTTCGATGCCTGCTATGTGCCGCGCCTGGTGCATGTGACGGGCAACCTGGATGCCCACGACGTGGGCCTGGACCAGAATGGCGAGGTGGTCTTCGTCAACACCCGCTACAACTGCCTGGCCACGACCTCCAGCCGCCACAGTTTCACTCCGGTCTGGCGACCTAGCTTCATCTCGGCCCTGGTCGACGAGGACCGCTGCCACCTGAACGGCCTGGCCATGCAGGACGGCCGGCCCCGCTATGCCACCGCCGTGTCGCGCTCGGACACCATCGACGGCTGGCGCGACCGCCGGGCCGACGGCGGCATCGTCATCGACATAGTGAGCGACGAGATCATCTGCGACGGCCTGTCGATGCCGCATTCGCCGCGGCTGCACAACGGCGAACTGTGGCTGTTGAACGCCGGCACCGGCGAATTGGGCGTGGTCGCCGACGGTGTGTTCGAACCCCGGGTGTTCTGCCCCGGCTTCCTGCGCGGCCTGGCCTTTCACGGCAATTGCGCCTTTGTCGGCCTGTCCAAGCCGCGCTACAAGCGCTTCGAGGGCCTGGCCCTGGACCAACGCCTGCGGGAAGCGGATTCCGAACCCTGGTGCGGCGTGCAGATCATCGATCTAACCTCGGGCAGCTGCGTCGATTGGTTCCGCATCGATGGCAAGATCGGCGAATTGTACGATGTCGAGATCATCCCCGGTTTCGCCTGCCCCATGGCGGTGGCCCCGGCCTCGGCGGAAGCCGCCGGCCTGATCACCTTCGCCGCGCCGGAAGATTGAAGAGACGCGTTGGCACGGCAAAAGATTGCCGGGTCAAGCCCGGCAATGACGAATTATCTTATATTTCAATAACTTACTGTCATGCCCGGACTTGATCCGGGCATCCAGAGACACCCAGCGTCTAATTCAGCCACTCCGGCGCGTCGGAACCGAGCGCCGGCGACGGGCGGGACCAGCCGGGCGTGGTCTCCGAGAATTTGATCACCGGGGCCAAATGGCGGATGGCGCCGTAGGCGGTATCGCTGTCCATTTGCAGTTCCGCCGCCTCGGTCGGCGAGAGATCCAGGTCCGGGCCCGGGTAATCGACCTTGCCCTGACGGTAGAGGAACATGCCCGACTGGCAGAGCGAGACGTTGACGTGGTAGCTGCCGCCCTCGACCGCCCGACGGGCCAGCGCCAACAACGTGCCGTAGGCGCCGAGATAGCCGGTGGTGTAGTCGCAGGCCGGTGCCGGCAACAGGGCCGGGTGGTCAACGCCGCCGTCATGACAGATGCCGGTGACGGACTGGGCCACCTGCTCCCAGCCGGCGCGATCGCGCAATGGCCCATGAGCGCCGAAACAACTGATCGTGGTGTAGACCAGGCCGGGGCGCAGGGCCGCCAGTTCCTCCGGCCCGAAGCCGCGCGTGGCCAGCACCTCCGGGCGGTAGCCCTGGGAGAACACATCCGCTTCGCGCACCAGCTCTTTCAGCCGCGCGGCCTCCTCCGGGACCCCCAGGTCGAGATAGCAACTGCGCTTGCCGTGGGAGAGGTCGATGACGAAGTTCTTGATCTGCGGCAGGCGCTTGGCCGCCACCATCAAGACATCGGCGCCGTGCTCGGCGCAGGTCCGGGCCGCCACCGGGCCGGCCAGGATCCGGGTCAAATCGAGCACGCGGATACCCTCCAGGGCCCGGCCCTCGGCGGGAAACGGTTCGGGATCGCTATCAGCGATCTTCTCGATCTCCACCACTGGCCGGGCCGCCAGAGCCCGGCCGTGCGGATGCTCCAGCCATTCCGCGTTTTCGCGCACCATGCCGCCGCAGGCCCGGGCCTCGGCGATCGCCTCCTCCAGCGCCAGGGCATCCCACTGGCCGACCGCCGCCGACACCGATTCCAGCGTCGGCTCGCATTTCAGGACGCCCAGCACGCGGTCTTTCAGGTGCTCGATGCCGAAATGGGGCAGGAACCAGCGGCCGTCCCTGGTCGGAAACGGCTGGGTGATCTGGTAGTTCGTCGCGGCGGCGGCGGAATTCAGCATGGTCTCGTAGGAACCATCGGCCTGGCGGGCCTGCAGAAAGGCAAAGCTTTTCAAGGCCGCCGCCGCACCGCGCGCGTCGATGGTGACGGATTGGCGTCGGCCCGTCTTCATCTCCCAGATATCCGAGACTGCGACGCCGACCGCCCCCAGCACGGCCGCGCCGGTTTCGCCGACCCTGAACCGGGTCGAATAGACCGGATCGGTACCGGTGATCTCGGCCACGCGGTTGTCGGGCTTATCGCGGATGTCCATGAGTTCCTGGAAGGCGGCGTTCATCGCTCTGATGTTCCCACGGCTGATTGGACGGTTTTCGGAGTATAGATGGCAGGTGCACGCCGGCAAATGCGGCAGCCCTACGGGGCCGCCAACTACTCGTTGGCTAACGCTTGAGCAGCAGGCCGATCAGGCCCTTGGCGAGCCGGCCGTAGGGCGGGTTCAGCATCCAGGCGCCGTTCAGGCGGCTTTGCCGCAGCACCGGCTTCAGCTTGGAAAAGGTCTCGAAACCCTCGCGGCCGTGATAGTGGCCCATGCCGCTGGCGCCGACGCCGCCGAACGGCAAATCCTCGATGGCGACGTGAAGCAGGCAGTCGTTGACGGTGACGCCGCCCGACACGGTTTCCGCCAGCACCCGATCGACGGCGGCCCGATCGTCGTCATAGATGTAGAGCGCCAGCGGCCGGTCCTGGCCGTTGATTAGGGCGATCGCCTCGGCCAGGTCGTCGTAGGGCAACACCGGCAGCAGCGGGCCGAAGATCTCCTCCCGCCGCACCCGCATCGCCTCGGTGGTATCGAGCAGCAGGGTCAGGGGCAGCTTGCGCCCCTCGGCGGGCGGGCTTTCGCCATCCGGATTGGCGACCACGGCACGCGCGCCATCGGCCTCGGCCTCGGCGACCAGCGCCGTCAGCCGCTCGTACTGGCGCTGGTTGATGATGGCGGTGTAGTCGGGGTTCCCAGCCAGGCTGGGATAGTAGCGCCGGGCCGTCGCCACGGCCTTGTCGACGAAGGCGTCCAGTCGCGGCCGCGGCAGCAGCACATAGTCGGGCGCCACGCAGGTTTGCCCGGCATTGAACAGCTTGCCCTTGACGATCGAGTTGACCGCCCGGTCCAGGTCGGCGCCCGGCCCGACGATGGCCGGCGACTTGCCGCCCAGCTCCAGGGTCACCGGCGTCAGGTTGGCCGCCGCCGCCTGCATCACCTTGCGGCCGACGGCGGTGGAGCCGGTGTACAGCAGATGATCGAACGGCAGCCGCGAGAACGCCGCCGCCACCTCCGGCCCACCCAGCACCACGTCGACCTCGTCGGTCGTGAAGGCCCGGCCGAGCAGGCGGGCCAGCAGTTCGCTGGTCCGCGGGCTGACCTCGGAAGGTTTCAGCATCACCCGGTTGCCGGCCGCCAGGGCCGCGACCAGGGGTGAGAGGGCCAGGTAAAGGGGGTAGTTCCACGGCGAAATGATGCCGACCACGCCGAGGGGTTGCGGCAGCAGTCGCGCCGTCGCCGGCCTGAAGGCCAGGTCCACCGCCCGCCGCCGCGGCCGCATCCATCTGGCCAGGTGAGCGGAGGCGTGACGAATGCCGGACAGGGTGGTGAAGACCTCCGCCACCAGGGTCTCCTCGGCCGCGCGGCTGCCGAAATCGGCGTTGATGGCGGCGATGATGTCGGCCCGGTTGTCCAAGACCAGGCGGCGCAACCGCCCCAGACGCTCCCGGCGCAGCTGATGGTCGGGCATCGGCTGGGCCGTGCCGGCGTCCTTCAATCGGCGCCAGCGCTCCCGCAACTGGGCATCGAGATCGCCGGTTTCGCCGGCCTGGACTTCCGCGACGCTCATCGTCGTACCCCTTGAATTGGCGGCTGGGTTTATATCACACGCGCCGACCCGGCGCCCGGCAAATGCCTTGCCCAAGGATGGCCGTTATTTTAGGCTTAAAACAATTCCGCGACTGAAAAGGCGAGCACCTCATGTCCAGCGACGCCCAGGCCGAAGAGGCCGGCCCTTCGCCCCGGCCCCTGGGCGGCCGCCACGCCCTGATCACCGGCGGCAATCGGGGCATCGGCGCCGCGATCGCCGAGGAACTGGCCGGTCTCGGCGCCAACCTGACCCTGGCCGCCCGTGACCAGGCGGCATTGCGGCAACAACGGGATCGCCTGGCCGCCACCGGTGCCGTCGCGGTGCATGGCCAGGCCGTGGACCTGGGCGACGCGGCCTCGATCGAGGCGGCAGTGGCCGCGGCGCGGGAGGCCCTGGGACCGATCGAGATCCTCGTCAACAACGCCGGCATCGCGCCCAGCGCGCCGTTGGCCAAGGCGGACTTGCCGACCTGGGAACGGGCCTTCGGGGTCAACGTCACCGCACCCTTCCTGCTCTGCCAGGCGGTGCTGGACGACATGCAGGGGGCCGGCTTCGGCCGCATCGTCAACGTCGCCTCGACCGCCGGTGTGCGGGGCTATCCCTTCGTCTCGGCCTACGTCGCCTCGAAACACGCCCTCGTCGGCCTGACCCGCTCGCTGGCCCTGGAACTGGCGAAGGGGCCGATCACCGTCAACGCGGTCTGTCCCGGCTATACCGAGACCGAGATGGCCGCCAACGCCATCGCCAACATCGCCCAATCGGGCAAGACCGAGGCGGAGGCCCGGGCCATCCTGACCCGCGGCAACCCCCAGGGCCGTCTGGTGCAGCCCGACGAAGTGGCCCGGGCGGTCGGCTGGCTGTGCCTGCCGGGCTCGGCCGCGGTCACCGGACAGGCGATCGCGGTGGCCGGCGGCGAGGTCATGTAGGGTGATGGCGGACGCCGCCACGCCAACCACGCCGCCGGCCGGCGACTTCGAAACCGGGTTGGAAGGCAACGACAAGCTGCAATTGCGGCTGTGGCTGCGGCTGTTGACCTGCAGCAACCTGATCGAGAGCGAGATCAGGCGCCGCCTGCGCCGGGATTTCGCCACCACCCTGCCCCGCTTCGATCTGCTGTCGCAACTCGACCGCAGCCCCGGCGGTCTGAGCATGACCGAACTGTCGCAGCGGCTGATGGTGTCGAACGGCAACCTGACCGGCCTGGTCGACCGGCTGGTCGCCGACGGCCAGGTCTCCCGCCGGGCCGATCCCAAGGACCGGCGGACCAGCCACATCAGCCTGACCGCCCGCGGCAAGCGGCATTTCGACGAGATGACGCCGGCCCACGAAACCTGGGTGGAGGACATGCTGGCCGGCCTGGGAGGCAGCGACATGCGCCAATTGCACGCCCTGCTGGCGCAATTGAAGCAATCGGTCGGCGGGAGCAAGGAGGCATGAGCGCCGGCGCCGCGGCCGACCGGGATGGGCGGCTGTTCCAGCCGCTCGACATCAACGGCATGGCGGTGCCCAACCGGGTGGTGGTGCCGGCCATGGTGACCCGGCTGTCGGGCGAGGACGGCCTGGTCAACGATGCGATCATCGATCGCTACGTCCGCTATGCCGAAGGCCGGGTCGGCCTGATCGTGGTCGAGGCGACCGCCGTGCATGGCGCCAAATCGGGGCCGCTGCTGCGGCTGTCGGACGACCAATTCATCGCCGGCCACCGGGAGCTGGCGAAGCGGGTGCACGACACCTCCGACTCCAAGGTGGTGCCGCAGATCATCCATTTCCTGAAGGTGGCCCGCTCCGGCTGGCGGCAGACCATCGAAATGCTGGAAGCGGCGGAGATCGGCGCCATCATCGAGGCCTTCGGCCTGGCCGCCCTGCGGGCGCGGCAGGCCGGCTACGACGGCCTGGAGCTGCACTCAGCGCATGCCTACACCCTGTCGTCGTTCCTCTCGCGCCACAACCGGCGCAAGGACGGCTATGGCGGCCATACCCTGGAAGGCCGGCTGCGCCTGTTCGGCGAGGTCATGGCCGAGGTCCGCCGGCGGGCCGGCGACGATTTCCCCGTCGGCGTCCGTTTCCTGGCCGAGGAGGCGATCAAGGACGGCTACGCCCTGCCAGAGGCGCAGCAGATCGCCCTGCGCATGGCCCGGCTGGGCGTCGACTACATCTCGCTGTCGGTGGGCGGCAAGTTCGAGGACGCCGTGCACCGCCCCGGTCAGCCGCTCTACCCCTATACCGGCTATTCCGGCGACCGCTGCATGCCGGGGGACTGGTACCCGGCCTTGCCGCACGCCCACCTGGCCGCCGGCATCAAGCAACACCTGAACGACAACGGCTTCCGGGTGCCGGTGATCTCGGCCGGCAAGATCAGCGAACCGGAGCAGGCCGAGATGCTGCTGCGTGACGACCGGGCCGACCTGATCGGCATGGCCCGGCAATTGCTGGCCGACCCGGATTGGCCGCGCAAGGTTATGGAGGGACGGCAGGACGAAATTCTGCGCTGCGTCTACTGCAACGTCTGCAAGCAACTGGACGAGAACTTCAAGCAAGTGACCTGTTTCCTGTGGCCGAAACGGCGGCTGCAGGCGCCCACCGGGGCCCCGGCCGCCGGGGCGCCCGGCTGGCCGGAAGGCGGTGCCGGCCTGGCGGCGGAGGTCGGCGAAGGGCGGGTGAAACTGAACTGGTCGCGGGCGGTTGGCGAAGCGATCGCCGGCTACGATATCTACCGCGCCGACGGCCGCGGCGAGGTTCGCTGCGTCGAGGCGGTCAAGGGCCGGCGCTATATCGACCGGTCATCGCTGGGCGGCGAGTCCTATCGCTATTTCGTCCGTGCCTTCGATACCGTCGGCCGCGCCAGCCCGCCCTCGGAACAGCTTGTGGTCGACCCGCCGATGCCGGATTATTCCCGGCAAAAGCATCGGGAGGCGATGGATGTCTGAGCCCTGGGCGCCGGGCGGGGAGACCGCCCACGTCGACCATTTCGCGGCCGAGAACCTGCCGCCCAAGGCGGCCTGGCCGCGCATCGACTTCACGGGACTCCCCGATCTGGCGGCGTTCCCCGACCGCATCAACTGCGCCACCGAACTGCTGGACAAGATGGCCCGGCGCCACCCCCACCGCGCGGCCCTGCACGGCGCCGATTTCACCTGGAGCTACGGCGAGCTACTGGACAAGGCCAACCGGATCGCCAACATCCTGGTCGGCGAATTGGGCGTGCGGCCGGGCAACCGGGTGATGCTGCGCTCGGGCAACAACCCGATGTACGCCGCCTGCTGGTTCGCGGTGATGAAGGTCGGCGCCGTGGCGGTGGCGACGATGCCGCTGCTGCGAGCCCGCGAGTTGACCTACATGGCCGATTTCGCCCGTGTCAGGGTGGCCTTGTGCGATGCCCGCCTGGCCGAGGAGATGGAGGCGACGCGGCAAGGGGCGGCGGAGCTTCGCGACGTGGTCTATTTCCATGCCGAGGCCGAGGATGGCCTGGAAGCCCGCATGGCCAGCCAATCCAACCAATACGACAACATCGACACCGCCGCCGACGACGTCTGCATCATCGCCTTCACGTCGGGCACCACCGGTCAGCCGAAAGGCTGCATGCACTTCCACCGGGACGTCATGGCGGTTTGCGAAACCTCGTCGAAGCAGATCGTCAAGCCGCGAGCCGACGACATCTTCGCCGGCACGCCGCCGCTCGCCTTCACCTTCGGCCTGGGCGGTTTGATCCTGTTTCCCCTGCAGGTCGGCGCCTCGTCGCTGCTGCTGGAAAGCTATACGCCGGACGGCCTGATCGCGGCCGTCAACCGGCACCGAATTACCGTGCTGTTCACGGCGCCGACCATGTACCGGGTCCTGACGCCGCTGGTGCGCGAAACGCCGGTACCCAGCCTGCGGCTGTGTATTTCGGCTGGCGAAATGCTGCCGAAACCGACCTGGGACGATTGGCATGCCGCCACCGGCCTGCGCATCAGCGACGGCATCGGCGCCACCGAGATGCTGCACACCTTCATCGCCGGCGCCGACGATGTCATTCGGCCCGGCGCCACCGGCAAGGCGATCCCCGGTTTCGAGGCAACGGTGCTGGATGACGACGGCAACGAGGCGGCGCCCGGCAGCGTCGGCCGCCTGGCCGTGCGCGGCCCGACGGGCTGTCGATACATGAACAACCCGGAGCGCCAGGCGGCTTATGTGCGGGACGGCTGGAACCTGACCGGCGATGCCTATATCCGCGACGAGGACGGCTATTTCTGGTACCAGGCGCGGACCGACGACATGATCATCTCGGCCGGCTACAACATTTCCGGGCCGGAGATTGAATCGGTGCTGTTGGAGCATCCGGCGGTGGCCGAATGCGCGGTGATCGGCGCGCCCGATCCGCAACGGGGCCAGATCGTCAAGGCCGTCGTGGTCTTGCGCGACCCAGGCCGGGCCGGCCAGGCGCTGGTCGAGGAGTTGCAGGCGCACGTGAAGGCGACCATCGCCCCCTACAAATACCCTCGGGCCGTCACCTTCACCGACGATTTGCCGCGCACCCAGACCGGCAAGGTGCAGCGCTTCGTGCTGCGCCAGCGGGAAGCCGGCGGCTAGTACCAAGATGCAAGGAGCATGACTTTCCCAGGCATCCATCGAGACGAGCCCGCGGCTCTCCTCGGGATGAAGAAAGTTGTGTATTTTCAATAATTTACCTCATACTGAGAGGGCGCGAGGCGCCCCTCTCGAAGCATGTCTATGGGTCGATCCCGCTGCACTTTGAGGTGGCGGGACGGATCGGGAAAGACGCCGGTCAGCCGACCACGGCGCGGACCAGGCTGGCTCGGCTGTCGCCCATGCGGGACATCGCGTTGGAAATCTCGCTGGCCGCGCCGCTGGCGTCATTCTCCAGTTGCGAGGCGACGCGGAGGGCCAGGGCGCTCTTTTCCAGCAGTTCCAGGCTTTTCTCGTTGGGCGACTCGCCCTGCAACCGCGCCACCACCTGCACCAGCGACTCGCAAAGCTGGGCCAGACCGGCTTCGTCCTTGTGCGGCAGCGATTTCCGGAAACTCGAGGCGGACACCAGAATTTCATCCAACTTGGCGTCGAAATGGGCAGCCACCACCGGATCGCCAAAGGACTGTTTCAACAGATCGGCCAGCACCCAGATCTTCCGGGCAATGTTGCGGATCTTGAGGCGCCGCAGGTTGGTCAGGGTTTCCTGAATGAAATTCGAATTCGGCGCCAGATCGGGCCGCCCTTCGGCCTTCGCGCGCAAGGCGTTCGGCACCTCGACGACGCCGGCGTCGTCGCCCCGTGCCTCGGCGTCGCGGCGATCCGGGCCCAGATAGTCCTCGGTCACCACGAACGGCTTGCGGTTGCGCACCAGGATACGGATCCGCTGCCCCATGGTGGCGGTGGAGAAGGGATGGATCAGTAGGTCATCGGCACCGGATTCGATGACCGGCCGGACCAATGGCAAGCGGCTGTCCCAGGTGGTCAGCAGGACCGGTAAGAAGGGATCGACGCCGCAGCGAAACCGCCGGATGTCGTTGACCAGCGAGACCACGCCGTCCCCCTCGGCGGCGACCGCCAGCAGCACCAGATCGATCTGGCGCGCTTCGAGAGCATGGCGCGCATCCTCCAGATCGTCGGTTTCGTCGATCTTCCAGAAGCCGAGGATGTTCAGAACCGAGCGGGTCTGTTTACGGACCGGCCGATTGATATCGAATATCAGGACCGAGGAGGAATGATATTGATCGTTTTCCATACGCTAGCGCCCATCAAGAAAGCCCTCAATCGGCGCCACGACGCGTTTGGCGCCACCAATGCCCGACAGGTTGGAGCCTAAAGCTTAACGATCGGTTTAACGGCGCGGTTTAGTACCCACTATCCGGATAGGATGGTACGTCTGATCGTGCCATCCTATCCGGATAGTGGGTACTAATGGACAAGCTGCCCGGCCAATTTCAGGGCGGCCCGGGCGCTGTCGTCGTCCATTTCCACCGCCACCCGCAGCGCCAGGGCGGCCTGTTCCAACAGGGCCAGGCCCTTGGGGTCCCAAACCGGCGCCGTCTCTCGCAGCTTTCCGGCGACGTCCTCCACCGCTTGGCAGAACGACAGCAGATGCCGCAGATCGGTAGCCTCTGCGGCCGCCCGCATGACCGCCAGCGTGGCCAGCAGGTCGTCCATGTCGGCGGCGGCGCGCAGGCGATAGTCCCGTTCGTCGATACGCTGCTTGATGATCTTGGCGATGGCGCCGACCCGGCGCGCCAGATTGCCGATCCTGATCCGCTCCAGGCCGGTCCGCGCCGCCTTGATGGCGGCCGGACTGGGAGCCAGATCGGGCCGTCCCTCGACCGCCGCGCGCAGGGCGTTGGGCACTTCGACGACGCTGCCGGCACCGCTACGGCGGCCGCCGCCGCCGCGCCGGTCCGGGCCCAGATAGTCGCGGGTTTCGACAAAGGGCTTGCGGCAGCGCACCAGGGCATCGATGCGCAATCCCAACTGCGCCGGCGCGTACGGCCAGATCAGATAGTGGTCGGTGCCGCAGCCCAGCATCGATTTGACGAACCTGGACGAGCCCTGCCAGGAGGTCAGGATCACCGGGGCGAAGGGATCGACGCCGCGGCGATGGCGGCGCAGGGCCATCAGCAATTCGGCCACGCCGTCGTCCAATGCCGCCGTCGCCAGGATCAACAGATCGAAGCCGGCCACGTCCACCAGGCCCGTCAGGTCGGTCACGCTGCCGACGTCGGCGATGTCACGAAAGCCCAGGCGGATCAGGGACGCACGGGTTTGTTGCCGGACGTGCGGCCGGATGTCGTAAAGCAGAATAGACGCGGTACAGTATGCTTGGTTGCGCATGGCTATCGCCGGAGTTGCCCTAACGGTTTCTCGACCCGGAACACCCCAACGACCGCATGTCGCGACAATTCTGTCGCCGGCAAGTTAAGAAAAGCTAAGGCTTCGTCGTTAATAACGATTAAGTAAGAAATATTACTTGGCGGTACTTATGGTTGAAATCCGTTCACCATGGTTTTTCGCGGCTCATCGAGTTGACATCGCCGCCAGGGCCTGGATGCGGCACCTCAAACCGGTTCGATATCGGCCTCGCCGAAACTCCATTGCTCGGGGTTCTCCAACTCCTGGAGGAACAGCCCTTCCGCCGCCGCCATCGCCGCGTCCTCGTCGGCGGCCTCGACGTCGGCGACCCAATAGAGATCGCCCGACTTCATGCTAGCCTTCAGGGTAACGTGATATTTGGCCATGGCGGCGCTGCCTGTGTTGCCGGAACGGTATCGGGTACAAGGACCATAGGGATGCCGCGAAATACCACCTTCTTCGACGATCTGGAAGTCGGCGATCGCCTGGCCGCCGACGGCTATCTGATGACGGAAGCGGAAATCGTCGAGTTCGGCGGCAAGTTCGATCCCCGGCCCATCCACACCGATCCGACGGCGGCCCGGCAGTCGTTGTTCGGCGGCCTGATCGCCTCGGGCATTCATACCTTGGCCGCCTGGAACCGACTGCGCTTCCAGGCCGAGGACGGCCTGGCCATGCTGGCCGGCTTGGGTCTGGACGAGGTGCGCTATGCGGCGCCGGTGCGCCCCGGCGACCGTCTGAGCCTGCGTGCCGAATGCATCGAGAAAACCCCGTCGGCCAGCAAACCGGACCGGGGTATCATGCGGTTCCGGCACGTGCTCACCAACCAGCGGGGTGAAGAGACGATGAGTCTGGCCAGCATCATGATGGTTGCGCGGCGGCCGGCGGATTCGTAGATAGGGCCGCACGAAGCGAACCGGGTGAATCAAGGAGACGGCGATGCCAGACCTGCCAATACTGCTCACCATGGGCGTCGGGAGTTCCGCCCTGCCGGGCTGGATGCATCTGTTTCGCCGGCATATGCGGGACGCCGCCGCGCCGATGGACGTCGAGGAAGCCTTCGACGACGCCACCCGCCTGGCCATTGCCGACCAGGTCGACGCCGGCATCGACATCGTTTCGGACGGCGAATTGCATCGGCAGCGTTTCGTCTATGAAATGTACGAACGGATTTCCGGCATCGAACGGCAGCAGCGGCCGCGCAAGCTGGGCGTGCCGGGCTATGACATGGCACCGAAATTCGTCGCCAACGACAAGGTCGGCGCGCCCGGCGGCCTGGGCCTGGTGGCGGAGTACGAGACCCTGCGACGGCTGGCCCCCGATTGCCGGCTGAAGATCGCCTTTCCCGGGCCGCTGACCTTCGCCAACAACATCCTGCCCGGCGCGCACTACGGCGACGGCGAGGATGCCGCCGGGCGGCTGATGGACGACGTCGTCGTCATGCTGCGCGACGAGGTCGAGGCCCTACGCCTGGCCGGCGCCGAGTTCATCCAGATCGACGAGCCGGGCCTGACCTTCCTGCCGAAAACGATGACCCAGGCCGAGGGCGCCAACTGCATCAATCAGGTGACCCGGGGCCTGACCGAGTTCACCGCCGTGCATGTCTGCTTCGGCAACAACGCCAGCCGGCCGTCGGCGCCGCGCGGCCTGAAACGGCTGATGGACGCCATGGAGGCCCTGGATACCCGCATGCTGGTGCTGGAATTCGCCAACCGGGAGATGTCGGAGTTGGATATCCTGGCACCGTTGTCCGAGCGCTTCGACGTCGCCGCCGGCGTCATCGACGTCAAATCGTTCCACCAGGAAAGCCCCGAGGACGTCGCCGACCGCATCCGCCAGGTGCTGCGCCACGTGCCGGCCGAAAGACTGACGGTGACCGCCGATTGCGGCTTTTCCGCCATACCGCGCTGGCTGGCCTGCCAGAAGATGGGCGCGATGGTGGCCGGCGCCCGGCTGGTCCGGGACGAGTTGTAGGGGCGTCGATCGAACCGGATTAACCTTTGCTTAGCGAATTTCGCCGACACTGCGGGGTGGATTAATCGCGCAGAACTGCCGCCCATGACCTCAATCGCCATCGGACTGCCCAGCCTGGCCCCCCGGCCGAGCCTGCCGGTCCGGCCGAGCCAAGGCGAAGCCCCGCGCGCGGACCGTCACGACCACGCCAGCGACAAGCGGGTGGCGGGCGCGCCGGCCGCGCCGGTGACCGGCGGCCGGCCGACATCGCCGGTGGAGCTGCGGTCGCTGCTGCAAGCCCAGGAACAGACCGCCAAGGGTGAACAGGGCCGGCCCGGTGAATTGAGCGAGGAAGAGCAGCGCCAGGTCGCCGAGCTGCGCAAGCAGGACGCCGAGGTCCGCCGCCACGAACAGGCCCATGCCAACGCCGGCGGCCAGTACGCCGGCGCACCGAGCTACGGCTACGTTGATGGGCCGGACGGCAGGCGCTACGCCAACAGCGGCCACGTGCCGATCGACGTAACGCCGGTGGCCAACGACCCGGCCGCCACGATCCGCAAGATGGACGTGGTGCGGCGGGCCGCCACGGCACCGGCCGATCCCTCCGGCGCCGATCGAGCGGTCGCCGCCAAGGCCGCCCAGGAACGGCAGAAGGCGCAGGCGGAACTGAACGAATTGCGGGCGGAGGACACGGCCGCGCCGGCCGGCAACGGCGACGCCGATAGCGCTGCCGGGAGCCAAACCGCCGGCATCCAACCGGCCACCGCCGTCGCCGCCTATGGTGCCGCGCAAGTCATCGCCAACCAACAGGCACCGCGACCGGCCGCCTGAACCGGCGCTTGCCCAATACCAAGACGCAGAAAGCACGACTTGTTCCGTTCGTCCTTCGAGACGGGCCTGCGGCCCTCCTCAGGACGAGGATAGTTGTTTAATTTCAAAAGGTTACCCT
>JASLMH010000106.1 GCA_030746635.1 Alphaproteobacteria bacterium | reverse complement strand
ACCAAGCGACTCGAACTCGCCCAGCCTGCGAAGTATCTCCAGGTTCTGCTCGGCCGTCTTGCCAAAACCCATCCCCGGGTCCACAACAATGTTTTCGAGAGCAACACCGGCGTTTACCGCTCGCTCGATAAGCGACCGAAGTACCGCGACGACGTCCGGCACCACATCGGCGTAATTCGTGTGGTCCTGGTTGTGCATCAGTACGGCCGGGACGCCTGTTTCGGCCGCGACACCGGCCATGTCGGGATCACGAAGCAATCCCCAGATGTCGTTTATCATGTCGGCCCCGGCCGCCAGGTAGCCATTGCCGCGCCGGATCGCCTCGTCGAGACCGACGCCGGCCTGTGTTCGGGCGACGATCAGGAAATCCGGATCCAATTCGTCGCGCACCTTGGCGCAGGCGCGGATCTTGCCGACCGCTTCCTCCAGCGAGATGGTTTGGCGTCCGTCGCCGTACCGCCCGGGCCCTGTCCGGTCCGAAATATCGATGCCGGCGGCCCCGGCGCGGACGAACCCCTCGGTGGCGCGCATGGTGTTGATGGCGTTGCCGAAGCCCACTCCCCCATCGGCCAGCAGCGGCACCGACGTCACGCCGGTGATGTAACGCGCCACCGCGACCATCTCGTCCAGGGTGACCAGGCCGACATCCGGCTTGCCCAGCAGGCTGGCCGAGACGGCGGCGCCCGACAGGCCCATCACCTCGAAGCCGGCCTGCTCGATGAGCCGGGCGCTAAGTGCGTTGAAGGCGCTCGGCTTGATGAGCATCCCGTCCTCGGCCAGGCGTTCGCGAAGTTGGGTCGATGGTCTCTGCTGCATGATGCCCTTGCTCGCTGGTGGCGCCTGACCCGAGCGATCGGGCGACCGCGCTTGTTGGGTCGTGGCGTTCGGCAAAGCTTATAGGGGCCGAGGAACCGTCTCAACCGGCGGTCACGAGGTGGCACCCATGAATCGCCCCGACGCCGCGGCTAGTCCTGAAAGAAGCTGCGAAAAGCGGATTGACCGCGATTCTCGTCCCAGGACTGTGCCGCCAGGCTGCGCAGGGTCGCCACCGCCCGTGCCGAGGTCAGATCCATGTCCCTGATGGCCGCGACCTGGTTTTGGGCCGGCTCCTTGTCCACGCGGTAATAGCGTGAGCGTAGCAGCGTTTGGCATTGCGCCACGGCGAGCGCCTCCTGCGAGGCCATGGTCATTTGCAGCAAACGGCGCCGCAGCAGCCAGGAGAGGGCGCCGGGCCGGCCGATGGATGCCAGGGCCGCGCCCTGCCGCCGGCCGGCGGTGCCGATGGCCATGACGTAGACGTTGGCGAGGGGATGGCCAAGCCTGCCGCAGGCCTCGGATATGCCCAGCAATTCGGGCGCGTTGGCGATCAGGCCGCCGTCGATCATCAGGTCCTGACCGACGGTTTGCGGCGGAAAATAGGTGGGCGCCGCCGCGCTGGCCAGCACCGCCTGCAATATCGTCTGCCCGGAGGCGCCGCCGCTCGCCAGGCCACGGGAACGAAAGGTCTGCGGCCGGCCATGGGTATAGTTCACCGCGCAGATCGCCAAAGGCTTGTCGAGCCGGGATAGGGGCAGTTCGGCTTGGTCTTCGCCGATGGTGTCGACCACGGCCCGCCTCAAGGCCGTGGCCGAATAGGGCGCGCGGAACACGAACTGCTTGGCGCGGGTCCACAAGGGGACGCGCCGGAATATCGCGGGTCCATGTTCGGCGATCTTGGCGGCGATGGTGGCGGCGGGCGTGCCCACGGCAAGACCGGCGGCGATCAGGCCGCCGATCGACGTGCCGATCAGCAATTCGAAGCGGTCGGCCGCCCGGCAGGCAAATTCGGCCTCGGCCCGCTCGAGGATATTGGCGGTATAGAGACCGCGAAAACCGCCGCCATTGAGGGCGAGGACTTGTCGGCGCCGAACGGCGGTTCGCCGCGGGGTCTGCCCAACGGCCGGGAGATCGAGGTCAACGTCCGTCATCGGCTGGAATCAGATTCATGCCAACTCGTAGGGGTCTTCGAGATCCAACCCAAGCGGGGCCAGTTTGTCGTGCGCGCTTTGGCGTTTGTCCACCAGGACAAAGGGCCGTCCGTCGAGGCCTTCAATGGCCGTGGCCAACACGAGCTTCTCCTGAAAGCGATACAGTTTGGTTTCGCCATCGGCGGTTTCCCGGCTGAGGTCGAAATCGAGTAACTGGCCCCAGCGGTCGGCGATTTCCTGGGTCACCGGCGCTAGCTGTCGGGAGCGCGCGAAACGGTTCACCAGGTTTTCGCTGTTCTCGCGAATGGCGGTAACGGTTGGGCTCGGCGCGGCCGCCTTGAACGTGGATCGCAAGATCATCGGCGTGACCGCGCTGATGTAAACATCGCTCGCATCTATGCCCCGTTCGCCCGCCGTTGCAAACCATTGCTCCGCCGGCGATTGGACCCTTCTCGCGATGTCAACGAGGCATTGCGATCCCAACAGATACCGTGGCATGACATCTACAATTCAATATCCGTTCCGGCATCGTCCGTCTCGCCGATGGCGGCGGCGTCGAGATCGATTTCGAAATTCGCCGCCGCCGATGGTACCGGGCTCAAGCCGATAAGGAAATCCGCCAGCGGTCGGCGTTCCTCGCGGGCCTCGGCGGTCTTGGTGATGATCGAGATGACGAGGCGTTGCAGGGTGTCGAGGGAGATCATCACCGTGGTGTCATCGGCGTTTTGCACGACGCCGCGTTCGGCGATGAGCGCGGCACAACCCGCGTGCAGGCGTCCCCGCAGCGGACTGAGCGTATTGCGCGCCTCGCCGATGGGCAGGACCTCGGTCTGGATCTCGGTCAGGCCCTCGAACAGACGTTCCGCCTCGCCGCGCAATTGCGGATCTTCGAGGGTCTGCAGGGCCGATCCAAGATTCTCCAAAAGCGTGGGCATCGCTAAAATCCCATCTGCAGCTAATTCTAGGGGTCATATACCATGGTTCTTGTACAAAAACAAGGTAACTTGTACAAGATTGGCAGGAATTGAGCCATGCGTCGATCGGGAATCAAACTATCGGTGCTGCTGGCCGTTGCCCTTTGGCCTCTGCCGGCGGCAAGCCAGGACGGCGGCTGGCAAGGGCCGATCATCGATGCCCACAGCCAGGTCGACCAGCATGTCGATTTGGATGGTGTGGTGCCGTTGTTGGACCGGGCCGGGGTGGCGCGGGTGATCCTGTCGACCCGGGGCCGGATCAGGCCGCACAAGGTCGCGGCCCTGGCCCGATCGCACCCCGACCGCATCATCGCGTCCGTCCGCACCAAGGGCTGGGCCTATTACCAGAACAGCCCGAAATACCATCGGCTCCTGAACGTGCAACTCGCCATGCCGGAATTCCGCGCCATGGCGGAAATCCTGCTGTGGCACGGGGCGAAGGGCGATATCGCGCCGGAATTGGTGGTGCCGGCCGCCGCGCCGCAGGTGCAGGTGGCAGTGGCGGCGGCCTATCGGCGCGGCTGGCCGGTGGTGTTGCACTACGAGTTCGCCGCCGCCGCCTCGGCGGCACCGGGCCTGATGACCGAGTTGGAAGGCGTGTTGCGGGAGCGGCCGGATCACCCCTTCGTGCTCACCCACATGGGCCAGCTCGATGTCCGGGAAACCCGCCGGCTGATCGAAGCCCACGGCAATATCCATTTCATTCCGTCGTGGTCGAATCCCGTCGCCCACCTGGCCTCCCGGCAGCCGTGGGTCAACCTGTTCGACGGCCGGCGGCTGGCCCCGGCCTGGAAGGCGCTGATCCTGGACCACCCCGACCGCCTGGTGCTCGGCTTCGACAACGTGTTCGCCGAGCATTGGGGCGGCCATTACGTGGCGCAGGCCAGGCTGTGGCGCGAGGCGCTGGCCGAACTGCCCGACGATGTCGCCCACGCCGTCGCCCACGGCAACGCCGAACGGCTCTGGCGGCTCGATCCCTTGTGAGGTTTTACTTGTGCCGCAAGGGGCGATGATTAGATTGGCGGTAGCTAGAATAATCATTCAATCAATGCCATCCGAGCCGTATTGGTGGTGTGGTGTGTGGTGAGGTGCGTATGGATTTCGAGACCCTGGTACGTGAACGCAGAAGTATCCGTGGCTACAAGCCCGACCCGGTGCCCAAGGAGGTGATCGAGGAGATCGTCGAGATCGCCAAGGGCGCGCCCTCGTCGATGAACACCCAGCCCTGGTTCCTGCACGTGGTGACTGGCGAGCCGCTGGAGCGGATCCGCAAGGGCAATACCGAGAGGATGCTGGCGGGCGCCCCGGTGCAACGGGAAATCCCCGTCCGGGATGGCTATGAAGGCATCCACCGCCAACGCCAGATCGAGATCGCCGTGCAGCTGTTCGAGGCCATGGGCATCGCCCGCGACGACAAGGAACGGCGCCAGGACTGGGTGATGCGCGGCTTCCGGCAGTTCGACGCGCCGGTGTCCATCGTGGTGACCTATGACAAGTCCCTCGAACCGGCGACCATCAGCCATTTCGACCTGGGCGCCGTGGTCTACGGCCTGGTGCTGGCCGCCTGGACCCGGGGCCTGGGCACGGTGATCAACGGCCAGGGCATCATGCAGTCGGAGGTGGTCCGGGAACACGCCAACATCCCGGATGACCAGGTGATCATGACCTGCGTCGCCATGGGCTATCCGAACGACGATTTTGCCGGCAACCAGGTGAAGTCGCGGCGCACCCCGAACGAGGATATCGTCACCTACGTCGGTTTCGACTAGGGCCGGAAAGAAATACCGCCGGCGCTTGATATCAGCGGCCGGGACCGGCGTCGCCCGGTCGGGCCATTTCGGCGCCGACCCAGTCGCGGAAGGCCGCCACCTTCGCCCGCCGCAGGGCCCTCGGCGGGCAGACCAGATAATAGGCGTGGCGCGAGCGGATCGCCGTCGGAAACGGTTGCATCAGGCGGCCTTCCCGCAGGTCCGCCTCGACCAGGCTGCGCTGGGCCAGGGTGACGCCCTGACCGTCGATGGCGGCCTGGATCAGGGCGCAGGAGTCCTTGAAGCGCGGCCCTTCGGGCAGCGTCGTGACGGCGACGCCGGCCAGGCGGAACCAATCACTCCAGCCTTCGGTGACTTCGCCGTGCAGCAGCGGCATCTCCAGCAGGTCGGCCGGCTGTTGCAGCCCTTCGCGTTCCGCCAGGCCGGGCCCGCAGACCGGGAACACCAGCTCCTCCGCCAGCCGTTCGACGTGCAAATCGCTCCAGCCGCCGGCGCCATAGCGAACGGCGACGTCGACGCCGTCGCGGTCGAAATCGGTATGCTCGTAGGAGGTCGAGATGCGCAGG
Source organism: Alphaproteobacteria bacterium (assembly GCA_030746635.1). Lineage (GTDB taxonomy): Bacteria > Pseudomonadota > Alphaproteobacteria > JASLMH01. Next base: position 12,596 of record JASLMH010000106.1, on the reverse strand, counting down.
TCGATGTCCTCGTTCGCGTGTTGGAAACGCTGCAGGCGCGGCGCCAGCCATTTCACCGCGAACGACGGCACGGTGCTGACCACCAGGGTGTCCGCCCGCGGCTTGCGGGACAGCCGCTGGGTTTCGTCGGCGATCATCTCGAGCGCCCGCCGCACCACCACCTGGTAGTCCTGGCCCTCTTGCGTGAGGTGAACCCGCCGTCCCTTGCGGCGGAACAGCTGCAGGTTGAGGCGGGATTCGAGAAGCTGGATCTGCCGGCTGACGGCGCTTTGGGTCAGGCCGAGTTCGCCGGCGGCGCGGGTGAAATTGCCGATGCGGGCGCAGGCCTCGAAGACCCGCAGGGAATTCAGCGGCGGCAGTTCATGCATGGATCGATTATGAGTTTTTTGCATAAGCGTACAAGCAAGATTTCATTTTCCGACCGCCTCGCACGCGCCTACGCTGCGAAGCCGGTGGCCGGGACGCCGCCGCAACGCAGGGAGTGATGGTGATGAGTGTCGCAAAACCCGAACTGGCGAAAGCCGCGTGGTGGCGCCCGGATCTGCCGCTGCCGATCCTGCTCGTCCTGCTCGCCGTGGGCATCGGGCTGGCGGCCGGCCTCGATGCCGGCCAGGTGCAGATCACCTTCAGAACCGGTTTCGGGCGGGCGCTCGGCGATTTCGCCCTGATCCTGCTGCCCTCGTTCCTGATCGCTGCCAACATGAGCCGGCGGCCGCTGCCCGCCATCGGCGGCTGGGTCAGGTTGATCTCGCCGTTTTCCGCCGCCGGGATGATCTGCCATGTCACCGCCTATGCCGCATTAGCACCGATTGCCGGCCGAAACCGCCTGTCGATGGCCATGGCCGCCTACGCCGGCTTCATGCTGCTGGTGCCCGCCGGGCCGCTGATCGTCGGCGCGGCGTTGGGCGTCGACGACCCCGGGCTATTGCTGGTCGGGCTGCTGCTGTTGCTGCCGGTTTGGCTGGCCGGCGAGGTCTGGCTGCGCCTGTGGCGCACCCACGATGCGGCAGCGGCGCCCGAAGCTCCCATCGCGGCGGGAGAATGGCGCGCCTTCACGCCGTTCGCCGTACTCGCCGGGCTGCTGGTGCTCGGCTGGTCGACGGATCTGGCGGCCTGGCCGGTGGTGGATTTCTTCACCAGGCCCAAGGGCGCGCTGCTTGCCGCGGCGCTCTGGTCGTACCTCGATACGCCGGCCGAACACCGCCGGGAAGGTCTGGAGTCGGCCGTCGGACGGACCAGCGGCCTGCTGATCGTGGTCGGCGCGGCCAGCGCCGTCGGGGCGATGGCGACCGCGGTCGTGCCCATCGAGCGGCTGCTGCCCGGAGCCTCCGGCCAGGCGGCGGCCCTGATCGGCCTGTTCGCCATCGCGGCGCTGATGAAAACCCTGCAAGGCTCATCGATGGCGACCTTCGCGGCGGTCGCGCCACTGGTGCTGCCATTGATCGAACACATGCAGATCCCGCCCGTCGCCGCCGTCTATGCCATCTGCCTCGGCGCCTTCGTCGCCATTCTGCCCAACGACGGCTACTACTGGGTGGTCCGCCGCGAGGCGCTGGAGCGGGCGAGCGACGGCGCCGCCACCTTCTATCTTGCCGGCGCCTCGGTCTGCCAAGCATTGACCGGGCTGGTGCTGCTGTTGCTTCTGCTGCATCTCGGCCTGGTCTGATGGCGTCGCGAGGGGCCGGCCAGACCTATGTGCTGGTCCATGGCTCGTGGCATGGCGGCTGGTGCTGGCACAAAGTGGTGCCGTTGCTGGAGGCCGGGGGGCATCGCGCCATCGCCGTGACGCTGACCGGACAGGGCGAGCGCTGCCACCTGCTCGACCCTTCCGTCGACCTCGACACCCATATCAGCGACGTCGTCAACACCCTGACGATGGAAGATTTGCGCGATGTCGTCCTGGTCGGACACAGCTATGCCGGTCTGGTCATCACCGGTGCGGCGGAACGCGCTTTCGACAGGCTGGCACGCCTGGTCTACCTGGACGCCCTGGTTCCCGACGACGGCCAGTCCGGGTTCGATCTGAACTCGCCGCGGTTCCGCGAAGGCTGGGAGCGGGAAGCGGCGGAACAGGGCGACGGCTACAAGATCGCGCCCCGGATCGGGTCTTCCGGCGACCTCGACCCGGTCGAGGCGGCCTGGGTGCGCGCCCGTCTCTGCCCCTTTCCGATCGCCACCATGCGCCAGCCGGTGGCCGTGTCGGCGGCCGTCAAGGCCCTCCCCAGCACCTATATCCGTTGCAGCCGATCCACTTTCGCCGAGACCGCCCGGCGCTGCCGCGCCGCCGGCTGGCCGGTGCTGGAGCTCGATTGCGGCCACAACGCGATGATGACCAGGCCCCGGGAACTGACGGAACTGCTGCTGGCGGACGATCCCGGTCGGCGCATGTTGGGAGGAAGGGCATGAGGGACGCCGAGGCCCGCGGGCGTGAATTGTTCGATGGCGGGTTCTATTGCGCCGAGGCCGTGCTCAAGACCATCGCCGAGCGGCAGGGCATCGACAGTGCGCTGATACCGGGTATCGCCACGGGGTTCTGTGGCGGCATGGCCCGCAGCGGCGGCCCCTGCGGCGCCGTGACCGGCGCGGTCATGGCCCTGGGTGTAGCCTACGGTCGGGACGACCCCGGCCGGCCGGTCAAGCAAACCTATGATGCCGTCCGCGCCATGATGGCCGAATTCGAAGCGCGCTTCGGTTCATCGAATTGTACGGACCTGCTGGGGGTGGATTTGAATACCCCGGAAGGACGCCAGGCCTTCGACGAACAAAACCTGGACCGCAAGTGCACCGACTTTACCGGCGCCGCCGCCGCCTTGGTCGCGGCGGCCCTTGAAGAACCCGGCGCCTAGGGCACGGGTTTCCGCATGGCCGGCGAGCTGGAATTCTACTTCGACGTCGCCAGCCCGCCGTCTTACATCGCCCATGAGCGCCTGCCCGGCATCGTCGAGCGGACGGGTGCTAGCTTGATCCCGCGGCCGGTGCTGGTCGGCGGCATCTTCAAGCTCGGCGGCAACGCCGCCCCCGTCGCGGTGCCGGCCAAGCGGGCCTACATGATGGCGGTGGACTTGCCGCGCCTGGCCCGGCGGTACGGCATTGCCCTCGATTTCGATCCCGCGGCACCCTTCGACTCCCTCGGCCTGATGCGCGGGGCCATGGTCGCCGAGGCGGATGGCCGGTTGGCCGAATATGTGTCGGCGATGTTTTGCGCCATGTGGGCGGAGGCCCGCGACATGGCCGACCCGGCGGTCGTGGCCGAGGTGTTGAGCGGCGCCGGCTTCGATGCCGAAATGATGTTCGCGCGCGGCCAGGAACAAGCCATCAAGGACAAATTGATCGCCGCCACCGAGGCGGCGGTCGCCCGCGGCGTCTTCGGAGTGCCGACGTTCTTCGTCGGGGCCGAAATGTTCTTCGGCCAGGACCGCCTCGATCTGGTCGAAACGGCGCTGACCGGTTCGCCGGACTAAAGCCGGTACACCTGCATGGCGTTGTCGTGGTACAGGCGGCGCTTTTCGTCGTCGGAATAGTCCGCCGTCAGGCGCTTGAAGGAGTTCCACAGGACGTTGTAGTCGCAGGTCACCTTGTCGACCGGAAAGTTGGATTCGAACATGCAGCGGTCGATGCCGAACTGCTCGATGGTGTAGTCGTAGTAGTGGCGGGTGGCTTCCATCAGTTCCTTGCTGCCGGGCGGGCGCTCCCGTTCGTGCCAGCCGAAACCGTTGATCTCCATGTTGATGCCGCCCAGCTTGGCGACCACGTTGTCGCATTGCGCCAGTTCGGCCACGTCCCGCCGCCATTGCGCGAAGATCTCGTCCTGCCGGCCGGCATAGGGGCCGACCCCCATCGGCCCGCCCAAATGGTTCAGGACGATGGTGGTCCCCGGCACGGCCCGGGCTAGTTCCGCCAGCTCCGGGATCTGCGGGTGGTAGCACCAGGCCTCGAAGGTCAGGCCCATGCGGCCAAGCCGGGCCAGGCCGGTCCGGAAATCCTCGTTCAGGTAGACCCGCGGTTGCGGCGACATCCGCCCGTTCGGCAGGTCATCGGAGGCGTCCCAGACGCCGCTGTGGCGGATGCCGCGAAAGCGGCCGCCGCCGGCCGCCAGGTGCGCCTCCAGCACCGCCGCCACGTCATCGCCCAGGGACAGATCGGCGGTGCCGACGATACCGGCGGCGACCCGGATCGGTCCGTACTGGCCGGAGGCGCTCATGGCGGCGATGCCGTTGACGAACTCGGTCTCGCCCACCGGCCGCAATTCCACCGGTCCGTCGGCCTTGAACATGGTGCCGCATTCGATGAACACGGTGGCGGTGATGTTGTGGCCGGTGTTCAGGTCGGCCAGGAACTCGTCCAGGAAATAGCGCGGCTCCATGCGTTCGGGGCGGAAATCCCACAGGTGGTGGTGGGGGTCGCAGATCGCTAGCTCCGGCTCCAGGGTCTCCTCGCTCAACTGCGCCAACCATGCCTCGTTCGTCGCCACCATGTTGTGCCCTCCAGCCTTGGGATGTTCGGCAGCTAAGCAGTATGATCGGTGCCGTGCAAGACGCCGGACCGCAGGGAGTGGTCGGGACACATTGGGGGCGACATGCGGTTCATCATCTACGGCGCGGGCGGCATCGGCGGCGTGATCGGCGCGCAACTGGCATTGAACGGCCGGGACGTGGTGCTGATCGCCCGGGGCAACCATCTGCAAGCGATCCAGGAATGGGGCCTGACCTACCAGACGCCCCATCGCTCGGAGGTGCTGGATATCCTGGCAATCGGCCATCCGGGCGAGATCGATTTCCGGGTGGACGACGTGGTGCTGCTGACCATGAAATCCCAGCACACCCGGGCGGCGCTGGACGATCTGTACGGGGCCGCCGGCGACGAGATCCCGGTGATCTGCTGCCAGAACGGCGTCGCCAATGAGCGCGCCGCCCTGCGCCGCTTCCGCCGGGTCTACGCCATGCTGGTCTACCTGCCGGCCAACGCCCTGGAACCGGGCGTGGTGCAGACCCACGCCCTGGAAACCATCGGCGTGCTGGATGCCGGGGTCTATCCCCAAGGCACCGACGATCTGATCGCCGAGGTGACCGGGGCCCTGACGGCGGCCCGGTTCAGCGCCGTGCCGAACCCCACTGTGCTGCGCTTCAAGTACGCCAAACTGTTGATGAACCTGGGTAATGCCATTTCGGCGGTCAGCCCGCCCGGCGAGGCAGCCACCGAGATCCGCCGCCAGCTACAGGCCGAGGGTCGGGCCTGCCTGGACGCCGCCGGCATCGACTTGGCCAGCCGCGAGGAGGTGCGGGAGCGGCGCGGCGAGCTGATCCGCATGGGCGAGATCGACGGCCAGGGCCGGCAGTTCGGCTCCTCCTGGCAGAGCCTGACGCGCGGTACCGGCGATATCGAGGCGGATTACCTGAACGGCGAAATCGTCCTGCTGGGCCGGCTGCACGGCGTGCCGACGCCCGCCAACGCCGTGCTGCAACGGCTGGCCAACACATTGGCCCGCGAACATGCGCCAGCGCAAAGCATCCCGCTGGCTGAATTGCAGCGGCGGATCTCGGCCGAGGCGTCGGGCTGATCAGACGCGCCGGCGGCGCCGACACCAGGTGACAACGATGAGAGCCGCACCCAACAGGCTCAGGCTGGCCGGTTCCGGCACCGCGCCGGCGTCGAAATCCTCGACGTAGGTATTGAAACGCAGGTCGCGGCCGGAAAGCCCTTGCCAGGGCGCGCTGGGATTGAAGAAATTTGTCTCCCGCCAGAACGCCTGTCCGGCACCGTAAACGCCGGAGACGAAGGCTGGCACGAAGAAGTCGGCCTCCAGTTCGGAATCGCTTCGCAGCACGAAGGCCAGCAGGTCGCCTGCCGTGACCAGCAGGTTGGCGCCGCTGATATCGAAGGCGTTGTAGCCAAAGCCCGTAGTCACCGCCGCAGGCGACAGGCTGGCACTGGCCAGGATGCTCCCGCCGGGAAGGCCGCCGGCCAACGATTGCACTTCCAGCACCAAGCTATCCGTTGGGGGGAAGAGCGCGTGGGATGCATAGACCTCGATCCGATCCAGTCGGCCGGTGACGCCGACCGCAAAGGATTGGGCGATCGAGCCGGATTGGTCCTCGTCCTCGAAGAATGTGCCATGGATGTGGTAGTTGAAGGGCGAATGGCCGCCGGTATGGGATTGGTCCAGCACCAGGGCCGCCTGGGCGCCGCCGGTCGCAAGGCTCATGGCCATCGCCGCAGCCGCCATTGTCATTCGAAATCGCATGAATTTCGCCCCCCCCTTATGCAATCTTACATTAGAATAAGCAAAAATCATGCCAAGATTCCCGGCATCCGTGTTTTCAAGGGCTTAGCCGGTACGGGCCGGACCGGATGTTGGCAATTTGTTAAGAATTCCGACAATGAGGCGGGTTTGGCGGTGATCCAATAGCAAGATGCAAGAAGCCCGACTGGTCCCATTCATCCTTCGAGACGAGCCTGCGGCTCTCCTCAGGATGAGGACGGGTATTCATTTTCAATACATCAACCTTATGCTGAGGAGGGCGCGGAGCGCCCGTCTCGAAGCATGCCTTTGGGTCAATTCTTCCGTAACTTGATACTAGCTACCCGGCGCCGCTACCGGTTCGTCGGCCGCCAGGTCCTCACCGGCCAGGGCGCGGCGGATCAAATCGGCGGTCTCCCGGACGCCATAGAGCGCCACGAAAGAGCCGAAGCGCGGGCCCTGGCTTTCGCCCAGCAGCACTTCGTACAGGGCCTTGAACCAGTCCCGCAGGTTGGCGAAGTCGTGCCGCTTGCCGATCTCGTAGACCCGGTTCTGGATCTCCTCGGCCGGGCTGTCGGGCGGCGTCGCCTCCAGGACCGCCAGCAGGTCCGCCAGGGCCGCCCGCTCGGTCTCGCCGGGCGCCCGGTAGCTTTTGTTCGGCTTGACGAAATCCCGGTAGAAGTTGATGGCGTAGCCGACCAGGGCGTCGAGCAGGGGGTGGTTCTCCGGCGTGGCGCCGGGGGCGTAGCGCGTGATGAAGCCCCACAGCACCGCCGGGTCCTCGGAATGACAGGCCCCGGCCAGGTTCATCAACAGGGCGAAGCTCAACGGCACGTCCTCTTGCGGGGCGTAGCCGCCGTGGATGTGCCAGGCCGGGTTGGCCAGCCGCTCCGCCGGGTCCTGGCCGTGGAACTTGTCCAGGTGGCTCAGGTAGTCGTCGGCGGCCCGGGGGATGACGTCGAAAAAAAGCCGCTTGGCCCGACGCGGCGATTGGAACATGTACAGCGACAGGCTCTCCGGCGCGGCGTAGCGCAGCCATTCCTCGATGGTCAGGCCGTTGCCCCGGGATTTCGAGATCTTCTCGCCGTTCTCATCCAGGAACAGTTCGTACGTGAAGCCTTCCGGTGGCCGGCCGCCCAGGATGCGGCAGATCCGGCCCGACAGGCGCACGGAATCGATCAGGTCCTTGCCGGACATCTCGTAGTCCACGTCCAGGGCGACCCAGCGCATGGCCCAATCGGCCTTCCATTGCAGCTTGCAATGGCCGCCGGTCACCGGCACCTCGACCGCCTTGCCGGCCTCGTCCCGGTAGACCACGGTGCCGGCGTCCAGGTCCCGTTCGACGATCGGCACCTGCAGCACCCGGCCGCTGTCCGGGCACAGGGGCAGGAAGGGGCTGTAGGTGGCCCGCCGCTCCGGCCCCAGGGTCGGCAGGATCACCTCCATCACCTTGTCGTACTCCCGCAGCACCGCCAGCAGGGCATCGTCGAACCGGCCCGAGCGATAGCATTCGGTGGAACTGAGGAATTCGTAGTCGAAACCGAACTGGTCCAGGAAGGCCTGCAGGCGGGCGTTGTTGTGGGCGCCGAAACTGTCGTGGCTGCCGAAGGGGTCCGGTACGGCGGTCAGCGGCTTGCCCAGGTGCTCCGTCAGCAGGTCCTGGTTGGGGATGTTGTCCGGCACCTTGCGCAGGCCGTCCATGTCGTCCGAGAAGGCGATCAGCCGGGTCGGTACGTCGCTGAGTTCCTGGAAGGCCCGGCGCACCATGCTGGTCCGCGCCACCTCGCCGAAGGTGCCGATATGCGGCAGGCCCGAGGGGCCGTAGCCGGTTTCGAACAGGACATGGCCTTTCTCCGGCGCCGCGCCCTTCAGGCGATCGACGATGGAGCGGGCTTCCTGGAACGGCCAGGCCTTGCTGGCCGCGGCGATCTCGGCGGTGTCGGTCATTCGTTCGTTTCCAAAGCGCGTCCAGGACGGCGGCAACCGTCCCGGCGGGGCTGGGACATTAGTCAAAACCGGGCCGGCGTCAACCGGTGGTGAGGGGCCGGGGCCGTCGATATAGTGCCCCCAGCATGAGCCCCCCGCCAACAGACGCCGAAACCGAGCCGTTCCGGGCCGCCGCCATGGTGGCCGGGCTGCGCACGGTGACCTGGTTGAGCGCCGATGGCGAGGTCGAGGAGCTGACCGCGCCGGCGGCGGCCGGGCGGGCCGGTGATGGGCCGCCGATCGTCTGCCACGCCGTCGCCACCGCCGCCCGCCTGGGCGTGCGGGATCTGGCCGCCTACGACATCCTGGAGCTCTTCGCCTTCGTCCGCCCGGCGCGCTTCTGCCTGCCGACGCCGGCCGGCCTGGCCGAGGTTCTCGGCCTGCCAACCCCCGGCGATGCGGTGGACGCGGCCCTGGTGCTGCAACGGGCCAGCCAGGCGCTGCTGGCGGAACTGGCCGGGGGCGCCGCCGCCTCCGAGCGCACCGCCGCCCAGGCCATGACCATGGCCCGGGCCGGCTGGCGCTGGGGGACGCCAGTGCTGGCGGCCCTGGGTCTGCCCGAGAGCGGCAAGGGCGGCGGCCTGGACGCTTGGCAGGGCCTGCCGGAGCGGGAGGATGCGCCGCCGCCACCGCCGCCGGCGGATCACTCCGTCGATCCGGAGGAGGCCCGGGAGCGGCTGGCCGAGCTGACCGGTCCAGAGGCCGAAAGGCGGCCGCAGCAGGCCGATTACGCGGCGGCGGCGGCCGGCGCCTTCACGCCCCGGCGTGAAGTGGGCATGCCGCAACTGGTGCTGGCCGAGGCCGGCACCGGCGTCGGCAAGACCCTGGGCTATATCGCCCCGGCCGGACTGTGGGCGCAGCGCAACAAGGGCACGGTCTGGCTCTCCACCTACACCCGCAACCTGCAACGGCAGCTCGACGGCGAACTGGATCGGTTGTACCCCGACGAGAAGAGGAAGCGGCGCAAGGTGGTGATCCGCAAGGGCCGGGAGAACTACCTCTGCCTGCTGAACCTGGAGGACGCCGTGCGCTCCCTGGCGACCGGGCCTGGCGGCACGGTGGCGCTGGGGTTGATCGCCCGCTGGGTCGAACACAGCCGCGACGGCGACATGGTGGGCGGCGACTTTCCGGCCTGGCTGGCCACCCTGTTCGGCCCCGGCAGCATAGCCGGGCTGACCGACCGGCGCGGCGAATGCATCTACTCCGCCTGCCCGCACTACGGCAAATGCTTCATCGAGCGCAGCCGCCGGGCCTCGCAACAGGCCGAGATCGTCGTTGCCAACCATGCCCTGGTGATGACCCGCGCGGCCCTGGAGGCGGACAGCGGCCAATTGCCCCTGCGTTACGTGTTCGACGAGGGCCACCACGTGTTCGACGCCGCCGACGGCGCCTTCGCCGCCCATGTCGCCGGCGGCGAGGGGGCGGAATTGCGGCGCTGGCTGGTGGGCGGGGAAAGCGGCCGGGGCCGGGGCCGCGCCCGCGGGTTGGAGGCGCGGATCGGCGATCTCCTCGCCGACGACGACGGCGCCACCCTGTTGCGGACGGCCTTGCGCCAGGCCCGCGCCCTGGCGGCGCCCGGCTGGCTGCAGCGTTTGAACGACGGCCGGCCCCGTGGGGTGATGGAGGATTTTCTGGCCCAGGTCCGCCGGCAGGTACTGGCGCGGGTCGACAACGACCGCTCGCCCTACGGCCTGGAAGCCTCGGTGATCGAGCCGGAGGAGGCGTTGTTGGCGGCGGCGCGGGGGGCCGGCGCCGCCTTCGAGGAATTGCGCCGGCCGTTGCGGGAACTGGCCCGGCATCTGGCCGGACGCCTGGATGTCGAGGCCGACGAGCTGGATATCGGCAGCCGGCTGCGGATCGAGGCCGCCGTGCGCTCCCTGAAACGCCGGGCCGAGACGCTGCTGGGCTGGCGCCGGATGATGGAAGACCTGGGCCGGGAGACCCCGGAACAGTTCGTCGACTGGTTCGCCATCGAGCGCAACGCCGGGCGGGATCGGGACATCGGCATGCACCGCCATTGGGTCGACCCGACCCAGCCATTCGCCGAGGTGGTGTTGCGGCAGGCCCATGGCGCCCTGATCACCTCGGCCACCCTGCGCGACAACCCGCCGGAGGCGCCCGACGATTGGTCGGCGGCCGAGGTGCGCACCGGCGCCTTGCACCTGGCCCTGCCGGCGGCCCGGGCCAGCCTGCCCTCGCCCTTCGACTATCCCCGGGCGACGCGGATCTTCGTGGTCCGCGACGTCAACCGCAACCAGGCCGACCAGGTGGCCGCCGCCTACCGCGAATTGTTCGCCGCCGCCGGTGGCGGCGCCCTGGGCCTGTTCACCGCCATCCAGCGCCTGCGCGCCGTGCACCAGCGCATCGCCGGGCCGCTGGAGGAGCGGGGCATCCCGCTGTTGGCCCAGCATGTCGACGCCATGGACACCGGCACCCTGGTGGATATCTTCCGGGCGGAAGCGGACACCTGCCTGTTGGGCACCGATGCGGTGCGCGACGGCGTCGACGTGCCCGGCCGCTCGCTGCGCCTGATCGTGTTCGACCGGGTGCCCTGGCCGCGCCCCGACATCCTGCACCGGGCCCGCAAGGCCGCCTTCGGCGGCGGCTACGACGACATGATCGCGCGTTTGCGCCTGAAACAGGCCTACGGCCGGCTGTTGCGCCTGGCCGGCGATCGCGGCGTCTTCGTGATGCTCGACGCCATGCTGCCGACCCGCCTGACCACCGCCTTTCCGCCCGGCGTGGAGGTGCATCGCCTGGGCCTGGCCGAGGTGATCGCGCAGGCCCGCGACTTCCTGGCGGCCGGGAGTGATTGACTTTTGCCGGCCCGGATGGGACAACCCCGGCCGCAATCACGGGTGAATGAAATGCAACCGTCAGCCCACACCAGCAGCCTGCTCGCAGGCGCTCTCGCCGGCACCAGCCCGGCGGGCTCGCGCCTGCCTGTCTGCGGCACCCGCAATATGTCCGTGATCAATGGGCTGACCCGGTAACCAATCCCGTCGTCGGCCCGCCTCCCGAAGGGCCGACGGAATTTTCCAAGACCGGTTTTCTCCGTTGCGCCTTTCGGCAACCCGAAAGGTGATGTCATGTCTACCCATAGCCCCGCCCGGGACCCGACCCGGCGCACCGTCCGGCTGCTGAACGCCGTCGCCTTCAGCCGTGGCCTGATCTTCCTGATCCCGGTGATCGTGCCCTACTTCGCCGACCATGTCGGCCTGGGCTTTCGCGACTTTCTGGCCAGCGAGGCGGTGTTCGCCGCCACCATGGTGGCCATGGAGGTGCCGTCCGGCTGGCTGGGCGATGTCTGGGGGCGCAAGCGGGTGATCGTGCTGGGCGGCCTGGTCGCCGCCCTGGGCGCCGCCCTGTTCCTGCCGGCCGACAGTTTCCTGGACGCCGCCGTGGCCCAGGCCTTGGTCGGCGTCGGCATCGCCCTGTATTCCGGCGCCGATTCGGCGCTGCTGTACGATTGTCTGGCGGCCCACGGCCGGGAAGGGCGGTTTCGCCGCCTGGAGGGTCGGCGCCACGGCCTGGGCCTGTACGCGGTCGCCCTGTCCTCGGTGGTCGGTGCCGGGCTGTACGCCATCGATCCGGCCTGGCCGGTCTGGGGCATGGTCGCCGCCTACCTGGCGACGGCCGGTTTCGCCCTGGCCATCGTGGAACCGCCACGAGTCCGGCAGGCCCGACGGTGGGCAACGCCCGATTTGCGGTCGCTGTGGGCCAGCCATCGCGGCGTGCTGGCGGTGATCGCCGCCGGCGCGGTGCTGTTCGCCGCCACCAGCGTCGGCATGTGGTCGCAACAGCCCTACTACGCCCACCTGGGCATCGGCGAACGCTGGTTCGGGCTGCTGATGGCGGCCGGCTACCTGGCCGGCGGCCTGGCCGGCCAGTTCGGCCATCTGCTGGACCGTCGCCTGGGGCCGGCCGGAGCCCTGGCCGGGCTGTGGGCGGTGCTGGCGGCGGCCTATGGGGTGACCGGGCTGTTGCCGGGCTATCACGGCGTCGTCCTGCTGCTGGTCGGCTCGGTGGTCTGGGGCGCCGGCTGGCCGCTGGTGCAGACGGCGATCAACCGGCGGATTTCCTCGGCCCGCCGGGCGACGGTGCTGTCGGCGGCGGCCCTGGCCATCAAGCTGACCTTCATCCCGCTGTCGGCGGCGGCCGGCTGGCTGGCCGAGGGCCATGGCATCACCGTCGCCATTGCCGGCCTGGCCGGGTTCCTGGCGGTTGTTGGGCTGGCGGGGGCATTGTCGTTGTGGCGTGCCCCCACCAGCCCGGCCAATACCAATGGTCCTGGATATTGGCCTTTTTCACCGCGATGATTTTTGCCGCCAGGTAGGAGCGCGGCGCGCCGCAGTGCGGGCCACTTCAAGCG
>JASLMH010000105.1 GCA_030746635.1 Alphaproteobacteria bacterium | reverse complement strand
CAGCAGCAGAAGCAACATCAGGGCGCGTACCAGCATCCCCGCATTGTCCATACCAGGATTGCCGCGTCAAAGGTTCCGATAGAGGTTATTGGTTGGGGGCCGCTTCCGTTGTCTGACCCGGTTGGGCCGCCTGGCCGATCCGCACCAGTTCGGCCAGGCAATCCTCGACGCCGCGATCGGTGGTTTCGAGGACGGCGTCGGCCTTGCGGTAGAGGATATCGCGGCCCTCCAGGATCCGGCGCAAATCAGCCATCGCTTCCCGGTTGCCGGCCATCGGGCGCTGATCGCCCTGGGCGGCGACCCGCGCCATGTGCGCTTCCGGCGAGGCCCGCAGCCAGACCGTGAAGCAGGCGCCGAGCAGGCGCTCGTAGGTGCCGGGTTCCGCCACCAGGCCGCCGCCGGTCTCGATCACCGCCCGTTGGTGGCTCTCGATCAGCCGTTCCAGGCATTGCCGTTCCAGGCGCCGGAAGGCGGCCTGCCCGAACAGATCGAAAACCTCGTTCAGGGGCATACCGGCCTCGCCCTCGATCTCCTTGTTGAGCTGCACGAAGGGCAGATCGAGCCGCGCCGCCAGGCCGTGGCCCAGGGTGCTCTTGCCGGCGCCGCGCAGGCCGATCAGGGCGATCCGCCCATGCCGGGCGTCGGCGTCGGCATAGCGTTCGTGCAGGTGCCGGCGCAAATGGGCCAGCTCGTCCGCCGGCAGACGGTTGAGTTGTTCCAGGATCAGGGCGATTTCGACCGGCTGGTCCGGGCCGTCATGCACCAACTCCGACAGCGGCAGGTTCATCGCCCGGGCGATCTGCCGCAACAGCACGATCGAGACGTTGCCGCGACCGCTTTCCAGTTGCGCCAGATAGCGTTCGGAAACCCCGGACTCTCCGGATAGGATCTTCCGGGTCATGCCGCGCCGCGCGCGGGCCGCCCGCACCCGTTCGCCCAGGAGGGCCAGATAACGTTCCGATTCCTGCTTGCCGTCCGCTTGACGCCGCATGGCTTTTCCGTTGTGTTCTACCGCTCCGACGCCGTCGGGCGAGACCGGAGAATATGCATTATAATGCTTTTTCCATGGTTCTATACAAGAAAATGCAGTATATCTCATTCGGAGGCATGGAAAGTCCGGTTTCCCGGAGGCATGGGCCGGCGATACGATCCATTGCCATAATCTGATTGGTGAATGTTGGCATGGCGAAATCCATCAGGATTCTGGTTGGCACGGTGACCGGCACGGCGGAACTGGTGGCCGAGGAAGTCCAGCCGGTACTGGAGGAGGCGGGCTACCGGGTCGAGGTCATGGACCTGGACGGCCAGGAGCCGGCGGTGCTGAGCGGCCCGGATTTTATCCTGGTCTGCACCTCGACCTACGGGCAGGGCGACGTGCCGGACAACGCCATCGATTTCTTCGACGCCCTGGAGGCGGGACGCCCCGACCTCTCGTCGCTGCGTTACGGGTTGATCGGCCTGGGCGATTCCACCTATGCCGATACCTACAACCAGGGTTGTCAGCGCTTCGATGCGCTGTTCACGGAACTGGGCGGCCGGCGGATCGGTGAAACCATGACCCACAATGCCTCCAGCGACGAATTGCCGGAAGAAGCCGGAGTCGAATGGGCCAGGCAATGGCTGGTCGAACTCAACGCCTAGAGACAAGATGATGGGAGCAGCCATGAGCGGCTACAGCAAGTTCGATCTGTCGCAAACCCCGCCCAAGGTCGAGGTGCCGCGCGACTACAACGTCGCCGTCGATCTGGTCGATCGCCGGGTTGACGAGGGCCTGGGCGACAAGATCGCCTTCATCGACGATGGCGGCAGCCACAGCTATGGCGATCTGCAGGATCGGGTGAACCGCTTCGGCAATGGCCTGAAGGATCTGGGCCTGCAGATCGAACAGCGGGTGATGATGTTGCAGCTGGACAGCATCGATTTCCCCATCGCCTTTTTCGGCGCCATCAAGGCGGGCATCGTGCCGATCCCGGTCAACACCCTTCTGACCGGCGACGACTACGCCTATATGCTGCGTGACTCGCGCGCCCGGGCGCTGGTCGTCAGCGCCGCCCTGCTGCCGGTGGTGGCGCCGATCCTGGGCGATTTGCCGCAATTGCGGCACGTCATCGTCACCGGCGACGGCGATGCGGGCGGCCACCTGGCGATGGCCGATCTGTTGTCCGCCGCCTCGCCGGATCTGGCGGCGGCGGCGACCAGTTGCGACGACGTCGCCTTCTGGCTCTATTCGTCGGGCTCCACCGGCCGGCCGAAAGGGGCGCCGCATCTGCAAGCCGACATCATCCACACCGCCGTCTACTACGCCATCGCCGTGCTGGGCATCCAGGCGGACGACGTGGTGTTTTCCGCCGCCAAGCTGTTCTTCGCCTACGGTCTGGGCAACGCCATGACCTTTCCCATGGCGGTCGGCGCCACGGCGGTCTTGATGGCCGAGCGGCCGACCCCGGAATCGGTGATGGCCCGCCTGCACGACCACCAGGTGACGATCTTTTACGGTGCGCCGACCCTTTTTGCCGGCATCCTGGCCGACCAGAGCATCGACCGCGCGGCCGCTTCCGAGCGGTTGCGCCGCTGCGTCTCGGCCGGCGAGGCGTTGCCCGAGAACGTCGCCCAGCGTTGGGTCGAACGCTTCGGCGTTGATGTCCTGGACGGTATCGGCTCGACCGAGATGCTGCACATCTTCATATCCAACACGCCGGGGGAGATCCGCTACGGCAGCACCGGCCGGCCGGTCCCGGGCTATCTCTGCCGGCTGACCGACGATGCCGGCCACGAGGTGCCCCGGGGCGAGATCGGCGATCTGCTGGTCAGCGGCCCCAGCAGCGCGCCCTACTACTGGAACAACCGCGAGAAGAGCATCGCCACCTTCGAGGGCGCCTGGACCCGCACCGGCGACAAATATTTGCAGGACGAGGACGGCTTTTTCGTCTACGCCGGCCGCTCCGACGACATGCTGAAGGTCAGCGGCATCTGGGTATCGCCGTTCGAAGTCGAATCCGCCCTGGCGGCCCACGACGCGGTGCTGGAGGCGGCGGTTGTCGGCAAGGCCGACAACCACGAGCTGATCAAGCCCAAGGCCGTGGTGGCATTGCAGTCGGGCGAGGGCTCGGAGGCCTTGGCCGACGAACTCAAGCAGTTCGTCAAGGATCGCCTGGCGCCCTACAAGTACCCGCGTTGGGTGGAGTTCGTGGACGAACTGCCGAAGACCGCCACCGGCAAGATCCAGCGTTTCAAGCTGCGCG
Source organism: Alphaproteobacteria bacterium (assembly GCA_030746635.1). Classification (GTDB taxonomy): domain Bacteria; phylum Pseudomonadota; class Alphaproteobacteria; genus JASLMH01. The sequence continues at coordinate 14,732 of JASLMH010000105.1, read as the reverse complement.
ATTGATGTCCCATCCGATCGGGTTCATCGAGGCCGCGGGCCAGCGGCTCGAGGCCGCCTGGCACGGCCCCCGTCCAGCCGGCGACGCAGCCGACCGGCCGACCCTGGTGCTGTTGCACGAGGGCTTGGGTTGTGTCGAGCTTTGGCGCGACACGCCCGCCCGCTTGGCCGAACTGACGGGACTGGGTGTCTTCGTTTACAGCCGTCGCGGCTACGGCCGGTCCGACCCGTGTGAATTGCCGCGGCCGACCAGCTATATGCATGACGAGGGGTTGCTGGTTCTGCCCGAGGTTTTGCGGGCGGTCGGGATCACCCGACCGATTCTGTTCGGCCATTCCGATGGTGCCTCGATCTCGCTGATCTATGCCGGCGGCACGCCGGCGCAGGGCTTGCTCGGGCTGATCCTGGAAGCCCCGCACGTCTTCATCGAGGACTGCAACGTGGAAGGCATCAACGCCGCCCGCCGGGCCTATGCCGAGGGCGATCTGCGTGGCCGGTTGGCGAAGTACCACGGCGCCAACGTCGATTGCGCCTTCCGCGGCTGGTCGGAACCGTGGCTGCAAGCCGATTACCGGCTATGGAACCTGGAAGAATATCTGCCCAATATCGGCGTGCCGACCCTGGTGATCCAGGGTGAGGACGACGAATACGGCACCATGGCGCAATGCAACGCCATCGCCGATGGGATACCCCATGGCGCTGACGTGCTGGCGCTGCCGAACTGCGGCCATGCCCCGCACGAGGAGCAGGCCGAACAGGTGGAGCCGGCGATTGTCCGCTTCGTGCGGACTGTCGCCGGGATCAACCTGCCGTAATCAGGAATTCGGCTTTAGGCCGCCTTCTTGCGCGGAATAAAGGGCTGCCGCGGCTCGATTTCGAGATCGCGGATCGACTTCGCCTTGTGCTGATCGCAATATGAACTGCCGACGGCGCGTCGGTCGCCACAATATTCGTGGTTGGGGCGGTCGCCGTGCGGCCACATCGGCCACAGACAACCCCTGCGGGGCCTGATTTCAAGCATTGTCCGCTCTCATCTTGTCTACGTATGCATGAAACGACCATGCTTATATGTTGCGGCGCAGCAATTTGTCAAGTGTTGAATATCGTTAACGATTTGACGGCTGTCGCGAAGGCCGGTTCGGCGACGGTTCGGCTTTGCCTGGCGGCGGCAATCGGTTAACCTTTCGGCCATGGCGGCAGGCGGCAGGCAAATCGGCGGATCGGCAAAGCCCAGCACGGCCCAACGCCGGTACCTGGTGCGCGGCGTCGCCCAGCCCGGCGGCAAATTGCCGCTGTTTGACGAGGATGGTCAGGAGATTGATGCCCGCACCATTCGTTCCTGCATCAAGGCTGGCTGGGCCGAACCCTGGTTCGCCAACCCCCTCAAGCCGGACTGGTTGGTATGCCGCCTGACGGATCAGGGCCGCGCCGCGCTGAACATGGCGAAGGTTGGATAGCGCCGATACCGCGAGGTGACGGCGGCGGTTGGCGCCGGGCGATGCCGGCCCTGGCGCTGGCGGTCATGCTGGCGGCCGCGGCCATGGTCCGGGCCAATCCGGCGACCGAACTTGCCCCGCATGCCTTTCCCGCCGACGCCGCCGATCGGACCATCGAAAGCCTGTTGCCAACGGCCGAGGCCGGCGACGGCCGGGCGCAATACCTGTTGGGTTTGAGCTACCAGCTTGGCCGAGGCGGGCGGGTCGACCACAAGGCGGCGCGCCTCTGGTTTGCCCGCGCCGCCAACCAGGGATACGCGCCGGCGCAGGATGCCCTGGGCCTGATGAACGCGTTGGCCCAGGGCGGTCCGAAAAACCCGCCGACGGCGGTGGCCTGGTTCATCGAGGCGGCCCGGCGCGGCCATGCCGGCGCTTCGGCCAACCTGGCGGTGTTGTATCTGCGCGGTGCCGGCGTCGACCGCGACGTCGAGCAGGCGCTGCGTCTGTACAAGGCGGCGGGGCAGGCCGGTCACCTCGATGCCTATTATCGGCTGGGCCGCCTCCACCAACGGGGCGAGGTGGTGAAGGAGGACAATGCCGCCGCCGGGAAATGGTACCGGCGTGCCGCCAGCAAGGGTCACGCGAAATCCCAGCATGCCCTGGGCTATCTGTTGCAGCGCGGCCTGGGCGGGCCGCCGCGGCCGACCCAGGCGGCCCAATGGTACCGGGCGGCGGCCGAACAGGGCCTGCCGGCCGCTTACAACGATCTGGGCTATCTGCGCCAATACGCCATCGGCGTCAAACGGGATCTGCCGGAGGCGGTGGCCTGGTACGCCAAGGCGGCGGAGGCCGGGTTGGTCGAAGGGCAGGTCAATCTGGGCGCGATGTATGAAAAGGGCGAGGGCACGACCCGGGACCTGGCCCGGGCTCGGCGCTGGTACGGCGCCGCCGCCGATCAAGGCGATCCGCGGGGGCGGCACAATCTGGCGGTATTGCTGAGCAGCGGCGCCGGCGGCCCGCGCGATTTGCCCAAGGCGATACGGCTTTACGCCTTGGCCGCCAAGCAGGGATATGCGCCGGCGCAAAACAACCTCGGTGTGCTTTACGCCCGGGGTGAAGGCGTCGCGAAGGATTTGCCGGAAGCGTTGCGGCTGTACCGTCTGGCGGCCGCCCGGCACGACGCCGATGCCCTGAACAATCTGGCGGTCCTGCATTTGCAGGGCCAGGGCATGCCGCGCGACGATGACAAGGCGGCGGCGTTGCTTCGCCTGGCCGCCGAACGTGGTCATGTCGGGGCGGCCTATCGCCTGGGCCGCCTGTACGAGGCGGGGCGGGGCGTGCCGCGCGACGACGAAAAGGCGGTGGCGATGTATCGGCGGGCGGCCCGGGGCGGCCAAGTGCCGGGGCAATTCCGCTTCGGTCTCGCGCTGCTGCTGGGCCGCGGGGTGAGCGCCGATGCCGAGGCGGCCGCCGAATGGCTCGGCCGGGCGGCCACCGCCGGCCATCCGGCCGCGCAGGTACATTTGGGCGGCATGTATGAAAAGGGCCGCGGGTTGGCCAAGGACGAGGCCCGGGCCGCCTCCTGGTATGGCCGCGCCGCCCGGGCCGGCAACGCCTTTGGCCAATACATGCTGGCGACGTTGTACGATCGCGGCGTCGGCGTCGGCGCCGACGCCGCGCGGGCCGCCGCCTGGTACCTCCGGGCCGCCCGGCAGGGGATGCCACAGGCGATGTTCAACCTCGGCGATTTGTATCGTCAGGGCGCCGGCGTCAGCGCCGATCCGGTGCGGGCGTTCACCTGGTGGCGGCTGGCGGAGAAGGCCGGTGTCGAACAGGCCACGGTCAGCCTCCGACTGCTGGCCGAGAAGATGAGCCCGGCCCAGATCGACCAGGCCGAGGCCCGGGCCCGCGCCTTCCGGCCCAGCCGGGAACCATGACGCGGCGAGCGAAACCTACCAGCGAGTGAGAGTTACGAAAGATGCCCTACAAGACCTTCGGATTCAGCGAACAGCAGATCATGATCCGCGACAACGTGCTGGGCCTTTTGAGCCGGGTCCTGCCGGCCGACAAGATCCAGGAACTGGACGCGGCCTCGGCCTTTCCCGAGGAGGCGTTCCAGGCCCTGGCCGCCGACGGCTGGCTGGGTCTGCCGATCGCCGAGGCCTATGGTGGCGCCGGTGCCGGCAACAGGGACATGGCGGTGTTCATCGAGGCCATGGGCTATCACCACTACGGCGTTCGCTCGGCCTACATGACGACGGCGATCTATGGCGGCAGCCATCTGCAATACCATGCCTCGGAGGAGCTTCGCCGCGAATTGCTGCCGCCCCTGATCCAGGGGCAGCTCAAGATGTGCATCGCCTATTCCGAGCCGGACAGCGGCTCGGACGCGGCCGGTATCCGCACCAGCGCGGTCCGCGACGGCGACGACTACCTGCTGAACGGTCAAAAGGTGTTCATCACCAACGCCCACGTGGCCGACTTCATGGTGGTTTCGGCCAAGACCGATCCGGCGGCCGGCCGCCGGGGTTTGAGCCTGTTTCTGGTGGATGCCCGGACGCCGGGCCTGACCGTCCGTCCGATGGATCCGCTGGGCGCCAGGACCAGCCTGCCGAACGAGGTGTTTCTCGACGACGTGCGGGTGCCGGCCGAACGGCGCCTGGGCGAGGAGAACGCCGCCTGGCCGATGCTGATGCGCGGCCTCAACCAGGAACGCCTGCTGCTCGCCGCGACCTCCGCCGGGCATTGTCTGAAGATCCTCGAGGTGGTGCAGGAGTTCGCCGCGACCCGCCGGACCTTCGGCAAGCCGATCACCGAATACCAGGCGGTCTCCCACAAACTTGCCGATATGCACATGCTGACGGAAACCGCCCGGCTGGCCACCTATCATGCCGCCGACATGCTGGACGCCGGCGAGGACGCGGTATTGGAGACCACCACCGCCAAGATCGTCGCCACCGAGAACAATTTCCGGGTCGCCGATCTGGGCATGCAGATCATGGCCGGCAACGGCTATGTCGCCGGCGAGATGCAGCGGCTGTTCCGCGAGGCGCGGTTGGGCCCGATCGGCGGCGGGACGAGCGAAATCCTGCGCAACGTGATAAGTAAACGCATGGAATCGTAGCGGCGGGGGGGTCTCCAGACAGCCGCGCCGGGATGGCGACAACAAGAACGGCGAGACGACATGGCCGACGGCAGCAATATCAGGAAGACGCTGAAGGATGTGCATCAGGCGGTGGAGGGGCTGCCGAATGCCGACGAGGGACAGAAGAACGAGCTGAAGAAGCTGATCTTCGGTCTGCGCGATATCCTCACCCGAATGCCGGCCGACCGGGCGGACGAGGCCGACATGGTCGCCGAACAGGCCAAGGTGCTGGTCGAATCCGCCAGCCTGCCCCGCCTCAACAGGACCCTGGTGGGGGCCTCGGCCAACGGCCTGATCGAGGCCGCCGAGCGGCTGGACGACGTCGCCCCCCGGGTGCTTGCCATCAGCCAGCAGATCACCGGCATCATCCGCTGATGCCGGCCGGCGTGATACCGCGCCGATCGAAAATACTCTAGGTTAGGTTTCGGACGCGGATATCGCCCCCCGTCTGTGGTCGATATCCGCGGTGTCCGATGTCGGAGGTGTGTTGACCGGGTGGCGTACCGATGACCGAGCAGGCGGCCGTACGGGTCGCGCAAGCACTGGGTTTGCTGGAAAACATCGAACCGGGTGGTGACGACTTCTTCGCGGTTGCCGCCGGGGCGCTGGCGCTGGCCCTCGATTGCCGTTGGGTGGCCGTCGTCCAACTGCCGGACGGGGCGACGGCGACCACATTGCTGGCTCAACATCCTGCGCCGGACGCCGATGACGGCATCGCTCGCGCCCTGACGAATTTCGGCCAGGACCCGCCCGGCCGTGGCGACGCGGCGGACCGCTATTGGCTGGCGGCCGGCGCCGGCTCGGCATTGGCGGAGCTGGGGGTTGTCGCCTGTCGCGGCGGCATGTTCAGCGATCTCGATGGCCGCGAAAGAGGCTACCTGTTGGCGCTGGACGACAAGCCGATGCTCGGCGAGGTCATGTCCGATGCGTTTTTCGCCCTGCTGTGCCAGCGAACCGGTGCCGAATTCGACCGGCGGCAGGCACGCCGGGCCGGCTCTCGGTCCGAGCAGACAACTGGGGCCGAGCAGCGGTTTCGCCTAATCGCCGATGCCTCGCCGGTGGCGATGGTCATCGCGCGCCTGTCGGATGGTACCATCCTATATGCCAACCAGGCCTGCGCGCGAACCTTGGACGTCGCCGCCGACCGGCTGGTCGGCGTGAAGATGCCCGACTACTACGATGCCGCGGCCCGGCAGGACCTGCTGCGCCGGTTGGACGAAGAGGGCGAAGTGCAGGGGTTCGAAAGCGTCGTACGGTTCCGGGACGGCTCGGACCATTGGATCCGCGCCAACGCGCAGAAGATGGCGTTCCTTGGCGAAGCGGCCCTGGCCTCGGCGTTCGTCGACATCACCGATCGCAAGCAGGCCGAGGAAGCGCTGCGCGAAAGCGAGCAGCAATATCGCGCCCTGGCCGAGATCAGCCCCGATGCCGCGCTGGTCCAGGTCGACGGCCGGATCGTGTTCGCCAACCAACGCGCCTGCCGGATGTTCGCCGCCGCGACGCCCGAGGACCTGGTCGGCATGGATGCCCTGTTGCTGGTCCACCCCGATGAACGCGAGTTCGTTCTGCAGCGACGGCGGCAGGCGATCGAAACGGCCGAACCGGTGCCCTATTCGGAAAGCCGCCATCAACGGCTGGATGGCACGACCTTCCACAGCGAGGTGATCGCCGGGCCGGTGGTTTGGCAGGGCCGGGCCGGGACCATGAATGTCGTTCACGACATCACCGTCCGCAAGCAGGCCGAACTGGCGTTGCGGGAAAACGAAAGCCGGTTCCAGGACTTCGCCAATGCCAGCGCCGATTGGTTCTGGGAGTTGGACGCGGACCTCCGCTACATCCAGATCTCGGACAATTTCGCGCGGCTGACCGGGGTCGCGCCGGACGGCTATTTCGGCCGAACCCGCGAGGAACTGCTGCCGGTGGACCATGACCGGGATCTCTGGGCGCCGCACCTGCAAACGCTCAAGCAACATCAGGCGTTTCGCGACTTCGTCTATGCCTTCCGGCGGGACGATGGACAGGTCCTTTGGATCCGTTCCAGCGGCGTGCCTGTTTTCGACGAGGACGGCGGGTTTCGCGGCTATCGCTGCAGCGCCACCGAGATCGGCGAGCAGATGCGGGCCGAAGCGGCGTTGCGCGACAGCGAGGAACGCTATCGGGTGCTGACCGAGGGGTCCATCCAGGGCATCGGCATCTTGCAGGATGATCGCGTCGTCTTCACCAACGATGCATTGGCCAGGATGTTGGGTTACGCGGCCGAGGATCTTATCGGCCGCGAGGTCGCCGGGCTCATCGCGCCGGATCACCGGGACCTGGTCGCCCGGCGCCGGCAAGATCGCCAGAACGGCCAGCAGCCGCCCGATCATTACGAATTCGAGGTACTGCGCCGCGACGGCGGTCATCTCTGGGTCGATCAACTGGCGCAACGGACGACTTGGTTGGGCCGGCCGGCGGTGCAGGTGGCGATCGTGGACATTTCCGACCACAAAGCCGCCGAGGCGGCACGCCGCGAGAGCGAATTGCAGTTTCGCGCCATCGCCGAGAGTTCGCCCGTGCCGCTGCTCATCACCCGGCGCGCCGACGGCACGATCCTGTATGCCAACCCCAAGGTCGGTCCGACCCTGGGTCTGCCGGCCGGCGATCTCGTGGGCCGCAACGTCAGGGACTTCTATTGGGATCCCGACGAACGCCGCGACCGGACGGCGGATTTGGGTGACGATGGCTTGGTGGTCGACTCGGCGCTGGAGATGCGCCGGGCCGACGGCGAACGCATTTCCACCCTGCACTCCCTGCAGGCGATCACCTACCAGGGCGAGGCCGCCATCCTGGGCGGGTTCCAGGACATCACCGACCGCCTGCACCTGGAGGAGCAGTTGCGCCAGGCGCAAAAGATGGAAGTGGTCGGCCAACTGACCGGCGGCGTGGCCCATGACTTCAACAACCTGTTGGCGGTGATCATGGGCAACCTGGAGCTGCTGGAGCGCCGCCTGGCCGGCGACGGCGACCTGCATGGTTTGGTCGACAGCGCCCTGGCGGCGACCCGGCGCGGCGCCAGCCTGACGCATCGGCTGCTGGCCTTCTCCCGCAAGCAGCCGCTGGTGCCGCAGCGCGTCGACCTCAACCGCCTGGTCGGCGACCTGCACGATCTGGTGCTGCGCACCCTGGGCCCGGCGATCGAGGTCGAGACGGTGATCGCCGGTGGGCTCTGGCAATGCGAAGTCGACCCGGCGCAACTGGAGAACGCCATCCTCAACCTGGCCATCAACGCCCGGGACGCCATGGCGTCGGGCGGGCGATTGACCATCGAAACGGCAAACGCGCGATTGGATGACGACTATGCCGCCGCCGAGGCGGACGTGGAACCCGGTCAATACGTCCAATTGGCGGTCAGCGATACCGGCGTCGGCATGCCGCCGGATTTGATCGAACGGGCGTTCGAGCCGTTCTTCACCACCAAGGACGTCGGCAAGGGCAGTGGCCTGGGCCTCAGCATGATCTACGGCTTCGTTCGCCAATCCGGCGGGCATGTCCGGATCTATAGCGAGCCGGGTGAGGGCACGACGGTGAAGATCTATCTGCCGCGGGCAGGTGGCGATGCGCCGGCGGCCGATGTCGGGCGGCGGTCGCTTGCCGACACCGCCGGCCGGGGCGAGACCATCATGCTGGTCGAGGACGACGACGCCATGCGCGGCGTCGCCGTCGACATGCTGCGCGATCTCGGCTACCGGATGCGGCAGGCCGGCAGCGGCGCGGCGGCGCTGGCGCTGATCGGCACGGCGGACGACATCGATCTGCTGATCACGGATGTGATGCTGCCGGGCGGCATTGGCGGCCGGCAACTGGCCGATCGGGCCCGGGCCCTGCGGCCGGGTCTGCGGGTCCTCTACATGTCCGGCTACACCGAGAACGCCATCGTCCACCAGGGACGCCTGGACGACGGCGTCGAGCTGCTGGAGAAACCCTTCCGCCGGGCCGACCTGGCCGTCAAGGTCCGCCGCCTGCTCGACGAACCACCGCCGCCGGACGGTCCCTAGGAAACGAGTTACTTGTTCAGGAAGTTCAGGGGCAGGCCGGGGCGGGGCCAGTCCATGGCCACCAGCTTGCCGGTCGACGACAGGGTGATGTAGGCGGTGCGCAGATCGGGGCCACCGAAGCAGATGTTGGTGGCGTAGCGGTCGCCCGGCGTCGGCAGGTGTTCGATCTCGCCGCCCTCCGGTGCGATCACGGTGATGCCGCCGCGCACGATGGTGCCGACGCAGATGTTGCCGCCGCCGTCCACCGCCAGGGAATCGAAGAAGCGGTAGTCGGCCGCCCCCATCAGCAGCCGGCCCGGCTCCCACGGCGCCTCGCCCTGGCCGCGCACGACCTGGCCGGGGCCGGCGATCTGATAGGCCCAGAGCCGGCAGGCGTGGGTCTCGGCCACGTAGAGGGTTTCTTCGTCCGGCGACAGGCCGACGCCGTTCGGCGTGTCGACCGGGAAGATCGCCTCGGTTATGGAGCTACCGTCGGCCCGGGCGTAGTAGACGCCGGTGCGGTCGCGGTCACGGTGCCGGAACTTGCCGTGGTCGGTGAACCAGAAGCCGCCGTCGGCGTCGAACACGATGTCGTTGGGGCCGCACAGCGGTGCGCCGTCGCAGTCGCGGTACAGCACCTCGACCTCGCCGGTATCCAGATCGACCCGCTCGATGCGGCCGCCGGCATAGTCCTCCGCCTGAAAGCCCGGGAACAGGTGCGGGCCCTTCTCGTGCCATCGGAAACCGCCGTTGTTGCAGATATAGCAGGCGCCGTCGGGGCCGATGGCGGCGCCGTTGGGGCCGCCGCCGGTTTCCGCCACGACCTCGATGCGGCCGTCCGGGAGGACCCGCGACAGGGTGCCGCGAGCGATCTCGACCACCAGCACATCGCCGTTGGGCAAGGCCACCGGCCCTTCGGGAAACCGCAAGCCGGTGGCCACTTCGCGTATCGCACTCATCGCCCACTCCTCCACGACACCTTCCGCGCTAGCATGACATGGCGACAGGCTTGGCGCTAATCTGGCCGGCATGCAAAAGCCGTATGACGTGATCATCGCCGGCGGTGGGGTGATGGGCAGCGCCATCGCCTATTTCACCGCCGCCGATCCGGCCTTCGACGGCCGGGTGTTGGTGATCGAACGCGACCCCAGCTATGAATTCTGCTCAACCACCCGCTCCTGGGGCGGCGTCCGCCAGCAGTTTTCGACGCCCGAGAACATCCGGATCGCCCAGTTCAGCCTGCCGTTCTTTCGGGCCGCGCCGGACATCCTGGCGGTCGAAGGCGAGGGACCCGAGTTGTCGTTTCGCGAACAGGGCTATCTGTTCCTGGCCTCGGAGCGGGGCCTGGCGCAGTTGCGGCGCAGCCACCAGGCCCAGGCCGGGCTGGGCGCCACGGTGGAATTGCTGGCGCCGGCCGAACTGGCCGGGCGGTTCCCCTGGCTGAACCTGGACGGCATCGCCGCCGGTAGCTTCGGCTACGAGAACGAGGGCTGGCTGGACCCGCATGCGGTGCTGCACGGCTTCCGCCGCAAGGCGCGCGATCTCGGCGTGGATTATCTGACGGCGGAGGTGGCGGCGCTGGAACGGCTGGGCAACCGTGTCATTGGCGTCAGGCTGGGCGACGACGAGGCGCTGTCGGCCGGCACGGTGGTCAACGCCGCCGGCTGGAACGCCGGCCGCCTGGCGGCCACCGCCGCCATCGACCTGCCGGTGCGGCCGCGCAAGCGGATGACCTATGTCTACGATTGCCGCGAGGATTTGAGCCATATGCCGCTGACCATCGATCCACGCGGCGTCGGCTTCCGGCCCGAGGGCGGACAATACCTGGGTCTGGTCTCGCCGCCGGCCGACCAGGATCCCGATTGCGACGATTTCGAACTGGACTACCAACTGTTCGACGAAGTGGTCTGGCCGACGCTGGCGCACCGAGTGCCGGCGTTCGAGGCGATCAAGCTGTCGGGCGCCTGGGCCGGCTTGTACGATTACAATACCTTCGATCAGAACGCGATCCTGGGTGGCCATCCCGACGTCGCCGGCATCCTGTTCTGCAACGGCTTTTCCGGCCACGGCATCCAGCAGTCGCCGGCCGTCGGGCGGGCCACCGCCGAGCTGATCGTACATGGCGGCTATCGCGGCCTGGATCTCTCCGCCTTCGACTACGCCCGCATCCCCGCGGGGCGGCCGCTCCGCGAGGCCGCCGTGGTTTGATGTTTTGTCCGCCGCCGCCGCCGCCCTATGGTACAAGGCCCCGCCTGTCGTCTTAGTCCCATGATGGTTTGCCAACAATGAACGACACCACTTCGTCCGCCCGTCTGGCCGTCGATATCGGCGGCACCTTCACCGATGTCGCGCTGGAGGCCGGCGGGGCGCTGTATACCCGCAAGGTCCTGACCACCACCGCCGAACCGGAGGAGGGGGTGATGCAGGCGGTCCGCGCCGTCCTGCCCGAGGCCGGCATCGCGGCGGCCGACCTGACCCTGGTCATCCATGGCACCACCCTGGCGACCAACACGGTGATCGAGCGCACGGGCGCCCGCACCGCCCTGATCGTCACCGAGGGCTTCCGCGATTCGGTGGAGATGGGCTACGAGCACCGCTTCGAGCAATACGACATCAACATCGACAAGCCGGTGCCGTTGGTGCCCCGCTATTTGCGCCTGCCGGTGACCGAGCGGATATCGGCCCGGGGCGAAGTGCTGATCGATCTGGACGAGGCCAGCGTCGAGACCCTGGTGCCCCAGCTGCGGGACCAGGGGGTCGAAAGCGCCGCCATCGCCCTGATCCACGCCTACGCCAACCCGGACCACGAGCGCCGGGTGGCGGAGCTGCTGCAAGCAGGGCTGCCCGATCTGTCGCTGACCCTGTCCAGCGAGGTCTGCCCGGAGATCCGCGAGTACGAGCGGATGTCGACCGCCGCCGCCAACGCCTACGTGCAGCCGATGATCGCCGGTTATCTGAATGGCCTGTCGGCGCGCCTGCGGGCGGAAGGCGCCGTCTGCCCGCTTTACCTGATGACCTCGGGCGGTGGCCTGACCACCATCGAAACGGCGGTGGCGCATCCGATCCGGCTGGTCGAATCCGGCCCGGCCGGCGGCGCCATCCTGGCCGGCCAGATCGCCCAGGCCTGCGGCCTGGAGCAGGTGCTGTCCTACGACATGGGCGGTACCACGGCGAAGATCTGCCTGATCGACCGGGGCCGGCCGCAGACCTCCCGTACCTTCGAGGTCGACCGCCAGTACCGGTTCATTAAGGGCAGCGGCCTGCCGCTGCGGATCCCGGTGATCGAGATGGTCGAGATCGGCGCCGGCGGCGGCTCCATCGCCCGGGTCGACGCCATGCGCCGGGTCCAGGTCGGACCCGACAGCGCCGGATCGGAGCCGGGCCCGGCCTGCTATGGCCGCGGCGGCGAGGCGGCGACGGTGACCGACGCGGACGTCGTGTTGGGGCGCATCGCGCCCGAGGGCTTCGCCGGCGGCTCGGTCGAGCTGCTGCCCGATCGGGCCGGTGAAGCGCTGGATCTGGCGATCGGCGGCGATCTGAACCTGCAGCGTCCGCTGGCCGCCCTGGCGGTCAGCGAGATGGTCGACGAGAACATGTCCAACGCCGCCCGGGTGCACGCCGTCGAACAGGGCAAGGACCTGGCCGACCGCACCCTGATCGCCTTCGGCGGCGCGGCGCCGCTGCATGCCTGCCGGATGGCCGAAAAGCTGGGCATGCGGCGGGTCATCGTGCCGGCCGGTGCCGGCGTCGGCTCGGCCATCGGTTTCCTGCGGGCGCCGGTGTCCTACGAGGTGGTGCGCAGCCGTTACATCCGTTTGGCTGATTTCGACCCGGGGCCGATCAACGCCATGCTGGCGGAGATGCAGGCGGAAGCGCGGACCATCGTCGAGGCCGGCGCGCCGGCCGCCGAGCTCGAGGAAAGCCGCATCGCCTACATGCGTTATGTCGGCCAGGGTCACGAGATCACCGTGCCGGTACCGAACCGGCCGCTGACGGCGGACGACGCCGGCGGCCTGACGGCGGCCTACGATCGTGCCTACGAGGACCTGTTCGGCCGGATCATCCCGGGCATGCAGGTGGAAATCCTGACCTGGGCCCTGACCGTGGCCAGCCGGGTGCCGGCGCCGGTGCCGATGGCGGCGGTGGCGGCGGCGGCCGCGCCGGCGGCTGTGGGCGAGCGCACCCTGTTCGATACGGAGGTGGCCGACTACACCACCGCGCCGGTCTACCGGCGGGGGGATCTACAGCCCGGCATGGCGCTGGCCGGCCCGGCCCTGATCGTCGAGGATCAGACCACCACCGTCGTCTCCGACCGCTTCGATGGCCGCATCGACGCCGCCGGCCATATCGAGCTCAGCCGCAAGGACAGCCAGGAAGGGGCATCGTCATGACGAAGAATTCAGCGCTTTCCGACATTCAGACCCAGATCATGTGGAACCGCCTGATCGCCATCGTCGAGGAACAGGCGCAGACCCTGATCCGCACCGCCTTCTCCACCGCCGCCCGGGAAGCCGGCGATCTTTCCGCCGGGGTGTTCGATACCGAGGGCCGGATGCTGGCCCAGGCGGTGACCGGCACGCCCGGACACATCAACGCCATGGCGGCCTCGGTCGGCTTCTTCCTGGAGAAATACCCGCCGCGAAGCATGCGGCCGGGTGATGTCTATGTCACCAACGATCCCTGGCTGGGCACCGGCCACCTGCACGATTTCACCGTGGTGACGCCGACCTTTCACAACGGCCGGATGATCGCCCTGTTCGCCTCGACCACCCATGTCGTCGACGTTGGCGGCATCGGCTTCGGTGCCGACGGGCGGCAGGTGTTCGACGAGGGCCTGTACCTGCCGATCCTGCCGCTGGCCCGCGAGGGCACGATGGACGAAGTCGTCATGGACATCGTCCGCGCCAACGTGCGCGAGCCGGTCCAGGTCGAGGGCGACCTGTATTCCCTGACCGCCTGCAACGAAATCGGCTGCCGGCGGCTGGTCGAAATGCTGGAGGAGTTCGATCTCGAACAGATCGACGATTTGGGCCGCCACATGGTCGAGACCTCGCATCAGGCGATGCTGGAGGAAATCCGCAAGCTGCCCCGGGGCACCTATCACAACGCCATGACGGTCGACGGCTACGACAAGGAGTTGGAGCTGGTCGCCGCCCTGACCATCGCCGACGACGGCATCGCGGTGGATTTCGCCGGTACATCGCCGGTGTCCAATTTCGGCATCAACGTGCCGATCACCTATACCCAGGCCTATGCCTCGTTCGGGGTGCGCTGCCTGGTCGGCCCGATGGTGCCCAACAACGCCGGCTCCCTGTCGGCGGTGCGGGTGACGGCGCCCGAGGGCTCGATCCTCAATGCGCCGCATCCCTGCGCCGTGGCGGCGCGCCACGTCACCGGCCAGATGCTGCCCGACGTGGTCATGGGCTGCCTGCATCAGGCGATCGCCGATCGCGCCCCGGCCGAGGGCACCTCGTGCCTGTGGAACCCCAACCTGATGGGTGGTCACGGCCTGGTGCCGGAGGAGGATTTCGGCGATGCGACGCCGTTCGCGATCAATCTGTTCCATACCGGCGGCGCCGGTGCCCGGCCGAGCAAGGACGGCCTGTCGGCCACCGCCTTTCCGTCCGGCGTCCGCAACACGCCGGTGGAGATCAACGAGTCGATCGCGCCGATCGTCGTCTGGCGCAAGGAATACCGCACCGATTCCGGCGGCCCGGGCCGCTTCCGCGGCGGCACCGGCCAGGTGATGGAGATCTCCAACGCCGAGGGCGCGCCGTTCGCCATCGCCGCCACATTCGATCGGGTCCATCACCCACCGCGCGGCCGGGCCGGCGGCGGCGACGGCTGGACCGGCGAGGTCTATCTGCGGTCGGGCAAGGAATTGCGGCAGAAGGGCACTCAGCCGATCCCCTCGGGCGATCGGCTGATGCTGGAGATGCCGGGCGGCGGCGGCTATGGCGATCCCTTCGCGCGGGATCCCGAGCGGGTCGCCCTCGACGTGCGCGACGGCATGGTGTCGGCGGACGCGGCGCGGCAGCTGTACGGCGTCGCCCTGAACGACGACGGCAGCGTTGATCCGGCCGAGACCGCGCGCCTGCGCGGCGGTTAGGCCGGCAACCTGGGTGATGAATGTAAGGCG
>JASLMH010000104.1 GCA_030746635.1 Alphaproteobacteria bacterium | reverse complement strand
AATGATCGCCCTGGCCCGGGACAAGGGCTGCGATGCGGTGATCGCGGGGAACGGCGGCTGAGGCACCTGCACGCCCGCCGTGGTGCGGTCGGTAGTGAACGCCGAAGCCGAAGACATCCCCGGGGTCGCCGTGACCATCACCGGGTTCAGCGAGGCCGCCCGGCTGGCGGCCCAGGCCGACGGCCTGGCCGATCTGGCGGTGGCGGAATACCCCGTCGCCATCGGCATCCAGGCGCCCGAGGAGATCGAGGCGACCATCCGGACGTCCCTGTTCGAGCAGATCGTCGCCGGTCTGACCGGGCCGGGCAACGGCGATCGGGAGGCCGGTCCGGCGGAGGCCGACCCGGGCCGGGTAGTGTTCGAAGGCGGGTTGGACGAGATCAACCGGCACTTCGCCGCGCAGGAATGGAGCGACGGCCTGGCTATCGTGCCGCCGACGCCGGAGCGGGTAGCGGGATTCCTCCGTTTCACCGATCGGGCGGCGGACGAGGTGATCGCCGTGCTGCCCCAGGCCAACCTGGCGGCGATGCCGCTGAACATCGCCGCCAACGGCGTGATGGCCGGTTGCAAACCGGAGCATATGCCGCTCCTGATCGCCGCCGTGCAGGCGATCGGCGATGCGCACTACAACCTGGGCAACATCGGCACCACCGGCACCCTGGTGCCGTATCTGCTGATCAACGGCCCGATCGTCGGCCAACTGGGCATCGAAAGCCGCGGCCAGTTGATCTCGCGCGGCCCCAACCCGGCGATTGGCCGGGCCCTGGGCCTGATCGTGCGCAACATCGCCGGCTACCGGCCGGGCCGGAATTATCTCGGCACCTTCGGCTATCAGACGCCGTTCGCCCTGGCCGAGAACGAGGCGGCCAGCCCCTGGCCGCCGTTCCACGTGGAACACGGCTTCCGGGCGGATGAGAGCACCGTCACCGCCGGCGGCAGCATGATCTGGGGCTACCCGCCCGCCCCGCACAGCCGGGCCGAGAAATCGGGCGCCCAGGTCACCCTGGAGCTGCTCTGCCGGGAGATCTACAAGAAAACCATCCTGCACTGCCTGCCGGAACGGGGGCCGGACGGCTTCCGCCACATGATCACCCTGCTATTGACGCCGCCGATCGCCCGATCACTGGCCGATGGGGGTTATTCGAAGCAGGACGTGCGCGACTACCTGTACGAGAACGCCCGGGTGACCAGGCGGGAGCTGGAATGGCACACCCGGTTCAGCTTCGCCCAGGACTTCACCATCGAGGAAAAGGTCAAGCAGGGCCTGTTCCCCGAGGAGTTCCTGGTCGGCGACGACGAGTTGGTGCGGCTGCTGCCCAGCCCCGACATCCTGCACCTGATCGTCTGCGGCGAGCCGGGCCGCAACCGGCTGATGGGCTTCCACAGCGTCTACGTCAAGCCGACCACCAAGGCGGTCGAACTGCCCCGGAACTGGGACAGCCTGGTCGCCGACTGCGGCTGCTGAGCGAGGTAGTTCCGGGGACAGGATTTGAATCCTGTCCCCGGAACTACCTCGCGCCGGCCAATTCAGACCGGCTTCTTGGCCGCGTTCTCGGCGATGGCGTGGGCCATGACGCCGACCAGGGCTTCGGGGTAGTCGTGGCCCATGCCGTCGAGCACCAGGATCCCGGCCCCGGGGATCGAGTTGCTGACATCCTCGGCGCAGGCCAGCGGCACCAGGGTGTCCTCGCGGCCGTGGATCACCAGGGTCGGCGCCGCGATCTCGCCCAGGCGGGCCACCCGGCTATCGCCGGAGGCGATGCTGGCCAGGAGGTGGCGGCTGTTGCCGGCGGGATAAAAACAGCGGTCGTACTGGCGCGCCGCCTCGGCCCGCAGGCTGACCTCGTCCTCCGGGTAGGCCGGGCTGCCGATGATCCGCGCCGTCGTCACCGCCTCGTCCATGGCGCCTTCCCGGGTGCCGGAGGGGTTGCGCGGCCGCTCCAGCCATTTCTCGGCCTCGCCCACCGGCCGCGGCAGGCCGCGCCGGCCCGATGTGGCCATGATCGAGACCATGGTGGCGACGGCGTCCGGATGTTCGATGGCCATGACCTGGGTGATGGCGCCGCCGTTCGAGCCGCCAACCATATGCGCCCGGTCGAGGCCCAGGGCGTGGATCAATTCAACGCCGTCTCGGGCCATGTCTTCCAGGGTGTAGGGCGCCGCGACCGGCTGTTTGGCGCGGGCCTGCTTGAAGGCGGCGCGGATGTCGGCCAGCCCCCAATCGTCGAACTTGGTCGACAGGCCGACGTCCCGGCTGTCGTAGGCGACGACGTGGAAGCCGCGCTCGACCAGGGCATCGATGAAGGGTTTGGTCCATTTGATGAGCTGCACGCCCAGGCCGCCGACCAGCAACAGCGGCTGGTCGTTGCCGGCACCCCAGGTCTGGTACTCCAGTTCAACACCGTTCACCGTGATACTCGGCACGACAAATCCTCCGTGATGGGCAAATCAGAAAAGAATGGGATGATCCTAGCTGCCACCAGCGCGCGCGGCATTCGGGAAAAACAGTTGCTGGCCATGCAGCTTGTAGTCGGCGATGGCCTTCTGCCCGGCCGGGCCGATCAGCCAGTCGACGAAGGACTGCCCTTCGACCGCCCTGGTGTGCGGGTGTTTCGCCGGATCGACCAGGATGACACCGTATTGATTGAACAGCCGGGCGTCGCCCTCGACCAGCAGGTCCAGGTCCTGCCGGTTGCGAAAGGCGATCCAGGTGCCGCGATCGGCCAGGGTATAGGCGGCCAGGCCGGCGGCGGTGTTCAGGGTCGCCCCCATGCCCGAGCCCAGTTCGCGATACCAGGTCCCCGAGGCGGCCTTCTGGTCGATCCCGGAAAGTCCCCACAACCGATCCTCGGCCTTGTGGGTGCCGCTGTCGTCGCCCCGGCTGACGAACGGCGCCCGGGCCTCGGCGACGCGGCGCAGGGCGTCGGGCGCCGAGGCCAGGCCCCTGATGCCGGCCGGATCGGCCTTCGGTCCGACGATGACGAAATCGTTGTACATCAGGTCATGGCGGCGCAGGCCGAAGCCGTCGGCCACGACCGCCTCTTCCGACGGTTCGTGGTGGACCAGCAGCACGTCGGCGTCGCCGCCCCGGGCCAGCCGGATGGCCTGGCCGGTGCCGACGGCGACGATACGCACCTGGATGCCGCTGGCGGCGGTGAATTGCGGCAGCAGATGCCCGAACAGCCCGGAGTTCTCGGTCGAGGTGGTCGAGGCGACCACGATATAACGCTCGTCGGCCCGGACGGCGGAGGCGGCGAACAACAACTGGAACAGCACGAGGCTGAGGACGAAACCACGACGATACATATGGCGATTTCCTAATCCGGACGTCACTGCGATCAACAGCGGGCCGATGCTATCCGGGCATCGCCGATCCGACAACCGGAGCAACCTGGGTGCCGGGGCCTATTCCTCCAGCAGACGCTTTCTTTCCTGATACTCCTCGGCGTCGATTTCACCCCGGGCAAAGCGTTCCTGGAGGATGGCCAGCGCGCTCTTCGCCTCGGCCGAACCGCCGCCGGCGTTCGACCCGGACCCGCCCAGCCAGCGCACCACCATCACGATCACCACGACCGCGATGACGAGGAAAATCAGCATGGTGATCGGGCCCATCATCATCCAACCGCCGTCCCACATCATTCCGTGCATGCCGTAACCCGGATGGTCGCCCCCATCGTGGGCCTTTGCCATCGAGGATATCGCTGGTACCGCCGCCAAACCCAGCGGCAAACCAACCAATTGCCGAACTCGCCGTTCGCACATATCGGCTACTCCCCGGGTCAGAATAGGATTGGCAAGTCTACCGGGTTTCCGGCAGGGCGGCGAGCAAACCGCGATCACGACGACTTCAGCGCCGACGCGCGCGGACTTGTCCGCCGTCAAAGCCGCCGACGCCGGGGCGGATTATCCTGAAAATTCGGAGCGGACTGATGGGGATCAACATGGTGCACGGCAGAATTCTCGCGGCGGCCCTGGCGACGGCGGGACTGGTCGTCACGGCGCCGACCACGGCGGTCGCGGCGCCGGACGCCCAGGCGTTGTACCAACAGCACTGCGCCGAATGCCATGGCGCCGACCGCCTGGGCCGCATGGGACCGGCCCTGTTGCCGGAGAACCTGCGCCGGCTACGCAAGAAAAAGGCCCATCGGGTGATCGCCAAACGTCAACCGGCCAGCCAGATGCCGGCCTTCGGCGAAATCCTGAGCAAGGGCCAGATCGCCGCCCTGGTCGGCCATATCTACACGCCCCTGGCCAAGATGCCGATCTGGGGCGCGGCGGAGATCCGCGCCAGCCACGTGGTCCACGCCGATCCGAAGGAGCTGCCCGATAGGCCGCGGCATGGGGCCGACCCGTTGAACCTGTTCACCGTGGTCGAGGCCGGCGACCACCACGTCACGATCCTGGACGGCGACCGCTTCGAGCCGATCTGGCGCTTCCCCTCCCGCTTTGCCCTGCACGGCGGCGCCAAGTACTCGCCGGACGGCCGTTTCGTCTACCTCGGCTCCCGCGACGGCTGGGTCTCGAAGTACGATTTGCACAACCTGACGGCGGTGGCGGAAGTCCGCGCCGGCATCAACACCCGCAACATCGCCGTCTCCTCCGACGGCAAGTGGGTGATGGTCGGCAACTACCTGCCGCACAGCCTGGTGGTATTGGAGGCCGAGACCCTGAAACTGCACGAGGTCATCCCGGTCGGCGACGGCAAGGGCCGTACCTCGCGGGTCTCCGCCGTCTACAACGCGCCGCCGCGGACCAGCTTCATCGCCGCCCTGAAGGACATGAAGGAGATCTGGGAGCTGACCTACGACCCGGACGCGCCGCCGATCTACGGCGGTTTCGTGCACAGCTACCGCAAGGGCCAGGAGGAGGGCATGGTGGTCGATCAGGGCCTGTTCTCGATCCGCCGCATCAGGCTCAACGGCTACCTGGACGATTTCTTCTTCGACCCGAGCTATGCCGAGGTGATCGGCGCCGCCCGCGACGGCCAGCACGGCGTGGTGGTCAATCTCGACGTGCGCCGGCAGATCGCCAAACTGGACTTGGCCGGGCTGCCGCACCTGGGCTCGGGCATCACCTGGACTTACCAGGGCCGCCTGGTGATGGCGACGCCGCACCTGAAGGAGGGGATGATCAGCGTCATCGACCTGGAGGAACACAAGACCATCAAGCGCATCCCGACCAAGGGGCCGGGCTTCTTCATGCGCAGCCACGAGAACACGCCCTACGCCTGGACCGACGTGTTCTTCGGCCCGCACCGGGACCTCCTGCACATCATCGACAAGCGGACGCTGGAGATCGTCCACACGGTCAACCCGGCGCCGGGCAAGACCAACGCCCATGTCGAGTTCACCCGGGACGGCAAATACGCCCTGGTCTCGGTCTGGGACCCGAAGGGCGCCCTGGTGATCTACGACGCCGCCACCTTTAGGGAGGTCAAACGGCTGCCGATGAACAAGCCGGTCGGCAAATACAACGTCTACAACAAGATCACCTATTCGGCGGGGACCTCGCACTAGGGGATTCAGGGGAATTTCTCCAGAATTAAGGGGACACCATGCCGGCCTCGGGTTTGTGTCGTCCGTATCTGGAAGAGACAAAATGGTGTCCCCTTAATTCTGGAGAAATTCCCCTGAATCCCTCTTACACCAACCCGCCCAGCAGCCGCAGCAGCTCGGCGCCGGCGAAGAAGCCGCTGACCAGGAAACCGACCAAGGGCAGCCATTCCGGCACCACCAGGCCCAGGGGCGGCGGGCCGTCGCCGCGCCGCTTGAGGCGCCACAGGGCCAGGTTGACCAGGGTGAAGATGCTCAGGACGATCAACGAGGTGGCCTCCGCCAGGGCCTCGATCGGGAAGGCCAGGGCCAGCAGCAGCACCAGGCCGGCGGCCAAACCGGTGGCGAGCAATGGCGTCCGGGTGCGGGCGTGCACGGTGCCCAGGAATGCCGGCAGCCAGCCCTGCTGGCTCAGGCCGTAGAGCACCCGCGAGGCCATGATCACCTGGATCAGGGCGCCATTCAGGGTGCCGACGCTGGCGATGGCGACGATCAGCAGCGGCGAACCACCAATCCCGGCCTGATAGATCACCGCCAGCGGCGCCCCGCTGGCCGCCAGCTCCCGGGGCGGCACCGCCAGCACCGCCACCGTCGCCACCATGACGTAGAGCAGGCCGGTGACCGCCAGGGTCAGGATGATCGCCCGCGGCATCGCCCGCGCGACGTCCTTGACCTCCTCGGCGACGTTGACCATGTCCTCGAAGCCGATGAAGGCGAAGAAGGCCAGCACCGAGCCGGCCCAGACGCCGAGCCAGGCATCCGACCAGGACGCCTCGGTCAGGCGGCCGAGGGCGGCCGGCAGATCGTCGATGGCCAGGCCGCCGGCCCAGATCACCAGCACCAGACCGGCGACCTCGACGACGGTGAACAGGGCGGCGATGCGCACCGATTCGCCAATCCCCCAGGCGGCAATGGCGCCCAGCACCAGCACCGCCAAGACGATCAGCGCCGGCCGCGGCAGCGGTAGGAACTGCTGCAGGTAGCCCGAGGCGCCGACGCTGATGGCGGCGGCCGAGACGATGCCCGAGGCAGCCACCGCCAGGCCGACGACGATGGCCATGCCCCGCCAGCGCAGCCCGGCATCCACATACACCGCCTCGCCGGCGCTTTTCGGCAGCCGGCCGGCCCATTCGGCGAAACTGAAGGCGGTCAGGGCGGCCAGCGCGCCGGCGACGATGAACGACACCGGCGCCAGTGGGCCGGCAGCGCCGGCCACCTTGCCCAGCAGCACATAGATGCCGGCGCCGACCGTGGTGCCCAGGCCGTACAGGGTCAAGAGCGGCAGGGACAGGCTGCGTTTCAGTTTCGGGCGCATACCGGGAAATCATGATCGGCGACGGCGCGGGTGCAATTGACTAGCATCAACCACCAACGCCGTCATCGCCCGACAATGCGATGGCAGAATGGTGTTGGAATGAAAGCCGATACCGGTCGGGAGCAAACGATGGTCGAGGACAACGCCGCGCCGCGCAATCAACTGGATGCCTATGCGCCGGCGGAAATCGCCCTGCTGGTGGAAACCGTCGGTGTCAGGAAGGCGCGCCAGCCGCTGTTGCCGACCCTGGCGCTGGGCACCCTGGCCGGCGCCTTCATCGCCCTGGGCGCGGCCTTCTTCACCCTGGTGATGACCGAGCATGGCCTGGGCTACGGCCCCAGCCGGCTGCTGGGCGGGGTGGCCTTTTCCCTGGGCCTGGTGCTGGTGGTGGTGGCGGGGGCGGAGTTGTTCACCGGCAACAACCTGATCGTCATGGCCTGGGCCGAGCGCAAGATCACCGGCGCCCAGGTGTTGCGCAACTGGCTCCTGGTCTACCTCGCCAACTTCGCCGGCGCCGTCTTCATCGCCCTGTTGGTGCACGGCTCCGGCATCATGCAGGGCGGCGGCGGCGCCATGGCGGCGACCGCCACGGCCATCGCCGAAGGCAAGCTTGGATTATCCGTCAGCGAGGCGTTCTTTCGCGGTGTGCTGTGCAACGCCCTGGTCTGCCTGGCGGTCTGGCTGTGCTTCGCCGCCCATACCGTGACCGGCAAGATCCTCGCCATCATCTTCCCGATCTCCGCCTTCGTGGCCCTGGGTTTCGAGCATTCGGTGGCCAATATGTACCTGATCCCGGTGGCCATGCTGCAGGGCCTGCCCGGCGCCACGGTGCCGGCGCTGATCGCCAACCTGGTGCCGGTGACCCTGGGCAACATCGTCGGCGGCAGTGTGTTCGTGGCCCTGGCCTATTGGGCGATCTATCTGCGTCCGAACCACGAAGCGGACGAAGAATAGCGATGGCCGAAGCGCCGGACGACCAACCGACGCCGGGACAACGGGCGCGGCGGATCGGCCTGGCCCTGGGGCCGCTGGTGCTCCTCTCGATGCTGCTGGCGCCGGCACCCGACGGCATGGCGCCAATGGCCTGGCGGGTGGCGGCGGTCGGCCTGATGATGGCGATCTGGTGGGCGACCGAGGCGATCCCGGTGCCGGCGACGGCGCTGCTGCCGCTGGCCCTGTTTCCGCTGCTGGACGCCGGTGGCATCCGGCAGAGTGCCGCGCCCTACGCCAACCCGCTGATCTTCCTGTTTCTCGGCGGCTTCCTGATCGCCTTCGCCATGCAACGCTGGGGCCTGCACCGGCGGATCGCCCTCAACATCGTCGGCCGGGTGGGTACCCGGCCGGCCCATCTGGTCGCCGGCTTCATGGCGGCGACGGCGTTCCTCAGCATGTGGATCTCCAACACCGCCACCACCATGATGATGTTGCCGATCGCCGCCTCGGTGATCGGCACGATAACGCCCGAAGCCCTGGATCAACGCCACCGCAACCTGGGCATCGCCCTGATGCTGGGCCTGGCCTATGCCGCCAGCATCGGCGGCATCGGCACCCTGATCGGCACGCCGCCCAATGCCCTGTTGGCCGCCTTCATGGCCGAGAACTTCAACACCGACATCGGCTTCGCCCGCTGGCTGCTCCTCGGCCTGCCGCTGGTCCTGGTGATGCTGCCCCTGAGCTGGCTGGTGCTGACCCGCTTGGCCTACCCGCTGCACGACCACGCGGTGGCCGATACCGCCAGCATCACCGTCGAACGGGCCAAGCTGGGACCGTTGCGCGGCCCGGAAGGGCGGGTGGCGGCGGTGGCGGTCCTGACGGCGCTGCTCTGGATCACCAGGCCGCTGCTGGAGGATCTGCCCTACCTGGACGGCCTCAGCGATCCGGGCATCGCCGTGGCCTGCGGCCTGTTGCTGTTCGTGATCCCCGCCGGCGGCGGCCGGGAGGGATTCTTGATGGACTGGCGGGCGGCCCAGGGCCTGCCCTGGGGTACCCTGATCCTGTTCGGCGGCGGCCTCAGCCTGGCGGCGGCGGTCAGCCGCAGCGGCCTGGCCGACTGGATCGGCCACGGCCTGGAGGTGTTCGGCCAATGGCCGCACCTGGCGGTCATCGCCCTGGTCGCCGCCGTCATCATCCTGTTGACCGAACTGACCTCCAACACCGCCACCACGGCCGCCTTCCTGCCGGTGGTGGCGGCCCTGGCGACGGCGACGGGCCACGGCCCGATGGCCCTGGTGGTGCCGGCCGCCATGGCCGCCAGCTGCGCCTTCATGCTGCCGGTGGCGACGCCGCCCAACGCCATCGTCTACGGCGCCGGCCTGGTCAGCGTGCCGCAGATGGTGCGGGCCGGCGTCTGGCTGAACCTGATCGGCGTCGCCGCCGTCAGCGGCCTGGCCTGGCTGCTGGTGCCGTTGGTTTTCTAGACGGGGCGGTGCTCCGTCCCCTCGCCCCGGGTGATGTGCAGAACGTCGCCGGGCTGGTGTACCACCGCCCGGTGCCAGACGCCCCGCGGCACGATGCAGGCTGACCGGCCGCGCAGGGCGATCACCTCGTCACCCTCGGCGCCCTGCAGGATCAGATCCACCGCCCCGGACAGCAGGCAGACGATCTCGTCACCCGCGGGATGCATCTCCCAGTTCGGCCAGGTCTGGTCGAGGTGGTGCAAGGTCACCAGGCGGCCGCCGTGCAATTCGGGACGGTTGCCGATCTCGGCCCAGAAGGCGTCATCGACCACCAGTTGCCGGGCCTCGGGCCCGTCGGTCAGATGCACGTAACTTTCGGCCAAATCGAAGCTTCGGTCCGCCATCTCGCTCCCCCATGATGCCAGCCGTCAGGTGGCATCTTACCCCTCGCCGGCGACGCCGTCGAAGACCATGGCGGTGACGTCATCGGCCAGTTCGGCGATCGATTTGCCCTTGGGCCGGTACCATTCCTGGGACCAGTTCAGGGCGCCGATGACGAACAGGCGGAACAGGCTGAGGTCGACGCCGGGGCGGATGGCGCCGGCCGCCTGGGCCGCCCCCAGCAGCTCCCGCCAGTAATCGCCATAGGCCTCGCGCCGGCCGCGATGGCGGCGGCGGATGGGCGCCGGCGCCAGGCCGAAATTGATGATGTTGGCGGCGGTGTAGTCGCTGTGTTTCAACAGCGTCGCTAGGTGGGTTTCGATGGCCGTGTGGACCTTCCGGCGGTGGCTGGCGCCGTCCGGCAATGCGGCAACCGCCCGGCGCACCTGGTCGTGGATGCGGTCGATACCGATATCCATCACCTCGGCGAACAGGCTGTCCTTGGACTCGAAGTGGTAGTAGATGCTGGCCGCCCGCATCCTGGCCAGCCTGGCGATGTCGTTCAGGGTAGTCGCGGCATAGCCCTTGTCGCGAAACATCTTGGCGGCGGCATCCAGGATGCGCCGGCGGCTGGCTTCGGATTTCTTCATGCCCGTCCCAACGCCTCGCCTTGCCGCGAGCCATTTTTCTAACTACTGTTCGTTAGAAATAAGGGTAATGGAAAATCATGCAACGGTCCATCGCCAGCGACCATCGAGAGCCCATCGCCGGTCTGCCTACCGGAATCGCGCGGCGATGAGCGTGCTGCAGTCCCACGTCGCCACGGGCGGCGAGGAATTCCGGCGCAACCGCGACGCCTATGCCGGGTTGATCGCCCAATTGCACCGTCGACGCAGCGAGTACGAGGGCATGGGCCAGCGCGCCCG
The DNA here is from genome assembly GCA_030746635.1 of Alphaproteobacteria bacterium. Lineage (GTDB taxonomy): Bacteria > Pseudomonadota > Alphaproteobacteria > JASLMH01. The sequence goes on along the minus strand of JASLMH010000104.1, from coordinate 7,519 downwards.
CGACCGCCACGAAAGCCTGGGCAAGCTGTTGCCCAGGGACCGGGTCGACGTGCTGCTGGACCCGGGCTCGCCGTTCCTGGAACTGGGCGAACTGGCGGGTATCGACATGTACGACAGCGTCCCCCCCGGCGCCGGCATCATCACCGGCATCGGCCAGGTCGGCGGCGTCAGCTGCATGATCATCGCCAACGACGCCCCGGTGAAGGGCGGCACTTACTACACCATGACCGCCAAGAAACACGTCCGCGCACAGAAGATCGCTTGGCAGCACCGCCTGCCCAACATCACCCTGGTCGACAGCGGCGGCGCCAACCTGCCCGAACAGCCCGGCATCTTCCCCGACGTCGGCCAGTACGGCAGCGTCTTCAACCAACTGGTCCGGCAATCGGCCGAGGGCATCCCGCAGATCTCGGTGGTGCACGGGGCCTGCACCGCCGGCGGCACCTACGTGCCGGCCTTGTGCGACATCACCATCATCGTCCGCGAACAGGGCTATCTGCACCTGGGCGGGCCGGAGCTGACCTTCGCCGCCACCGGCGAGGACGTCGACCGCGAGACCCTGGGCGGGGCCCAGATGCACAGCAGCATCAGCGGCGTCACCGACTACCTGGCCGAGAACGACCGCCACGCCCTGGCCATGGTGCGCGACGTGGTCGGCGATACCTGCCGCCGGGCGCCCCTGGCCCGGGCCGTGCGGACGCCGGCCGAACCGCGCTACGACCCCGGCGAGATCCATGGCCTGATCCCCGAGGACCCACGCCTGCCGGCGGACATCCGCGAGATCCTGGCCCGCCTGGTCGACGACAGCTATTTCGACGAATTCAAGCTGCGCTACGGCGAGAGCCTGATCTGCGGTTTCGCCTACATCGGCGGCTTCAAGGTCGGCATCCTGGCCAACCAGGGGGTGATCTTCTCGGACAGCGCCCTGAAGGCGGTGCACTTCATCGACCTCTGCTGCAAGCAGGACATACCCTTGCTGTTCATGGCCGACAATTCCGGCTTCATGGTGGGGCGCGAGGCGGAACACGGCGGCATCTCCAAGGACGGGGCGAAGATGATCACCGCCATGGCCTCGGCCAACGTGCCGAAATACAACATCATCATCGGCAAGTCCTACGGCGCCGGCTACATGGCCATGTGCAGCCGGCCGTTCGAGCCGCATTTCGCCTTCGGCTGGCCGAACGGCCGGGCCGCCCTGATGGGCCCGGAACAGGCCGCCATCACGCTGGCCATGGTGCAGCGGCAGAAGCGGGCCCGCGACGGCGAGGACTGGCCGGCCGAGGCGGAGGAAGCCTTCAAGGAACCGATCCGCCGGGATTTCGAGGCCTTCGCCTCGATGTACAACTTCGCCGCCAATTTGTGGATCGACGGTATCCTGGACCCGGCGGAGACCCGCCAGGTGATGACCCTGCTGTTGGACCTGGCGGCCCGGGTGCCGGGCCAGGCCAGCCCGTTCGGCGTCTTGCGGATGTAGTGGGTATGTTCGGGAAACTCCTGATCGCCAACCGGGGCGACAGCGCCTGCCGCATCGCCCGCAGCTGCCGGCGCCTGGGCATTCCGATGGCCACGGTGCACTCCGACTTCGACCGGCGGGCGGCGCATGTGCGGCTGATCGGCGAATCCATCCGCGTCGGCCCCGCCCCGGCCGCCGACAGCTACCTGGACATCGACGCCATCCTGCGGGCGGCGGCGGCGGTGGGCGCCGATGCCATCCATCCCGGCATCGGCTTCCTGTCGGAATCGGCCGAGTTCGCCGAGGCGGTGGAAGCGGCCGGCCTGGTCTTCGTCGGCCCGACGGCCGAGACCCTGCGCGAGTTCGGCGACAAGAACCAGGCCAAGGTCCAGGCGGCGGCGGCGGAGATACCGGTGATCCCGGGCGGTCCGGCAGCCAGCGCCGATCCGGCCGAGCTCGCCGAGATGATCGCCGGGATGGCACCGCCGGTGCTGTTGAAGGCGGCGGGCGGCGGCGGCGGCCGCGGTGTTCGCGTCCTGGAAGACACAAGCGACCCGGGCGAGGCCATCGCCTCGGCCATGCGGGAAGCGCAAAACGCCTTCGGCCGGGCCGATCTGCTGGTCGAGCGCTACCTGGCCGGCGCCCGGCACGTCGAAGTGCAACTCGCCGGCGACGGTTCCGGCGACGTGGTGCATCTGTTCGACCGCGACTGCTCCCTGCAGCGGCGGCACCAGAAGGTGGTCGAGGAGGCGCCGGCGCCGAACCTGCCGGAAGCCCTCCGCCAGGCCATCCTGGACGCCGCCTGCAGGCTGGGTGCCCGGGCCCGCCTGCGCGGCCTGGCGACGGTCGAGTTCCTGGTTCGCGGCGAGGCGTTCTTTTTCCTGGAGGTCAATCCCCGGCTGCAGGTCGAACACCCGGTGACGGAAATGCTCACCGGCCTGGATCTGGTGGCCTGGCAATTGCGGATCGCCGCCGGCGGGGGCCTGCCCCTGGCCCAGGATCGTATTCCATCCAACGGTCACGCCATGCAGGTGCGCATCTATGCCGAGGATCCGGCCGACGGCTTCGCCCCGACCACCGGCAGCGTCCGCCGCATCGACCTGCCCGGCGGCGAGATCCGCGCCGATCTGGGCATCGGGCCAGGCGAGACGATCGGCCCCCACTACGACGCCATGATCGGCAAGCTGGTCTGCCACGGCACGGACCGCGCCGCCGCGCTCGAAGCGTTGCGCGCCGCCCTGCCCGCCACCACGATCCTGGGCCTGCCGACCAACCTGCACTTTCTGGAAGAGCTGCTGGCCGAACCGGCGGTGCTTGCCGGCAGCGCCGATACCGGCCTGATCGACCGCCGCGCCGCCGCCGCCAAGCCCGAGGATAGGCGACCGGCCGATCATGTGTTCGCCGTCGCCGGCGGCCTGGCTCTCCTCGCCGAGCGCGACGGCCCCGATACCGACCCCTGGACCCGCTACGACGGTTTCACCAACTGGCGCCTGGGCCGGGGCGGCAACCCGCCCGGCCGCCAACCGGCCCTGGTGGTCGAAATCGACGGCGCCAGCGCCGAAGTGGCGTTCTCGGCCATCGCGCCGGACGGCGGCCTGCACGTCCGGGTCGGCGAGACCGGCCTGGCGCTGACCCTGGAGGACATGGACGGCGGCCACTACCTGGCCAGCTTCGACGAGACGGTCCTGGCCCTGCGCGCGCTCCTGGATGGCGGCACGATCTATCTGAGCGGCCCGTTCGGCGCCGCCACGGCGCACGTCACGCCTTATGTTCGGGCGGCCGACGCGGCCGCCTCGGCCGTCGAAGGGCGGTTGCTGGCGCCGGTGATGGGCCAGGTCACCAAGGTCCGGGTCGCGGTGGGCGACCGGGTCAGCGCCGGCGACATCATCATCATCCAGGAATCCATGAAGATGGAATTGCGCCTGACCGCGCCCTGTGACGGCGTGGTGGCCGAACTGGCCTGCGGCGAGGGCGACATGATCGAACGGCACAGCTTCGTCGCCGAGGTCCGGCCCCTGGACCAGGTGGCATAGGCCGAAAAAACGCGGAGGACAGCGCCATGAGCGACAACGACGAACTGCTATTCGAGGTCGAGGACGGCATCGCCACCGTCGCCATCAACCGGCCGGAACAACGCAACGCCATGAACATCGCCGTCTCCAACGGCCTCAACAAGATCTGGGAGGAGATCGACCTTTCGCCGGAGATCCGGGTGGTGATCTTCACCTCGACCGATTGCGGCACCTTCTGCGCCGGCATGGACCTGAAGGAGACGGCCAGGGTGAAGGAGGAGACCGGCGAGGACATCCTGACCTTCATGCGCGATCCGTTCCAGAAGCGCATGCGTCATGTCAGGGTGCCGATCATCGCCGCCATGACCGGGCATCTGATGGCCGGCGGCATGATGTTCAGCCTGAACTGCGACATGCGGGTGGCCCTGGCCGGCACCAAGATCGGCATCACCGAGAGCCGGATCGGCCGCGGCTCCCCCTGGGGCATGCCGCTGGTCTGGATGCTGCCGCAGCCGGTGCTGATGGAGATGGTGCTGACCGCCGATCTCTACCCCATCGAGCGGTTCCACGAACTGGGCTACATCAACTATCTGGAGCCCGACGCCGACGCCGTGCGGGCCCGGGCCAGGGAACTGGCGGTGAAGATCCGCGACAACGCGCCCTTGTCCGTGACCTGCGGCAAGGCGGCCATCCTGGCGGCCATGAGCGCCGGCTGCGATGCCGGCCTGGAACTGGCCTGGCGCCTCTACCAGCCGGCCTATACCAGCGAGGACGCCCAGGAAGGCGCCCGCGCCTTCGCCGAGAAGCGGCCGCCGGTCTGGCAGGGCCGCTGAGGGTGCGGGCGGCGCCATGACCGAAACCGTCGACGGCCTGTTCGCCCAGCTGGCCGCCCGCCAGGGCGGGGCGCCGCACCTGCTGTTCGCCGACGGCAGCAGCAATACCTACGGCCAAACCTACCAACTGGCCCGGCGCCTGGCCGCCGTGATGGTCGACGCCGGCATCCAACCGGGCGACCGGGTGGCCTGTTTCATGGGCAATTGCCGGCCGCTGTACCACTTCTTCATCGCCTGCGGCCTGGCGGGCGCCGTCGCGGTGCCGATCAACACCCAAAGCAGGGCCAGGGAGATCTTGGGGCTGTGCGCCGACTGCGGCCCTAAAGGCATCGTCGCCCAGGCGAGCCTGCTGGAGGCCCTGGACGGGCAGGAGCTGCCGGATGAGGTCGGCCTGCGCCTGATCCTGGGCGAACACGGCCTGCCGACGCCGGCCGGCTGGGCCGATTACGACGGCGCCCTGGCGGTGCTGGGCGAGGCCGAGGTCGACAGCCGCGGCCGGCCCGACCAGGCGGCGATGATCATCTATTCCTCGGGCACCACCGGCCAGCCCAAGGGCATCGTCCTCGGCCATCGGCAGCTGCTGCGAAACGCCCGGCTGACCAGTGCCGTGCTGGGCTACCGCGCCGACGACCGCTTCCTGACCCTGCTGCCGTCGTTCCATCTCTTCGGCTACAGTTTTGATTTCCTCTATGCCGCCCTGGCCGGCGCGCAACTGGTGGTGCTGCCGGGCTTCGAGGTCGAGGCGGCCTTGGAGATGGTCGAGCGTCATGGCGTCACGGTGCTGGCTGGCGTGCCGACCATGTTCGTCGCCATGTTCGACCCGGCCCGGCGGGGAAGCCGGGATCTGTCCTCGCTGCGGCTGATCGACGTCGGCGGCGGGCCGGTGCCGACCTCGCTGATCCAGGAATTGAAGGACGGCCTGGGCATCGACACGGTGGAGAGTTACGGCCTGACCGAGATCACCACCGTCGCCAGCGTGCAGATCCCCGGCCGGCAGGCGCCATTGGGGTCCTGCGGTCCGGTGCTGGAGGGCATCGAGGTGCGGGTCCGCGATGCCGACGGCAACCCGGTGCCCACCGGCGAGCCGGGCGAACTGCAATTTCGATCCGACACCTTCATGCTGGGCTATTGGCAACAACCCGAGTTGACCGCCGAGACCCTGCGGGACGGCTGGCTGCGCACCGGCGACGTCGGCCGGGTGGATGGGGACGGCAACATCTTCATCCTCGACCGCATCAAGGACATGATCGTCAGCAACGGCTACAACGTCTTCCCCAAGGAGGTGGAGACCGTGCTGTTCGCCCATCCGGGCGTCCAGGCGGCGGCGGTGATCGGTCAGCCGCACGCGGTGCGCGGCGAGGACGTCATGGCTTTCGTGGTGCCGGCCGAGGGTGCCGAACCGGACGCCGAGGACATCCTGGCCCATTGCCGCGAACAACTGGCCCGCTACAAGGTGCCGCGCGGCGTCACCTTCACCGATGCCCTGCCATTGACCGCGTCCGGCAAGATCCGCCGGTTCGCGTTGCGCCAGGCGCCGCAAACGGCGACCATGGCGGCAACAACAGAGAATTCAGGAGGACAAGGCATGAGTGAAGCCAGACAAGTCGAGACCGCCGAGGCGGAAATCCTGGTCGACCTGCAAGACGGCATCGGCCGCATTACCATGAACCGGCCGGAACACCGCAACCCCCTGAGCCTGGATTTCGCGGCGCTGATGAACGCCGCCCTGGACCGGCTGGAGGACGACCCCGACTGCCGGGTGATCATCCTGACCGGCAACGGCCCGGTATTCTGCGGCGGCGCCGAACTGGGCAAGGTGGTGGTGCCCGGCGAGGTCGACGGCGAATGGCAATACCTGGTCATTCGCGGCGTCAACCGCCTGGTCAAGCGCCTCCGCGCCCTGGACCTGCCGGTGATCGCCGCCGTCAACGGCCCGGCGGTCGGCGGCGGCGCTTCGCTGGCCCTGGCCTGCGACATCGCCATCGCCGCGCCGACGGCGAGCTATTACTTCGCCTTCGGCCGGGTCGGCGCCAGCGGCGCCGACATGGGGGCGACTTATCTGCTGCCGCGCCTGGTCGGCACCATGCGGGCGGCGCATCTGATGCTGACGGGCGCCGACGTCGGCGCCGAGGAAGGCCGCGAGTTGGGCCTGTTCACCGAGGTGGTGCCGGCCGATCAATTGCAGGCGACGGCCGAGACCATGGCCAAGCAGATCATCGAGGCCTACCCCCGGCGCGCCGCCGCCATGACCAAGATGTCGCTGTTCCGGGGCGAAAGCACCGATCTGGAAACCTGCCTGGAATACGAGATGTTCGCCCAGAACTATCTGTTCCGGGGCGAGGAGCACCGGGAGCGTCTGGGGGCGTTCCTGAACCGCAAGAAATAGACCACCGGCGGGCGGATACCGGCCTTGACGGAACGCACGGACAGCCAGATCGCCATGCTGGCGCGCCATCCCGGCGCCGCACCGGCGATCATCGACGGCGAAGCAACGGTCAGCTACGGCGAACTGCTGGCGGCCAGCCGGCGGCTCGCCGGCGGCCTGGCCCGGCTGGACCTGGGCCCGGGCGACCGTCTCGCCCTGTGGCTGCCGAACGTGCCGGCCTGGCTGATCCTGTGCCTGGCCTGCGCCCGCCTGGGCGTGGTGGTGGTCTCCGTCAACACCCGGTTCCGGGCCGTCGAGGTGGCGGACATCGTCGCCCGATCCGGCGCCAAGGCCCTGGTGCTGTGGCCCGATTTCAAGGACATCGATTTCATCGCCATCCTGCGGGAGATCGAACCCAATGCCCTGTCGCGGGTCGAGACCCTGGTGCTGTACGACGACAATGACGGACAAGCCGGCGATGCCGCGATGGCCCGCCACCGCCTGGCCGGCCTGGCCGGCGGTGATCGCCGGCTGCTGAGCTACGCCGAGTTGGACCGCGACGCCACGCCATTCGACGGCGATGCCGGCCGCCAGGCCGACTGCGCCATCTTCACCACCTCCGGCACCACCAGGACGCCGAAGCTGGTGGTCCACACCCAGCATTCGGTGGTCGACCAGGCCCAGATCGTCGCCGATGCCTGCGGTTTCCGGGCCGACGACGCGGTCAGCCTGGCCTCGCTGCCATTTTGCGGCGTGTTCGGCTATTCCCTGGCCATGGCCACCCGGGCGGCCGGCCGGCCGATGGTCTCGATGCGCTTCTTCGACCCGGCGGAGGCCGGCCGGCTGATCCAACGAC
>JASLMH010000103.1 GCA_030746635.1 Alphaproteobacteria bacterium | reverse complement strand
ACTGGCCGCCGTCGCGGTCGATCTCGGTGGCCGGACTGGCGGCGTGGATGGCGGCGCCCGCCTGCTGCGCCGCCAGCGCATAGCCGCGGGCCAGGGACAGCGGCTGCACGTGGCCGCCGGAGCGATGCAGCCAGCCGCCGTGATAGATCGGGCTGCCGGTCAGGGCCGCCGCCCGGTCGGCATCGAACAACTCCACCGGGGCGCCCCGGGCGGCCCATTGCTCGTGCTTGATGCGCACCCCCGCCATGCGGCCGGGCGTATGGGCCGGCTGCAGCCAGCCTTCCTGGGAGGCGTCGCAGTCGATGCCGTACCGGCGGATCAGCTCGAACACCAGGTCGGCGGAACCGGCGACGAAGGCGTTCAACCTCTCCCCCCGTTCGGTCCCGAACTCAGCCACCACATCGTCGGGATTGTGCTTGCTGTAGGTCGGGATCACCTGGCCGTTGTTGCGGCCGGAGGCGCCAAAGCCGGCCTGTTCGGCCTCCAACACCACCACATCCGCGCCGGCCTCGGCCAGGTGCAGGGCGGCCGACAACCCGGTGAAGCCACCGCCGACCACGGCCACGTCGGCCCGGCGCTCGCCCCGCAAGGTTGGCGTCTCGGGCGCCGGGATGGCGGTATGGGTCCACAGGTTGGATCGAAAATCGGCGGTGCGCATGGCGGAACTCGTTGGCTGGTTACTCGAGACCGGGACTGGTTTCCCGTTGCGGGTCGACGCCGGCGGCATGCTTGCTCTTGCGGCCGCGCAGCAGGGTTCGGTAGGCGACGTAAAGCTGCAGCAACAACGACAGACCGCCACCCAGCCCCTGCAACAGCAGGCCGGCGAGCAGGAACCAGTTCAGGCCGTCCGGCAGCAACAGCAACAGTGGCGCGATGAAGAAGCCGTTGGTCGTCAGGCGGTCGAGCCAGGCCTCGGCCCAGGCCACCGCGCCGCCCTTGCGATAGCCGGCCGGGCCGCTCCGTTGCTCCATCCACAGGCGGTAGTACTGGAAACCATGGCGCACCAGGTCCTGATAGAGGAACAGAACGGTCGCGGCGGCGCCGGCGACCATTGTCCACGGCGCGCCGCCGGCCGACCAGACGCCGATCCCCGCCAGCAGCGGCGACAGGGTATGGAACAGGCGGTCGACCAGACCGTCGTAGAACCGGCCCCAATAGGTGGCGCCGTCGCGCAGCCGGGCCAGATTGCCGTCGACCAGATCGAGCACGAAGACCAGGTAATAGAGGACGGCGGCCAAGGCCCACGAGGCCGCGCCGTCGCCGACCAGACTGGCCAGCGCCAGCCCCGTCAGGGCCAGCCGCAGCGAGGTCATCTGGTTGGCGGTCCAGCCGCGATTGTAGAAGAACGGCGTTATCCGGTTGGCCGGCGGCCGGCCGAAATGGCGCACCACGAAGCTATTGCGCACCTGGTTGTTGAACGACGCCTCCACGTCGGCCAGGGTGATGCGCCCTTGACCGTCGCCGGCGCCTTGGGATGAATCGCTGGTCGACGCCATTGTTCCGCCGTGGTTGCGAATTACCGGCGGCCAATATAGGCGGCGCCCCGCGCTTCTCCTAGGGCACACTTGCGCCCCGGCCGGCGGGCGCTTAAAGAACCGTGGATGCGACGGGTTGCGATGAAGCGGGCGGCGGCGGGGCCATGGTGATCTGGCTGATCGGGCTGTCCGCCGCCGGCAAGACCTCCGTCGGCCGCGCCCTGGTCGAACAATTGCGCCGGCGGCACGACAACCTGGTGTTCCTGGACGGCGATCTGCTGCGCCAGGTCTGGGGCGACCAACTCGGCCATGACATCGAGGGGCGCCAGCGTAACGCCCACCGCATCTCGCATCTCTGCCGGCTGCTGGACCAACAGGGCATACACGCGGTCGCCGCCGTGCTGTCGCTGTTCCCCGAGTGGCAGCAATGGAACCGGGAGAATTTCTCCAGCTACTTCGAAATCTTCCTGGATACGCCGATGGCCGAGCTGGAGCGGCGCGACCCCCACGGCCTGTACGCCCGGGCCCGGGCCGGCGAGGAACCGAACGTCGTCGGCGTCGACATCCCGTTTCCGCCGCCGCCGGCGCCCGACCTGACCCTGGCGGCGCCGGAGGTGCTGGAGGCGCCCAGCGCCATCGCCGAACGGATCCTGGCGGCCTTGCCGGATCCGCTGCCTTGAGCGGCCTGGCGCCGATCGTCTGGCTGATCGGCCTGTTGGCGGCGGCCGAAATCGGCCTGGCGCTGCTGCACCGGGCCCTGAAGCCGGGCTTTCAATGGCTGATCGGGCCCGAGGATGAAACGCCGGCGTTCCCGTCCGATCTGATCGACAAATACCAACAGACCAGTCTCGACCCCGACCTTGGCTGGGCGCGGCGGCCCGGCACCAGCGGCGAGGACCAATTGCCGGCCGGCAGCGTCCGCTTTCACATCGACGACGAGGGCTGTCGGCGCAATCCCGGTTTCGACGGCCGACCCTCGCGCATCGCCGCCTTCGGCGATTCCTTCACCTTCTGCCGGCTGGTCGACGACGAGGGGACCTGGCCGCACCAATTGTCCAGGCGCCTCGACACCAACGTGCGCAATTTCGGCGTCGGCAACTACGGCTTCGATCAGGCGCTGCTGCGCCTGGAAACCGAGCTACCCGACCTGGCCGCCGAGGCGGTGATCATCGGCATTGTGCCGGAGACCATCGCCCGGGTGCAGTCCTATTGGAAGCACTACTTCGAATACGGCAACATCCTGGCCTTCAAGCCTCGCTTCACCCTCGACGGCGGCGGCCTGCGCCTGCACCCCCCGGCGGTCCGCCGGCCGGAGGATTTCGCCACCATCCATTCGCGCCTCGAAGACGTGTGCGCCCTGGATCCGTTCCACGCCCGGAAGTTTCGCCCCGATATGCTGCGCTTCCCCTATCTCTGGCATCTGCCACAGCGCTGGCGCCGGCACGGCCCGATCCTGGGCCATCTGTCGTGGGGCCTGCTGACCGGCCGGGCTGTGCAAGGCCGGCGCCGCGCCTTCGAGGTGGTGATGGCGGAAAACGCCCGCTGGACGGCGGCGCTGTATGACGACGCGGAAGCCTGTGATCTGTTGGCGGCGCTGATCGAACGCTTCGCGGATGTTTGCCGTGCCGCCGGCCGCCAACCGCTGCTGCTGGTGATCCCGCAGCCGGTCGACTTCGCCGACATCGATGCCGGCCGGGCACGATTTCCGGGCTTTTTCAAAGCGATGCGGCAGAATTTGACCGTGCTGGACATGACCGAACGCTTCCAAGCCGTTGACGACCGCGACGCCTTGTACGTCGACGGCGCCCTGGGCCCCCATGTCAGCGCCCGGGGCAACGAGATCATCGTCGAGGCGCTGGCACCGCTGGTCCAGGACATGTTGGCGCCGCCGTCATGAGCGATGAGCGGCGCTTCGGTTTCCGTCGGACCCTGGTTTTCGGGGCGATCACCGTGCTGGCGGTGCTGGGGGTCGGCCTGGTGGTCGGCGAATTCGTCCTGCGTCAGCAACGGGCCGCGGTGGAGGGCAGCGACCGGCCGGCCACCGGCATGTTCAGCTATGACCGCGACCTCGGCTGGCGGCTGATCCCGGGCTGGTCCGGCCGCCACCGCCACCATGATTTCGACGCCGGTTACCGGATCGGCCCGGAGGGCTACCGCGGCCAATTCCGGCCGGCCGGCCGCTGGGTCGCCGTGGTCGGCGACAGTTTCACCTTCGGCTTCGGGGTGGAGGACGACGAAACCTTCGTCGCCGTGCTGGACCGGGCCGGCGGCGCGGATACCGGCTACCTGAATTTCGGCATGCCCGGGTTTTCCACCGATCAGGAGATGTTGCGGATCGAGGGGCGGCTGCCGCAGTTCACGCCCCAGCAGGTGCTGTTGGTGGTCTATCTGGGCAATGACCTGGCCGACAATCAGCGAGCCTTCCCGTTGCAACTGGAGAACGCCAAGCCCTATTTCGAACTGGACGGCGGCAAACTGCTGGCGCGCAACAGCCCGGTGCCGAAAACCCGCAAGCCGGCGGATGATCGCGCCACCACCCTGGGCCGGCTGATCCTGGCCGGGGCCGAGATCCGGCCGACTTTCTGGCAACGCCTGCTGGGCCGCCTGGAGACCCCGCGCCGCCTGGGCCTGAATTTCGCCCCGCGCCCGGACCTGCGGGCGCATTTCGAACGCCGCCTGGCGCCGTCAGTGACCCTATTCAAGGCCCTGGTGACCCGGGCCCGGCGCTCGGCCGGGGCGTTCGGCGCCGATCTGCGCCTCGTGCTGCTGCCCGGCCGCTCCTTCGTGGTCGATCAGGGCAGCATATCCGCCCAATACCAGGACGTCCTGCGCCGGGCCATCGTCGCCTGGGGCAAGCAGGCGGAACTGCCGGTGATCGACGCGGCGGCGGATTTGCGCCGGCGCCACGACGGCGGCCGGCGGGACGATTTCTATCCCAACGAAGGCCACCTGACGGCCACCGGCCACGGGGCCGTGGCGGCATACCTGCAAGAGGCCTTGAAACCGCCTGGCGGCTGATACCAAGACGCCAAACACGACTTGCCCCATGCATCCTTCGAGACGAGCCTGCGGCTCTCCTCAGGATGAAGAAAAGCACGTGTTTTCAATTAGTTAACCTCATGCTGAGGAGGGCGCGGAGCGCCCGTCTCTAAGCATGTGCATACCATCAGCGCCCCAGGTCCTTGGCCTGGTCGCGCAGTTTGAACTTCTGGATCTTGCCGCTGGGGGTGCGGGGCATCTCGTCGATCACCACCAGGGATTCGGGCCAGTACTGTTTGGCGGTGCCGCGTTCCTCCAGGAAGCCGATCATCCCGGCCAGGTCCAACTGCTCCCCCTGGCGCAGGGTGACGAAGGCGCAGCCCCGCTCGCCCAGGCGATCGTCCGGCGCCCCGACCACGGCCGCGTCCTGCACGGCGGGATGGCGGTACAACTCATCCTCGATCTCCACCACCGGGACGTTCTCGCCGCCGCGGATGATGATGTCCTTGGACCGGCCGGTGATGCGGATGTAGCCGTCCTTGTCCATGAAAGCGAGATCGCCGGAATCGAACCAGCCGTCCGCGTCGAGGCCGTGCAGTTCCGGCTTCTTCAGGTAGCCGACGAACAACGGCTGCCCACGCACCTTCAACAGGCCTTCCTCGCCGATCTTGGCGGTCTCGCCGTCCGGCGTTTGAACCGTCACTTCCGTGTGCGGCAGCGGTCCGCCGTCGCTGGTCCAGACCTTTTCGTCCGGATCGCCCGGGTCGCAGATGGTCGAGCAGGCGCATTCCGTCATGCCCCAGCCCGACAGCACCTTGAAATCGAAGTTGGCCGCCGCCTTCTGCACCAGCACCGGCGGGATCGGCGCTCCGGCCGAGATGAAGGCGCGCAGGCTTTTGATATCGAAGTCGCCGATGTTGGGCATTTCGACGATATCGCTGAGGAACGGCGTCGCCCCCATGGTCCAGGTGCAGCGATGGTTCTGAATGATCTCGACGCCCAGCGGCGGCTCCCAGCGGTCCAGCAAGACCACGTGCGCCCCCAGCATCACCGGCATCAACAGGGCGTAGAGGAAACCCGTCTGATGCGCCAGCGGCGAGGCCATGAACAGGGTGTCATCGCCGCTTAGGCCGTGATGGTCGATCCAAGTGCCGAGATGGCCCAGGGTGGTGTTGGCGGTGTGCATCACCCCCTTCGGCTGGCCGGTGGTGCCGGAGGTATAGATCACCTCGTTGACGTCGTCGGGCGCCGGCCGCCGCGCCGCCAGCACGGCATCGGCATCCGCCCGCCCTTCCCGCGGTTCGGCCAGCAAAGCCGCCTCGAAACTCTCATCCCCCTCGCCGTCGATATAGAAGACATGGGCCAGGGCGGGCAGATCGGGGCGCATGCCGTCGACCAACGGCTTGTAGTCGAAGCCGCGGAAGCGCCGGGGCGCGATCAGCACCCTGGTCTCGGCGAAGCCCAGCATGAAGGTCAGTTCGCGTTCGCGGAAGATCGGCATCAACGGATTGGCGATGGCGCCGATCCGGGCGCAAGCCATGGCCATGGCGTTGAACTGCCACCAGTTCGGCAGCAACAGCGACACCACGTCGCCGACCCCGACGCCCAGATCGATCAGGGCAAGGGCGATGCGCCGGGACACTTGGTCGAACTCGCCGAACGTATGGGTGGTCGGCTGGCCGGTTTCGCCGTTATAGGTGGTGATCGCCGGGCGTTCGGGTCTACGCGCCAGCGCATCCTCCAGATAGTCCAGCAGGATCCTGTCCGGCCAGGCGCCCGCATTGACCATGTCGTCGATGCGGCTTTGCGGCAGAATAACGCCGAGATCCATGGTTTCCTCCAACTTTCGCGACGCGTGCTACTTTCTTCCCTGCATGCTGCGGTCCTATTCTATGAACTTCGTCCAGGAGTGAAAGACCCCAATGCCTGAAGAAGAACCGGTATTCGCCAACATCGAACTCGCTTTCGAGCCGCCGCTGGCCCTAATCACCCTGAACCGGCCGGCGGACCTGAACCCGTTGGACTGGGGCACGATCCGCGAATTGCGGGCGGCGGTGGCGGCGATCGAGGCCCGGGCCGGGGTTCGGGTGGTGATCGTCACCGGCGCCGGCCGGGCCTTCTCGGCCGGCGGCGATATGAAGGGCTATGTCGGTCTGTTCCAGCGGCCCGACGATTGCCGCGCCTTTCTGCGCGACTTCTTCGAATTGTGCGCCGAGATCGAGAGTTCGGAGCGGATCTATATCGCCGCCGTCAACGGCATCACCGTGGCCGGCGGCCTGGAACTGCTGCTGGCCTGCGACCTGGTCCTGGTGGCCGAGGCGGCGCGGATCGGCGACGGCCATCTGAAATTCGCCATGCTGCCCGGCGCCGGCAGCTCGCAGCGGCTGCCGCGGGCCATCGGCCGCCTCCGCGCCATGGACCTGATCCTCACGGCCCGGCTGATCGACGGCGTCGAGGCCGAGCGGATCGGCCTGGCCAGCCGTAGCGTGCCCGGCGAGCGCCTGATGGATGAGGCCCGGGAGTTGGCCGCCGGCCTGGCCGAGAACAGCCCCGTCGCCATCAAGGGCGCGAAATACCTGGTCAACGAGGGCCTGAAGGGCTCGTTGCTGGAGGGCCTGGAGTTGGAGATCGACTACGCCCACCGCTACGCCACCGAGGAACCGGACGCCATGGAGGGCCTGCGCGCCTTCGCCGAGAAACGCAAGCCGCGCTACGGCGACGGTTAGGGACTGCCGGCGCATGTGGAGCTTGCGGGACAAATACGCCATCGCCGGGGTCGGCTACACCGAGTATTCGAGCAAATCCGGGGTCACGGTGCTGGATCTGGCCACTCGGGCCTGCGGCAACGCCCTGGCCGATGCCGGCCTGGGGGCGGACCAGGTCGACGGCGTGATTTCCTACACCTTCAACGATTCCGTGCCGGCGATGGCGGTAGCCACCGGCCTGGGGCTGCCGGGCGCGCGCTACGCCGTCGACTACCAGGCCGGCGGCAATGCCGCCAATCTGGTGATCCAGGCGGCGGCGGCGGCGATCGAGGCCGGCCTGGCCGAGAATGTCCTGTGTTATCGGGCGATGAACGGACGTTCGGGTTTCCGCCTGGGCGGCGGCCGGGAGCTGACCGCCCGGGGCATCACCCAGCACACCGCGCCCCATGGCTGGATCAGCTACCCCCAGGCCATGGCCATGTGGTGCCGGCGCCACATGATCCGCCACGGCACCACCTCCGCCCAGCTGGGCGCGGTGGCGGTGACCTGCCGCGACAACGCCGCCCTGAACGAACGGGCGATGATGCGCCAGCCGATCACCTTGGCGGATCACCGGAACGCCCGGATGATCGTCGAGCCGTTCCGGCTGCTGGATATCTGCCTGGAAAGCGACGGCGCCTGCGCCGTACTGGTGACCGGCGCCGAGCGGGCCCGGGATTTGCGCCAGCGGCCGGTCTATATCCTGGGCGCGGCCTATGGCGGCGGCCCGAACCAGGGCGACGATCTGTTCGACGCCATCCGCTGGCCCGATCACGATCACAACTATTCCCGCTACATCGCCGACGATCTGTGGCGCGGCGCCGGCGTCGGCCCACGGGATGTCGACGTGGCCGAGATCTACGATTGCTTCACCTACAGCGTGATCGTGCAGTTGGAGGGCTTCGGCTTCTGCCCGCCCGGCGAGGGCGGCGGCTTCGTCCAGGACGGCCGCATCGCCCGGGACGGCGAACTACCGATCAACACCCACGGCGGCCTGCTGTCGGAAGCCTACATCCATGGCCTCAACCACGTGGTCGAAGCCGTCGAGCAACTGCGCGGCCAGGCCGGACCGCGTCAGATCGACGGCGCCGAGATCGCCCTGACCACCGCCGGCGCCATGACCTGCGGTTCGGCCCTGGTGCTCAGGAACTAGATGCGATGTCGAACCACGCAAGACCGCTGCCCGAACCGGACGCCGACAGCGCGCCCTATTGGCAGGGTTGCCGGGAGCACCGCCTGCTGCTGCGGCGTTGCACCGATTGCGGCGGCGTGCAGTTCCCTCCGGGGCCGCGCTGCCCCGATTGCGGTGCCAGGACGCATGACTGGGTCGAGGCCTCGGGCCGGGGCTGGGTGTTCAGTTGGATCGTCGTCCACCACCCGGTGCCGCGCGAGGTCTACCAGGACGAGGTGCCCTACGTGGTGGCGCTGATCGAACTGGCCGAGGGGCCGCGCCTGGCGGCGAACATCGTCGGCTGCGAGCCGGCGGCGATCAGCGCCGGCATGGCCGTGACGGTGGAGTTCGAGGACGTGACGGAGCAGATCACCCTGCCCCGCTTCCGACCGACCCAGCCTGCAACCCCTACCTGATCTCCGGCCAGAAGTACCAGGCCACGGCATAGGCCAGCAGCCCCTCCAAACCCATGATGGCGACCGCCGGCACGGCGCCCAGCCAGTCCGCCATCAGGCCGACATGGGCGAAGCCCAGCGGCCCGACGCCGATACAGACCACCAGCACCCCCATCAGCCGGCTACGCGCTTCCGGCGGCGCCGCCAGCAGGATCAGGGTGCTTTGCATGGTGGCGAAACAGCCGGCGCCCAGGCCGGCGAGCAGCACCAATAAACCCGACAGCACCGGCTGCGACGAGGCGGCCAACAAAATCATGCCGATCTGGGTGGTCAGGGCGCCGTAAAGATAGATGCGGTTGTAGGCCGGCGGCCGGGCCATCACGGCGACGGCGACGGCGGCCAGGAAGGCGCCGGCGCCCTCGGCGCTCATCAACAGGCCGACGCCGAACGGCCCCAGCAACAGGCTCTCGCGGCCGATCACGGCGATCATCGAGGTGTAGGGAAAGCCCCAGACGTTGAAGATCACCGTGACCACCAGGATGCCGACGATGGCGCGGTCGCCGGCTGCGAAGGCCAGGCCCTCCTTCAAGGTCCGCCACAGGCCGACCGCCGGCGCGCCGGCGCCGCCATGCCGGCCCCGTACCAACAGCAACATCGCCGCCGCCAGGGCGTACAGCCCGGCGCCCAGGAACAGGGCACCATGCAGGCCGGTGGCCGCCAGCAACAAACCGCCGGTGGCCGGACCGACGGCGCGGGTAATGCTGTTGGTGGCGGAATCCAGGGCCATGGCGGCGGCGGTCCGGCCATGCCCGGCGATGACGCTCAACAGCGTGCGCCGGGCCGGCATGTCGGTGCACCAATAGAGGCCGTTGACGAAGGCGGCCAGGCAAAGCTGCCAGACCCGAACCTCGCCGCCGAGGGCCAGCAGACCCAGGGCCAGCGACACCGCCATCATCGACAGAAGCCCGAACAAGGCGATCAGGCGACGATCGACGCGCTCGGCGATCACCCCGGCCAGGGCGCCGAACAGCGCCAGCGGCAGCATCCGCAGCAGTGTTACCAGGGCGACCAGGAAGGGCGACTGGCTGACGTCGTAGACGAAGACGGCGAAGGCCAGCATTTCCAGCCAGCGGACCACGCCGCCCAGGGCGCCGGCCATCCAGACGGCGAAAAAATCCCGTTCGCGCAACAGCGCGCTGAGGCCCCGGTCCACCACAGGCACGATCCGTTACCGGCTGCCGTCGATACGCAGGGAGTAGAGCACCAGTTCGCCGCCCCGGTTGAACAGATGGAAGCCGTCGAAGGGATCGCGGAAGCCGCCGTCGGCGGCTTTCAACAGCACGCTTTCATCCAGCGAGACAATCATCTCACCGGCCCCGTCGCGGCTCCAGACCAGGCCGTGCTCGGCGCCGTCCAGCAGGGGCGCCTTGGGCTTGGCGGCTTCGATCACCACCGCGCCACGGGCCGAGATTCGCATCAATACCATACCGTCGTGCGGCGTATAGATCAGCCGATAGCCGAGGTTCCGTCCAGTCCCCTGATAGACGCCCCATTCGAAGCCGGCCGCACCCTTGCCGGCGATGGTGCCGGAAATCGAAAAGGCGTTGGGGATCCGCCGGCGCAAATGAATCTCCGCCGGCCCGGCCGCTGTCTGCCGGCTTGGCGCCTGCTGCGCCTTCTTGCCGCCGAGCAGAAGCTGGCCGAGGATCTGCACCGCCATGTCCTCGGCCCGGACCTTGCCGCCTTTCTCGCCGCTGGCCGCCGCCGGCGCGCCGGTGCCGCTCCACAGACCGCCGCCGCTCAATACGCGGAACCGGCCCGAGGCCACGGTCCAGGCCGGATTGGCGGTGTAGTCGCCGTCGGCGAAATCGTCGCTGACCAGGGCCACGGGCCAGGGGTTCGAATGGCGCCGGATCAGCGCCCGCAGGTCGCGCAGGAAACGCGGGTCGGCGGCCTTTGCCGCCTCGGCCTCGCGCACCAGGGCCTCCAACTGTTTGAGCAGTTCGCCCTGGCCGCCGGCCGCCGGCGATTGCCAGGAGCGGTAGCGGGAGTCGGCCGCCGACGCCGACGCCAGCAGCGCCGCGCCCAGGCAGACAGCCAGGCCGCGTCGCCATTGCCAATGCCGCCGAGACAACATGGCCCCATCACAGCACAGCGCCGCCGGCGATGCCAAGCCGGCGTATTGACCCTCGCCATGCCGTGCCTCAAATGTTAGATCGATGCTATGTCAGATACCGATCGCGCCGAGACGCCGCCGCCGCTGGACGGTTACATCATCTATGACCCCGTCGACCCGTTCGAAAACGACGCCGGGCCGTTTCATTGGCGTCGCCTGGACGATGGCAGCCATCATTTCGTGTTGCGGGCCGACCACCGCCACACCAATGCCTGGGGCGTGGTGCACGGCGGCCTGCTGATGACCATGGCCGATCTGACCATGTCGGTCACCGCCAAGGCGGAGCAGGACGACGCCTATGTCACCGTGGCCTTCAATTGCGAATTCGTCGCCGCCGGCCACGAGGGCGACCTGGTCGAGGCGCGGGCCGAACTGGTCCGCCGCACCGGCAGCATGGCTTTCGTGCGCGGCCGCGTGCAGGTCGGCGAGAACACCCTGTTCGTGTGTAGCGCGGTGATGCGGCGGATCGGCAAGCGCGGCGCCCTGAACAAGGACAAGACGGCTTGATCGACCAGGCGAAGCGCGGCACGGCCGGCCCGAGGGGGCGGCCCAGGCACGGGCCCTGGCGGCGCTTCCTGCGGCTGTTGCGGTTCCGCCTGGTGATCCCGGTGTTGCGGGCCCGCCACGCGGCCGACTACACGGCGCGCGGCGTGTTCGTCGGCCTGCTGGTGGCGATGACGCCGACCGTGGGCATCCAGATGGCGATCGTGGCGGCGATCTGGGCCGTGGTCCGGGTGGTGCGGCCGGCCTGGGATTTCAACGTCGTGGTCGGCATGTTGTGGACCTGGATCACCAACGTCTTCACCGTGCCGCCGATTTATTACACCTTCCTGCTGACCGGCGAGATCATGCTGGGCCGCTGGGGCGAGGCCGGCGGCTACGATATGTTCCGGGCCCGCCTGGCAAAGCTGCTGGACACCGATGCCGGATTGATCGAATCCCTCTGGGTCTATGCGGTTGGTATCTTCGACGCTTGGGGCCTGCCGATGTTCGTCGGCTGCGTGCCCTGGGCCATCGCCGCGGCCTTCCTGGGTTATTGGTGGAGCCTGCGGCTGATCCAGCGCTTCCGCCGCCGCCGCGCCAGTGTCGTGGTCAATCGTCCAACGCCGCCAGGTTGATCGCATCGCCTTCGCGCACCGCCGCCAGCCGACCCACGTCGTCCAGGGCCCGGCCCCAGATATTGGTTGGCGCGGCCAGGCGGATCTCGTCGCCGCGGCTGATTGGCGTCGGGCCGAAACCGATGGCGATCGACGAGCCCTCGACCCAGAAGGCCAGTTCGCCGGCTTCGACCACCTCGCGGGCATCCGCCTCGCGGGGCATGTCGACCGGGACGGCGAAATAGACCTCTTCGCCCCAGGTGCTGGCGACGGCCTGGAACGGCAGGGCGGCATGGATCGCCTCGGCGGTCGGGGTATCGAACAATTCGGCGCGAATGACGACGGCGCCGATGGTCATTGTCAGCTTGCGCATGCTCCCTCTCTTCGCCGCGCCGCCGCTTCGGGTGTCATTCCTCCAGGGGCGGTTCCGGCGCCGACTCCGCGAATTCCTCCTGGGCCCGGATCTTCTGGCTCAGAGCCAGGTTGTCGCCGATCACCTCGAGGTACTTGTCCGCCGTCCGCGCCACCGGGATGCCGTGCCCGGCGCAATATTCCAGCAGGATCTCGGAGATGAAATCCGGCTGCAGATTGAAACGTTTCAGGCGCTGTTCCTCGTCGTCCATGACGTCCAGCAGCACCTTCACGCCGCCGCCGAATTTCTGAAATACATGCACGCCGTGTACCGCCCCCTCGGGCACCGCGCCGTTGCCGGCCGGTCGCCGGCTGAAGGCGTCCACCAGCTCACGTTTGGAGAAGATGATCTTACGCAGCTCCGTCGGCATCGGCCTGTTCCCACCCCCTTTGCACCCCGCCGATTATCATCCGCCAAAGGGCCGGGTCATGGCAACCGTTCCGCCGGTCCGCCGGCGCCGGAAAAAATCATCGGAGTCGGTGTTTCGGGCTTGCGTCGGGTGCCAATTCCAATATTGTCCGCCGGCCGCGACGGAGCATTTTTTTTGCTGCGCCGGGGAACAACTGGACAAATAACCACCCACTTCTGGTTCAACGCAGGTTTGCGGGAGGCACCATGGCCATGTCGTACCCTCAAATCGCGCTGGCGGCGGAAGCGGAGGCGGGACACGCCCGAGCCGACGACCGATCCGCGCCGATCTATCACGCCGTTCCCGAGACTGGCGAAACCGCCAAGGATCACTTCAAGACCGCCGGCGGTGTCCGTTTCGCCGGCATCCATCTGCTGCTGGATATGTGGCAGGCCCGGCACCTGGACGACCCCGATGCCCTGCGCCGGGCGCTGGAAGAGGCGGTGACGGCGGCCGGGGCAACGCTGTTGCACATCCATCTGCACCGCTTCACCCCCTATGGCGGGGTCTCCGGTGTCGCCGTGCTGGCGGAATCCCACATCAGCCTGCACACCTGGCCGGAGCGCGGCTTCGCCGCCTTCGACATCTTCATGTGCGGCCGGGCGGAACCGGAGAAGGCGGCCCAGGCGCTGCAACGGGCCCTGCGGCCGGACCGGGTCGAGCGGCGCGAACACCGCCGCGGCATCCTCTAGGCGATGGAGCGTGGCGTGATGACCGAGAAGATCGACCGCTTCATCAACCAGGCCAGCCGGCCGACACCGTTCCTGGTGGTCGACCTGGACGTGGTCGCCGAGCGCTACGAAAGCCTGCGCCGGCAACTCCCCGCGGCGGAGGTCTTCTACGCCGTGAAGGCCAACCCGGCGCCGGAGGTGATCTCCCTGCTGATCGAGCTGGGCGCCTCTTTCGACGTAGCCAGCCCGGCGGAAATCGAGCTGACCCTGCGCCTGGGCGCCGATCCGGCGACCCTGTCCTATGGCAACACCATCAAGAAACAGGCCGATATCGCAGCGGCCTTCCAGCGCGGCGTCGAACTGTTCGCCTTCGACAGCGCCGAGGAACTGGCCAAGCTGGCCCGGGCGGCGCCGGGCAGCAAGGTGTTCTGCCGCCTGTTGGTCGACAACCAGGGCGCCGAATGGCCGCTGTCGCGCAAATTCGGCTGCGAGCGCCGAATGGCACGGGATCTGCTGCTGCAAGCGCGGGATTTGGGCCTGCTGCCCTACGGCGTCGCCTTCCATGTCGGTTCGCAACAGATGGATCCGGGCCAATGGGACGGCGCCGTGGCCCAGGCGGCGGCATTGTTTCGCGATCTGGAGGGGCGCGGTGTCGAACTGGCCATGGTCAACGTCGGCGGCGGCTTCCCGGCCAGGTACGCCGATCCGATCGCCGGCATCGATACCTATGCCCAGGGCGTGCAGGGGGCGATGACCCGCCACTTCGGCAACCGCCTGCCGTGTACCGTCGTCGAACCGGGCCGTTACATCGTCGGCGACGCCGGGGTGTTGCAGGCCGAGGTGGTGCTGATCTCGCGCAAGAGCTACGACGACCAGGTGCGCTGGATCTATCTGGACGTCGGCCGTTTCAACGGCCTGGCCGAAACCGAGGGAGAAGCCATCCGCTACCCCCTGCGCACGCCCCACGACGGCGGCGCCGCCGGCCCGGTGATCCTGGCCGGTCCGACCTGCGACAGCGTCGATACCCTGTACGAGAACGCCGGCTACCGGATGCCCATGGCCCTGGCGATCGGCGATAGGGTGCAGATCCTCGCCACCGGCGCCTACACCACCACCTATTCGACGGTGGGTTTCAATGGCTTCGACCCGCTGCCGGCGTATTATATTTGATCACTGGCGAAGCGGGAGGCGGAGATGGCGCGGATTTCGCAGTTCGATCGGTTTCGTACCCAGATGGCGGTGCTGGTGCCCCTGACCCGGGCGTTGCGGGAAAAGCTGGGCCAGGAGGCGGCCGATGCCTTGGTGGCCGAGGTGCTGGACGAGATCGCCCGGAAGCAGGCCGCCAAACAGGTGGCGGATGGCCAAACGATGACGGTGGCCAAGCTGCAGGCCGGCATGCGGGCCTTCTCCGCCGACGATGCCCTGGAGTATGAGGAATTGTCGGACGATGACGGGGCTTACGATTTCGACGTCCGGCGCTGCCGTTATTCCGAGCACATGGAGGCGCTGGGCGCCCGCGACCTTGGCCCGTTGCTGGTCTGTCGCAGCGACATTCCCGCCGCCGAGGCGATGCATATCGACCTGGAACGCAGCCAAACCCTGATGACCGGGGCGCCGTGCTGCGACTTCCGCTATCGTCTGCGGGGCGACGACGCTAGTTAACCTGCTTGGCCTTGCCGTCCCAGAACGGCTTGCGCAGTTCCGTCTTCAGGATCTTGCCGGCGCCGGACAGGGGCAGCGGCTGGTCGACGAAATCGACGCTCCGCGGGCATTTGTAATTGGCGATCAGCTGGTGGCAATGGGCGATCAGCGCCTCGGCGTCGACGCTTGCGTCGTCCTTGCAACGGACGATGGCGTGCACCCTTTCCCCCCAGGTGTCGTCGGGCACGCCGATCACCGCGCATTCGGCCACGGCGGCATGCTGATGGATGGCGTTCTCCACCTCGGCTGAATAGACGTTCTCGCCGCCGGTGATGATCATGTCCTTGACCCGGTCGACGATGAACAGGCAGCCGTCCGCGTCCATGTAACCGCCGTCGCCGGTGTGCAGCCAGCCGTTGCGCAGGGTTTCCGCCGTCAGTTCCGGCTTGTTCCAATAGCCCTGCATGACGTTCATCCCGCGGGCGCAGATTTCGCCGACCACGCCGGGTGCGACCTCCTGGTCGTTTTCGTCCAGCACCCGCACTTCCACGGCCGCGGCGGAATGGCCGATCGAAGCCCTCTTCTCGGCCGAGGGGTCCTCGCGTTCGAGAAATTCCGGATCCAAGGCGGTCAGGAACGGCGAGGATTCGGTCTGGCCGTAGCCGTGCACGAAGCGGATCTCCGGCATCAGTTGCAAGGCCCGCTCGATCACCGCCGCCGGCATCGGCGAGGCGCCGTAGATCACCCGTTGCAGCGACGAGATGTCGAAGTCCGCCACTTGGGGATGGTTGACGATCATGTTCACCATGGTCGGCACGAAGACGGTATCGGTCGGTCGGTACTGCTGAATGGCGCGCAGTGCCGCCAGCGGTTCGAAGCCCGGTATGAAGCAATGGCCGCCGGCCGCCAGGACCACCGCGAAGGTGCCGGTGCCGTCGGCCAAGTGGAACATCGGCGCCGCGTGCAGCCAGTTGGTCCAGCGGTTGAAATGCATCAGCGGCGTGACGTTCAGGGCGTTGAACATCAGGTTGGTATGGCTGAGCATCACCCCCTTGGACACTCCGGTGGTGCCCCCCGTATAGAAGATGCCGGCCAGATCGTCGCCCCGGCGCCCGGCATCGGCCATGGCCGCCCGGCCATCGATCAGGCTTTCATAATGGACCAGGCCATCGGGTACCGCGCCGTCGCCGAGATAAACGAACCGCCGCACGCCGTCGATCTTGCCGCGCAACGGCTCCAGCATGGCGGTGAAATTGTCGTCGACGAACAGCACCTCGGCCCCGGAATCGTTCAGCCAATAGGCGACCTCGGGCGGCGCCAGCCGGGTGTTGATGGGCACGAAGACGCCGCCGGCCCAGGGTACGGCGAAGAAGAATTCGAGGTAACGATCGGAATTCAGCGCCAGGATGGCGACCCGGTCGCCAGGTTCGACCCCGATCTCCACCAGGCCGGCGGCCAACCGCGCCACCCGGTCGGCGAACTGGCCCCAACTGTGCCGGCGGCCCTCGAACAGGGTCGCCGTGCCGTCCCGGTTGACCTGCCGGGATCGTTTCACCGCGTGGGTCAATTGCATCTGCATGCCGATACTCCCGCACCCGTCGGCCGCCTATTTAGCGCATTTTCCGGGCCGGATCACTTCCGCCGCAGCAGGAAGATGCCCTGTTCGCCGAACAGGTTGGCCAGGCGCCGGGAGCGGGCGATGGTATCGGCCCGGCCTTGATGGTCCAGGGCCACGCCCCGTTCCACCCGCACCTGCATCTCCTGACACAGATCCAGGAAATCCAGGATGGTGCAGAAATGGATGTTGGCGGTCTCGTACCAGGCGATCGGCAGGGCCTTGGTCATCGGCATGCGGCCCTTGGCGAACAGATGCCAGCGCACCCGCCAATAGCCGAAGTTCGGGAACGAAACGATGGCCCGCTCGCCGATCCGCAGCATCTGTTCCAGCACCAGGTTCGGAAACCGCACCACCTGCAGGCTTTGGCTGAGAATGACGAAATCGAAGGCATCGTCGGGGTAATCGACCAGATCGGTGTCGGCGTCTCCCTGCACCACCGACAGACCGCGGGCGACCGAGGCGTTGACGCCTTCCTGGCTGAGTTCCATGCCACGGCCGTCGATATCGTTTTCCTGGCGCAGATATTGCAGCAGATCGCCATTCTCGCAGCCGATGTCGAGCACCCGGGCCCGGGGCGTCACCATGTCGGCGAGCAGGCGGAAATCCGGGCGCACCGACGATGCGCCGTTGTCGCCGGCCGGCTGGAAGCGATGCGGCCCGGTCATGGCACCGGCAGGCCGCGCCGGGCGGCCGCGGCGTTCAGGAAACCGCCCAGGGTGGCGAACATCTCCGGTTCGTCGAGCAGGAAGGCGTCGTGCCCCTTGTCGCTTTTCACCTCGACGAACGAAACCTTGGCGGCGACGGCGTTGAGGGCGCGGACGATGGCCTTGTTCTCCGGCGTCGGATAGAGCCAGTCGGAAGTGAAGGAGATGATGCAGAACCTGGTCTTGGTGCCGTGAAAGGCATTTGCCAGCACGCCGTCATATTCCGCCGCCAGGTCGAAGTAATCCATCGCCCGGGTGATGTAGAGGTAGGAATTGGCATCGAACCGCTCGACGAATGAGGAGCCCTGGTAGCGCAGATAGCTCTCAACCTGGAAATCGGCGTCGAAGCCGAACGACAGCGCCGCGCGGTCCTGCAGATTGCGGCCGAATTTCTGGTGCAGTGCGGTTTCCGACAGATAGGTGATGTGCCCCGCCATGCGGGCCACCGCCAAGCCGCGTTGCGGCACCACGCCATGGTGGTAGTAATCGCCTTCATGCCAGTTGGGGTCGGCCATGATGGCCTGCCGGCCGACCTCGTGCAGGGCGATGTTCTGCGCCGAATGCCGGGCTGCCGTGGCGATCGGTGCCGCCACATAGACCTGATCGGGATAGTTGGCGGCCCATTGCAGCGCCTGCA
>JASLMH010000102.1 GCA_030746635.1 Alphaproteobacteria bacterium | reverse complement strand
ACCGGTCCTACGAGATCATGGGTTTCCAGTCCTGTGTCGAGATGGGCAAGGAGGCCTTCGTCACCGCGAACGTGACGCCGAATGCGGTCAAGACCGAGTTTCTCGAACGTTTCAACCGAGACGGCTTCTCGGCGGCGATCAAGTGGGTGCAAGGCCGCTACGTGGCCTAGCGACGGCGATATAGCGACGGCATGGGCAGGACAACCTTGGACAATCTCGCGGCTTACGGCATACCGGCCCTGGTTCAGGCGGCGGCCAATGGTTTTGGTGACAAGACCTGCGCGATCGCGCCCGAACGCTCGGTTAGCTTCCGTCAATTCGCCGCCGATGTGGCGGCGATCGCCGGTCATCTCGAAAGCCTTGGTATAGCGCCGGGCGACCGGGTGGCGATCCTCGACGTCAACAGCCTGAATTTCCTCGAAACCCTGTGCGCGCTTGGCGTTCTGGGAGCGATAGCGGTGCCCCTGAACTACCGCCAGCGGGTGCCCGAATATCGCTTCCAGATAGAGGATTCCGGCGCTCGATTGTTGCTCGCCAACTCCCGCTACGCGGCGGAGGCCGAGGAATTGGCATCATCGCTGGCGCTGGGCTGGCGGGCGATCGATGACGGCAGCCAGATCGGTCTGCCGGGCACGGCAACGGCTGGGCGCATCTGCTTGACAGATCCGGAGCCGGCGACGCCGCTTGCCATCTGTTACACCTCGGGCACCACCGGCCGGCCCAAGGGTGCCGTGATCGATCAGTTCACGGCAAACCTGCGCGCCTTCAAGCTCATGTACGACCTGCGGCTGGGACCGGACGACGTCATGCACATGACGACGCCGATGTTCCATATCTCCTGCCTGATGCTTAGCCTGGCGGCGCTGCAACGGGGCGCCACGCAACTGATCCTGCCGCAGTTCGACTACGAAGCCACGATGGCGGCGGTTCGCGAGCATAAGGTCACCTTCATCAACACCGTACCGACGATACTGAGCATGGCCCTGGCCCGGGACGACTTCACGCCGGACGTTCTGGCCGGGCTCCGCCTGATCATGTACACCGCCGCGCCCATGAGCCTGCCGCTGTTGCGGAAACTGATGTCCGTCTACAAGGGCGGTCTGGTCCAGTTCCTCGGCCAAACCGAAGACCTGCCGCAGACCGTCCTGACGCCGGAAGACCACCGGAACGCGCTGGCCGGCATCGCCGTTGGCCGTCTCGAATCCATCGGCCTGCCCAGCGCCGGCGTCGACTTGAGAATCTCCGATGATGCCGGCGAGCCGGTGCCCCGTGGCCAGATCGGCGAGATCGTCACCCGAGGCGGCACCGCCATGTCCGGCTACTGGAACCTGCCGGAGGAGACCACGGCGACGCTGCGGGACGGCTGGATCCATACCGGTGATCTCGGCCGCCAGGATGCAGACGGATATGTCTATCTGGCCGGGCGCAAGAAGCACATGATCATCCGCGGCGGCGAGAATGTATATCCTTCCGAGGTCGAGCCGGTGCTGCTGGAGGCGCCCGGCGTGCGCGACGCGGTGATCCTCGGGCTGCCCGACGAGACCTGGGGCGAGATCGTCGTGGCGGCGGTGACGGTTGAGGGCAACAATGCCGAGGCCGAGGCAATCATCGCTCACTGCAAGCACCACCTCGCCAGCTATCGGTGCCCGGTGCGAATCTTTTTCGTCGATGAAATGCCGCTTAATGCGGCCGGAAAGGTTCTCCGCCACGTGTTGTTGGACAAGATCGCCGGGCGGCGGTAACCGTCCCATGGACGGGATGCCGGCCCTGGGTGACTGTCAACGAGGGTGCGGCGGCCGGTTGGTCATTCGAAAATTTCGCCGTCGAATGTCTCTCTTGTTATGCCTTCCGCCTCGGGGTTAAAGCCCAGTTCGATCTGCACGCCATTAGGGTCGTTGAAGAAGACCTGGATGACCCTTCCGCCACCTGCCAGCCGTTTGCTGTATTCGACGCCGTGCTCTTCGAGGACCGCGAGCTGCTCGGCAAGACCCGAGCCCCACATCGCGAAATGGTCGAGCCCCTTGCCCATGCCGTCCGGATTGGTCCGGGGCGGGCTGTCCGGCACAAGGGGTGAGATATGGACGATGGCCATGTCGTCGGCATACATCCAGTAGCCGGGGTTCGGAAACGGCGGCCGGAAACCGTTCTCGAGACCCAGCACTTCGGCGTAGAAGTCACGTGTCTCCTCAAGATTGGTCGCGCGGATGTTGACGTGGTTCAAGTGATATCTCGACATGACGCTCTCTCCCGCTAATGACGCCTGCAAATTGGCTTTGTGATCCGGGCCGCCCTCATTCGGCAAAATCGCTGGCCCACAGGGGCCGCAGTTGCTCGATCGCCTCATCCGGCAGCGGCCCCATGGCGGCGCCGGCCAGCGCTTCCTCCAGATGCGCCAGTTCGGCCAGGCCGATGACGATGCAGGACACGCCCGCATTGGCCAGTCCGAACCGCAGGGCGGTCTGCGCACCGCTGCCGTAACGGTCGCCCAGCAAATCGAAGACCTGGCGCGCCCGGGCCTGCTCGATGGCCAGCTCGGCGTTGGCAGTAATGGGGATCTCCCGGCCATGTTCGATGGGACTGGCCAGCACCCCGGCGGCGAAGGTACGGATGTTCATCACCGCCACGCCGTTGTCGGCGCAGGCCTCGATCAGACCGTCGAAGTTGCTGGTCGACCAGCCATCGCCGATGGGCTGACCGGCGCTCGGGTTCAACAGGTTGTAGTAGACCTGGGCCGAGGCCATGCGGCCGCTCTCGATCAGCTGCCGGCACTGGGCCGGATCGCCCAGGGCGGTGAAGCCGGTATGGCCGATCAGGCCCCGCTGGCGCAGGCCGTCCAGGGCATCGCAAACGCCGCCGGGTCGCAGGACATGCTCGATGTCCAGGCTGCCCTCGCCCAACGGGTTATGCAGTTGGTAGAGCGTCACCCGATCCATGCCGAGGCGGTTCAGGCTGCCCGCCAACGCCGCCTCGATCTGGCCGGGGATATCATCCAGGTTCGCCAGGTCCAGGGTGAACTTGGTGGACACATAAGGCCGCTCCGCCGCCGGCAGTTCGGCCAGCAGCCAGCCCAGGGCTTCCTCCGAGCGGCCGTCGCCGTAGTTTTGCGCCGTATCGATCCAGTTGACGCCGCCATCCAACAGGCGGCGGATCAACGCCCGCCGGGTGTCGTCGTCGGCATGCAGCACGATGCCGCCGACATAGCCGGCGCCCAGCACCAGTTCCGACACCTGCAAACCGGTGTCGCCGAAAGGCCGTTTTTTCATCGTTCCGCTCCCCGTCGTTGTGCCGTTCCCGCCAGGATACACCAGCGGCGGCGGCGCCCGCGAGCGTTCGCGGCGGTTCGGCTTGCCAGGGCGTCGGCAACATGGCACCAAGGACCGTCATCGCCATGGGGTTCAGGGAGCATCGCGGTTCGATGGAGAGTTTTCAGGGGCGCACCGCCTTCGTCACCGGTGCTGCCAGCGGCATCGGCCTGGGCCTGGCCAAGGCCTTCGCCGAGGCCGGCGCCAACGTCATGCTGGCGGATGTCGAAGACGAGGCGCTGGGGGTCGCCCTCGATGGCCTGGAGCGCCACGACAACCGGGTGCGCGGCCTGGTCTGCGACGTCGCCGACCGGGCGGCGGTGGCAGCGGCGGCGGCCGAGACCATCGCCACCTTCGGCAACGTCCACCTGGTCTGCAACAACGCCGGCATCGCCACCGGCGGGCCGCTGGAGAGCGTCAGCGCCGATAGCTGGCAATGGATCCTGGGCGTCAACCTGATGGGCGTGGTGCACGGCATCGAGGCGTTTCTGCCGCACATGAAGGAACACGGCGAAGGCGGCCACATCGTCAATACCGCCTCGCTGGCCGGCATGATCAACGTGGCCGGGTTGGGACCCTACAACGCCACCAAGTTCGCCGTCGTCGCCCTGAGCGAGACCCTGGCCGCCGAACTGGACGGCAGCAATATCGGCGTCTCGGTACTCTGTCCGATGTGGGTGCGCACCCGTATCCACGAAAGCGGCCGCAACCGTCCGGCCGACCTGCCGGACATACAGGAACTGGGCGAAGGCGAGGTCGATCGCCGGCAGGAAATCGCCCAATTGGTCGAAACCGGCATGGACCCCGCCGCCGTCGCCGCCCGGGTGCTGGCGGCGATCCGCGACGACCGGTTGCACATCTTCACCCATCCGGAAACCAAGGTGATGGTGGGCGAACGCTTTCAGCGGATCCTGTCGGCCTTCGACGATATCGTCTAGGTCTCCGTCAACGCCGCCTCGGGCTATTGCAGCTCGCGGCGGACGATGTCGGCGCCGGCGACCATCGCCCGCATCTTCCCGTAGGCCATCTCGCGGGCCAGGTATTTCATGCCGCAATCCGGCGCCACCACCAGCCGTTCCGGGGCGATATGGGCCAGGGCACGGCGCAACCGCTCGGCCACCATCTCGGGCGTCTCGACCTCCCCATCACCGAGATCGATGACCCCGTACAGCACCTGTTTACCGGGCAGTTCCTCCAGGATGGCGGGATCGAGACCGGGCTGGGCCGCCTCGATCGAGATGGCGGTGGCGCGGCAGTCGGCGAGCTGCGGCAGGAAGGAATAGCCCGACGGCTTGTCCTTCACCACATAGGCATAGCCGAAACACAGGTGCACCACCGTCGGCCCGTCGATGCCGTCCAGCGCGCCGTCGATGGCGGCGATGCCATGCCGTTCGGCCTCGACCGGGTTGGCCTGCATGTACGGCTCGTCGATCTGCACCACGTCGGCGCCGGCCGCCTTGAGGTCATGGACCTCGGCATTCAGGGCCGCGGCGTAGGCCGCGATCAGGGCGCCCAGATCGCCGTAATGTTCGTCCAGGGCCAGCTTGGCCATGGTGAAGGCGCCGGGGATGGTGATCTTGATCGGCCGCTCGGTGCGGGCGCGTAGGAACGCTAAGTCCCGCACCTGTACCGGCCGGGTCCGGCGGATCGGGCCGACCACGCGGGGCACCTGCACCGGGTCGCCGGTGCGGCTGGGCACGCTGCCGGGATTGTCCAGATCGAGGCCGTCCAGGGCGTTGGCGAAACGGTTGAAATAGCTCTCGCGGCGGATCTCGCCGTCGCCGACGATGTCGATGCCGGCCCGTTCCTGATCGCCCAGGGCCAGCAGGGTGGCATCGTCCTGCGCGCCCTCCAGCAACTCCTCGGGCACGCGCCAGACCCGTTTCATGCGCACCCGTGGCGGCCCCGCGCGCAACAACATTTGCTTGTCGATCAGCCAATCGGGCTGCGGATAGCTGCCGACCAGGGTGGTGGGCAGCAGTTTATCGATCATCGATGCCTCCCCATCGCCATGATCCGAGGTTACGACATGCTCTCGAGGATAGCAGCGCGTAAACTGTCGCAATCAAACGCGCGAGGCCCACCGATGCCCGGAAGCTACAGTCCTGACCGGATCCTCACCAGCCACGCCGGCAGCCTGCCCCGGCCGCCGGCGCTGGTTGAGCTCTTTGCCCGGCGCAGTCGGGGCGATGCGGTCGATCCGGCAGAGTTGGACCAGAGAATCGCCGAGGCCACCCGTTGGGTGATCCCGAAACAACTGGCGGCGGGGATCGACCTGCCCAGCAACGGTGAACAGCCGCGCGAGGCATTTTTCCTTTATGTGCGGCACCGCATGTCCGGTTTCGGCGGCAGCGGCAGCCGGCCGCCGCTGCAGGACGTGGCCCGCTACCCGATCTTCTCGGAGATGCGCCAACGGCAAATGGCCGCCGGTACCGCCGTCAGCAATTTCGAACCGCCCAAGGTGATCGGACCCGTCGCCTATCTCGACCGCGCGGTGATCGAGCGGGAATGCGGCGATTTCCGGGCCGTCCTCGATGCACAGCCGGCCGACGTCCCGGATGCCTTCATGACCGCGCCGTCGCCGGGGATCATCGCGGCGGCGGTCCCCAACGAGCACTACGACAGCGAACAGGCCTATGTCGACGCCCTGGCCGAGGCCCTGCGGGTGGAGTACGAGGCCATCGTCGATCACGGCTTCATCCTGCAGCTCGACTGCCCCGACCTGGCCCTGGAAGGCCACGTTACCTACGCCGACCGGCCGATCGGGGACTTCGTCGGCTTCGTCGAGATGATCGTCGCGGCGATCAACCGCAGCCTCGTCAACGTGCCGCGGGAGCGGGTGCGCATGCATGTCTGCTGGGGCAACTACGAAGGCCCCCACGATTGCGACGTGGAACTGGCCGAGATCCTGCCGGCGCTGCTGCAGGCGGACGTCGGCGGCTACCTCTTGCCCTTCGCCAACCCGCGCCACGCCCACGACTACAGCATCTTCCGGGGCGGCGTGCTGGCCGACGACCAGTACCTGGTCGCCGGCGTCATCGACACCACGACCAACTACGTCGAGCACCCCCGGGTGGTCGCCGACCGGATCGTCCGCGTGGCCGAGGCCCTGGGCGATCCGGGGCGGGTCCTGGCCGCCACCGATTGCGGCTTCGACACCTCGGCCGGGATGGGCCGGGTCGCCGAGGA
This sequence comes from Alphaproteobacteria bacterium, assembly GCA_030746635.1. GTDB lineage: Bacteria > Pseudomonadota > Alphaproteobacteria > JASLMH01. The sequence continues at coordinate 11,639 of JASLMH010000102.1, read as the reverse complement.
CGTGGTCTGGGCCAAGCTGGAAGCCCTGTCGGAAGGCGCCCGGCTGGCCAGCGAAAAGCTGTTCTGAAGCGTAATCAGCCGCCGTTGCCGCCGGAACCGAAGCGGGGCGGGCGTTTTTCCAGGAAGGCGCGGATACCTTCGCGAGCATCGTCCGAGAGGAACGCCGTGCGCTGGCTGCGGTGCTCGTAGGCCAGGACCTCGGCCAGGGACGCATCCGCCCCCAGATAGACGCCGCGCTTGATCGCCGCCAGGGTCTCGGGCGGCCCGGCGGCCAGGCGGCCGGCGAACTCGCGCACCTGGTCCATGAAACCATTCGCTGGCAGCAACCGGTTCAACAGGCCCAGGCGATGGGCCTCCTCCGCCCCGATCCGCTCGCCCAGCATCATGATCTCCATGGCCTTGGCGGTACCGACCAGGCGGGTCAGGAAGGCGAAGCCGCCCCAATCGGGAACCAGGCCGATCTTCACGAAGCTCTGCGCGAACAGGGTGTTCTCAGAGCCGAGCCGCATATCGCAGGCCAGGGCCAGGTTCATGCCGCCGCCGGCGGCGGCGCCGTTGACGGCGGCGACCACCGGCTGCGGCATGCCGCGCAGTTGGTGCAACACCCGGCCGACGGTGACCAATGTCCGGTCCATGCCGCTGGTGTCCTCTTCCCCCTGCCGCTCGGCCATGGCGGCGATGTCGCCGCCGGCGCAGAACGCCTTGCCGGCGCCGGTCACCACCACGCTACGCACCCGGCGATCGGAGGCGAAGCCTTCCAATATGGCCAGCAGCACCTCCCGCATGTCGCCGTGCAAGGCGTTCATCGCCTCCGGCCGGTTCAGGGTAATGGTACCGACGTGCTCGCTGACGTCGGCCAGGATTTGCGGGGCGTCCATCGATCCCTCCACTGACAAGCGCAAACAGAGGGCCACCATAGGCCGCCCACCGCCGCTTTCCAATTCCGCGAAAGGTGACGGCAACCGTTTCAGGCGCTAGGTTTCCGCCGACGCGGAATAGGAGATTGAGCCGTTGGTGGACACCTTGCGCGTGGCGGTGGTCGGGGTCGGGCATTTCGGCCGGCTGCATGCCGAGAAGTACGCCGCTCTCGACGGCGCCGAACTGATCGCCGTGGTCGACAGCGACGGCGAGCGGGCGGCCGAGGTGGCCGGGCCGCTGGGCTGCCGGGCGCTGACCGACCATGCCGAGCTGAACGGCTTGATCGACGCGGCCAGCCTGACCGTGCCGACCAGCCTGCATCACCAAGTCGGCCGCGACTTGCTCGGGGCCGGCATCCACCTGTTGATCGAGAAGCCGATCACCCCCTCGGTGGACGCCGCCAACGACCTGATCGCCGTCGCCAAGGCGCGCGATCTGACGCTGCAGGTCGGTCATCTGGAGCGGTTCTCGCCGGCCTATTTCGCCCTGACCGAACGGGTGACCAAGCCGCTGTTCATCGAGGCCAACCGCATCGCCGCCTTCCAGCCCAGGGCCACCGACGTCGACGTGGTCCTCGATCTGATGATCCACGACATCGACCTGATCATGGCCCTGGTGCGATCGCCATTGCTCTCGGTGGATGCCATCGGCGCCCCGGTTGTCTCCGAGCGGGAGGATATCGTCAACGCCCGGATCAACTTCGCCTCGGGCTGCGCCGCCAACCTGACCGCCAGCCGGGTCTCCCTGAAGACCGAGCGAACCATGCGGATCTTCCAGCCCGACGCCTACCTGGTGGCGGACCTGGCCAAGCGCAAGGTGACCAGCCGGCGCAAGGGGAAAGGCGAAATGTTCCCCGGCATCCCCAACATCGAACAGGAAGAGTTCAGCTTCGACGAGGCCGACGCCCTGGCCCACGAGATCGCCGCCTTCGTCGACTGCGTGCGCCTGGGCGAAACCCCGGCGGTCACCGGCGAAGCCGGCCGCGACGCCGTGCAGGCGGCGCAGATGATCACCGACAGCCTGCAGACCCACCGCCGCCTGCTGGAGCAGAGCGGCGTTATTTGAGCCTTATACTGACCCATGGACACGCTTCGAGACGGGCGCTCCGCGCCCTCCTCAGCATGAAGAGCACTTCATCCTGAGGAGCGCCGCAGGCGCGTCTCGAAGGATGAATGGGACGGGTCATGTTCCATGCATCGAGCCCGTCAATTCACCATCATGTTGGGCAGGAAGGTGACGATTTCCGGCACCGCCAGTAGCAGGCCGACGGTGGCCACGTCGGCGATGAAGAACGGCCCGATGCCCTTGAACACGTCCTCCAGGGGGATGTCCGGTCTAACGCCGTTGACGACGTAGCAATTCAGCCCGATAGGCGGCGTGATCAGGCAGATCTCCACCATCTTGACGACGATGATGCCGAACCAGATCGGGTCGTAGCCGAGGCCGATGACGGCCGGATAAACCACCGGCAGGGTCAATAGCAGCATGCCGATGGCGTCCATGAACATGCCCAGGACGGCATAGCCGACCAGGATCATGATGATGATCAGGATGGGCGGCATATCGAGGCCGGCGATGAACTCGGCGAAGGCGTCCGGCAGACCGGCGAAGCCGAGGAAGCGGACGAACATCAGGACGCCCCAGATGATCGAGAAGATCATCACCGTCAGCTTCGCCGTCTCGAACAGGGCATCGCGGAACTGCTGGCCGCGCATGCCGTGGATCAGGGCCATCACGAAGACGATGAAGGCGCCGAGCGCGCCGGCCTCGGTCGGCGTCGCCCAGCCGCCATAGATCGCCGAGATAATGATCACCACCACGGCCACGATCGGCAGGGTACCCGGCACCGAGCGCAACCGTTCGCCCCAGCTGAAGGTCTGGCTCGGCGGCGCCATTTCCGGCGAGATCATCACCCGGCTGGAAATCAGCACCGCATAGATCACCGCCGAGAGGATGCCGGGAACGAAGCCGGCGAGCAGCAGCTTGCCCACCGATTCTTCGACGATGATGGCGTAGAGCACCAGGATGCCGCTGGGCGGGATCAGCGAGGCCAGGGTGCCGCCGGCGGCGACCACGCCGGCGGCGAGCCGGTTGTCGTAGCCGTACTTCAGCATTTCCGGGATGGCGATGCGGGAAAACACCGCCGCCGTGGCGGTGCTGGCCCCCGAAACGGCGGCAAAGCCGGCGGTGGCGAACACCGTCGCCACGGCCAAGCCGCCCGGCATCCAGCTCCACCATTTGCGGGCGCTGTCGAACAGGGCGTCGGTCAGGCCGGCATGAAAGGCGAAATAGCCGATCAGGATGAACATCGGCAGCACGCTCAAGGCATAGGCGGCGGATTTCGAATGCGGAATGGTGCCGGCCATGCCGGCGCCGGCCTCCCAACCCAACAGGGCCACCAAGCCGAACAAACCGACCACGGCGGCGGCCAGAAAGACCCGGACGCCCATGAACACCAGGACCAACAGAACGCCGGCGCCGATCAGGCCAAAGTCAAAGGGCTCCATGCCCAATTGTTCCACCAACGGCATGCTCAGCCCCTCCCGTTTTCGGCAGCGGATTGCTCGTCGCCGCCGCTCAGGGCCTCGGATATTTCGCGCGCCGCCTCGTCCTCGACGCGCTGGATCAGCGGCACGGCCACCGGTGTGCCGCTCGGGTCCACGACCATGCGCAGATAACCCAAGAGCTGCATCAGCATCCGGATAAGCAGAATCACGAAGGAGACGGGGATCAGCAGTTTCGCCGGCCAGACCACGAGGCCGACGTTAATGGTCGAATCTCCGAGTTCGAAGGCGCGCAGGAAATGATCGTAGGAAACCGGCACCAGAATGCCGATGACGATCATGCCGATGACGATGGCCAGGGCCTCGACCAGCCAGTAGACGCGGCCGCGGCCGAGCCTGCCGATAATCAGTTCCATGCGGATATGGCCGCCCTCGCGCATGCAAAACGCCACGCCGGCGAAGGCGAAAATCACCATGAACTGCTCGATGATGTCGATGTAGCCGAATACGGGAAGGTTGAAGACGGTGCGGCCGATGATCTGATAGACGGCCAGGAACATCAGCATCATGACGGTGACCGAGGCCGCCCAATTGGTGAAATTCTCGACCTTGGTGAACCAGTAATCGAACGAACCCAGGGCGCCCGGCGGGCGTGGGTCGTCGGCAGGTTTATCGCTCATGGCTGACCGCTTTCGCTGGGGAGGAAGGCCGCGCGGCGCATCCGCGGGCCGCGCCGCGATGGGTTGCGGGCCTCGATCGACCTATCGGGCGGGAAATGGGGCGTTCCGGATCCGCGATCGGGAACGCCCCAAGTCTTTTCGAACTAAGCGAGGCCCACGGTTGCTACATGCCCTTGGCCTTGCTCATCACCAGGTCGAGGAGTTCCTGAGCGGGCAGCCCCTTGCCGGAGGCCTCCTGCACCCATTTGTCCCAGACCGGCTTGGCGCCCGCCTTGCGCAGTGCCGCCAGATCCGGCTCGGAGAGCTTGATCTCGGTCAGCTTGGCGCGAAACATCGGCAGGTTCTTGGCGTCGGCCTTCTTATAGACCGTGCGGTATTCGTCGTAGCCGGCCAGCCGCGCGTTCCACAGGATGTCCTGATGCTCCTTGGACAGCTTGCTCCAGGCCTTGGTGTTGATGACCAGCGGGCAGGTGACCGAGCCCAGCGACATGTTCGAGGTGAACCATTCCGACACCTCATGCACCTTGTAGGCCGCATGGGCATAGGTGAACGGGAAGGTCACGCCGTCGACGGCGCCGGTGCTGATCATGTTGTAGACTTCCGGCGCCGGCACCGTGGTGGGCACCGCGCCCATGTTCTTCATGGCGACGCCAATGCCGCCCAGGGCGCGCACCCGCATGCCCTTCAGGTCGGCGGCGCTGCGCGGCGGCTTGCCTTTGCCCATCATCTCGTATTCGGGCAGCATCGAGGTCATCAGGATCTTGGCGTTCCAGCGGGCCAGGTCCTTGACCACCGCCGGATGCGCGTAGACCGCCTCGTGGGTTGCCTGTTTGGCGTCGAAATCCTTGTAGGGCAGGAACGGCAGATCCAGGACGCTCAAGGTCGGCGTCTTGTCCGGATGATAGGCGGCGCAGAACGTCGCCATCTGAAAGGCGCCGATCTTGATGCCGTCCAAGTTCTCCTTCGGCTTCGACAGCGAGCCGTAATGGATCTTGATCTTGAAGCTGCCGCCGCTTTTCGCCTCGACGTCCTCGACCACGGCATGGGCGCCCGAAGTGGAGGCCCGCTTCTTGCCCCAAAGGGACAGGTTCCAGCGCACGTTCTTGGCTTCGGCCACGCCCGCGAAGGCAAAGGCCGCCACGCCAACCAGCACCAGTCCGGGTCTGATCGATACCAAACGAGATCTCATGTCATTTCCTCCACCATTGAAATCAGGACGAGCCGGCCCATGCAGACAGCCGGGCGCGTTACTCGGATCGTTTCTCATTGAACGGTCAGTCAAGCACAGGGGACCGGGGAAGGGAAAGAAAAACGCCCCGGCTCAATCGGTGCGCCGGCTCATGCCGATGGCGGCGGGTCCGCCGGCGGTTTCAGGAACGGGATCATCCGGGCCGGAATTTCGTCGCGGTCGAACAGCCAATGTTTCAGGGTGGCGCCGACGTGGCCGATCACCAACACCGCCAGCAGCCAGCCACCGGTCCCGTGCATCTGGTTGAACACCGCCTTCAGCCCCTGATCCGAGGGCAACAGGGCGGTGAGATTCCAGACACCGAAGGCCATAACCTCGAAATCCACATAGCTGGCGGCCTGCAGCAGGCCGACGATGGGCTGATAGATCATCAGCATATAAAACACATGCACCACCGCCCTGGCGGCGCGTTGCTGGCGGCGCGACATGCCGTCGGGATAGGGCGGCGGCGGATGGCCCCGCCGCCAGGCCAGGCGCGCCAGGACCAGCACCAGCAGCAACAGCCCCATGCTGGCATGCATCGGCAGGGCCTCGCGCCGGTCGGCCAGGGACAGATCCTCCAACTGTATGCCGAACAGGAACATCAGGATCAGCAACGCCGCCATCAGCCAGTGCAGGGTTCGGGCAACGGCATCGTACTTCACGGCATGACCCTCGCGGCCGTCATGGTCAGTTCCGGTAGGCCGGCTCCTGCCGATCGAGGATGCGCCGCAGGGCGGCGAAGTGGCGGTCGGCCACCTTGCCCCGTTCCGTCGCCATCTGCTGGCGGACGGTATCGCGAACCCGATCGGAGATTGTGCGCAACGGTAGGCCGGTGGAGCGGGCCAGAATCTGGAACTTGGCCGCCCGCTCCAGGTAGTAGAGGTCGTTGAAGGCCTCGGCTATGTTCGGTCCCACCACCATGACGCCGTGGCTGGCCATCATCAGGACACTGCGATTGCCCAGCTTGGCGGCCAGCCGGTCGCCCTCGTCGGCGTCGAGGGCCAGACCGGCATAATCGTCGTCGTAGGCGATGCGGTCGTCGAACATCAGGGCGTTCTGTTCGCACATCTCCAGCCGGCCGCCCTCCAGCAGGGTCAGGGCGGTGGCGTAGGGCATATGGGTGTGCAGGGCGACGGCGGCCGACGGCGCCATCAGGTGCACCCGGCTGTGGATATAGAACGCCGTCGCCTCGACGGTGTTGTCGCCCTCCAGGACGTTGCCCTCGACATCGCACAGCACCAGCGACGAGGCGGTGATCTCGGACCAGTGCCAGCCGAAGGGATTGATCAGGAAACGATCGCCCCGCACCACGCCGTCGTCGTCGGGCACGGCGGCCGAGAAATGGTTGTCGACGCCCTCGTGCAGATCCAGCCGCGCCGCCCAGCGCAGGGCCACCGCCAGATCGACCCTCAATTGCTGCAAATCCACCGACATCTCCCTTGCCACAATCCCGCCCCAGCTTGGCCCGCTCGATGGCAAACCGCAACGCCGGAAGCGGCCTGGCGAAGTTCGGGGCGGAGTTCGGAGCGGATTTTCCGTAAGCGTTTGTTAAACGGGCCCGGTACATTATGGCAAGAAATCGCCGGCCCGCGCCGGGCGGCAGCCCATGGAGAAGGCAATGAATGAAATCTTCTGGTTCGTGGTCATCGTTGGCGTCGCCGGGTACGCTTGGTACGTCACCCTGATCCGCCGCCGCAACCTGGCCCTGGAAGGGCTCTCGCTAGTCGATGTGCAGTTGAAGAAGCGGCACGACCTGCTGCCCAATATCCTGAAGCTGACCGGCGGCTATCTGAGCCACGAACGGCCGTTGTTCGAACGCATCACCGAATTGCGGGCCCGCGCGGAACAGCCCTATGACAGCAAGGACCCGCGGCAGGTGAAGGGTCACCTGGACGCCGCCGGCGCCATGACCGGCTTGCTGGGCAACCTGTTCGCGGTGGCCGAGAACTACCCAGACCTGAAGGCCGATCGGGTGGTCACCCGGGCCATGGACAGCCTGGAGGAGGTGGAAGGCCATGTCGCCGCCGCCCGCCGCACCTACAACGCCGCCGTCACCGCCCTGAACAACGCCGCGCAGATCTTCCCCGGCTCGATGATCGCGGAAAAGGCCGGCGTCGAGCCGATGCCCTACTTCGAGATCGAGGACCCGGCCGACAAGGAACCAATCGACGCCGCCGACTACCTGCCCCAAAGCTAACCAGCGCCTGCCATGGGCGCCCGCGGGATCATCGCCGGCCTGGCCACAAGGGCCCACGCGGCCGCCTTCCTGCGCGGCGCCATGGGCAGCCTGGTGGCGGTGGTCGGCGCCGTCGCGATCTGGCGGTCGCTGGGCAGCAGCATCGGGATCGGCGGTATCCTGCAGTTCATCGTCATCCTGGGTTTCGTCTACGCCATGGTCTTCGCCCTGATCGCCACCGACGATGTCGATCGGGTGATCGGGCGTGGCCTGGTCGCCGCCGGTACCCTGGCCCTGCCCCTCGCCGCCCATAGCCATCTGCGCCTGGGCTTGCTGGCCGGGCGTCCGGGCGCGGCCGGCCAGGTCCTGGAGGTAAACTTCTTCCTGGCGGCCGGGCTGATCCTGGCGGCGACCCTGTTGCCGCTGGGCCTGTGGCTGTTGCGCCCCACCACCGGTCCGAGGCTAGAGGACAGCCCGGATTTCGAGGCCGGGCGGCCGCGCCTGCGCGGCTTCAACCTCTTCTATCGCCGGCAACTGGCCGATTGGCTGACGGAAAAAGACACCGCGCGGCGCGAGCAGGATCGCCAGTTCCACGACATTACCCTGTGGGGCGTCCCCGGCCTGGCGGTCATCGGCGCCGTGACGCTGCATTTCGGCTGGCTGGGGCCAAGGGCGGGCTGGCTGTTCCTGTTGTGGGTGGTGGCACTATTGATCGCCGGCTCGGCCGCGGCGGCGCTGCGCTGGTCGCCAACAAAGCAGGACCGCGTTGCGTTTCTGGCGGAGTTGTGTGGCTTTTTCGGGCTGCGGCACCTGACCGAAACCGGCATGGCGATCAGCCACCCAAACGAGCCGGCGATGTACAGCCTGCGCCATTTCCAGGAACTGGGCCTGCTGGCGAAAGACCGCAAGAGCGAATTGAAGGACGTCTTCCTGGGCCGCTACGAGGACAAGCCGGCGGCCCTGGCCGAGGCTCTGGTGGAACGGGCGCCGATCCTGGGACTGTTCGATCTCGGTCTGAAGCAGCGCCATCTGCTGTTCACATACCCGGCGCCGAAACGCATCGCCGGCCGTACCGTCGGCCTGCGGGATCGCGGCTGGTACGTCAACGAGATACTGAGATCCGGCATCAAACTCGAGGAGGAACCGCGCCAGCCCCCGGCCATCGTCAGGCTGTTCAGAGGCCGGTTGACGCTTGCCGATTTCAAGCCGCCGCCGCTGTTCGCCAGGTCGCGGCATGATCCCATCCGGCTTGAGAACGCGGCATTCGAACGCCAGTTCGAAGTCTACGCCACCGACCCGGTGGAGGCCCGCTATCTGCTGACACCCGCCTTCATGGAACGGATGACCCGGTTGTGCGACGGGCTGCGGCCCGACGAACGGCTGCAATTCGCCTTCGCCAATGGGCGGCTGTGGCTGGCGATGCCAACGCCACGGGACTGGTTCGGCCTGACGCCGAGAGGCAATTTAGCCCTGACCGATCCCCGCTTCATCGTGCCGGCGGTCGACGGCGTCGCCCTGATCTTCGAGATCGTCGACACCCTGAAACTGGGCAGCGAGGTGAAAGTCTGAACATGGGACTGCTGGTTCGCCTGGTCATCGGGTTCGGTGCCGGTGTCGCCTCGTTGGCGGCGATCGCCCCGGGCGTGCATATCGTCTTCGGTGAGCATGCCGAGACCATCGGCGGCGGTGCCGGCGGCTTGGCCATCTTCGCCATGATCGGCCTCGCCGCCGCCAGCCCGACCAGCCGGCTGGCCCTGGGTCGCAGCCTGAAGGTGGTCGGCGCCTGTTTCTGGGCCGCCGTGCTGGCCGCCATCGTCCTGGGCATGGAGGGGGCGCTGGCCGAGGGCGCCCCGCCGCCCGGTCCGGTTGTGGTCATGGCGGTACAGATTTTCGGCATCATCGTCGGCGGCATCCTGTTCACCATCGGCCACTTGCTGACCCGCAAGCCCGAACCCGGCGCACCCGGCCTGCTGGCGCGGAGCATCGTGCCCAGCCTGGCCCGTTTCACCGGCGGCCTGATCAGCAGCCGGCGGGTCGATGCCCACCGGCGCCTGACACCGGGGATCGAGGATGGGGTCGCCGGCTTCGACGAGAGCCTGCCTTACCTACGCGGCTTTAACGCCTACTACCGGCGACATATCGCCGGCTGGCTGGAGGAACAGGAAGGGCGACGCAAGGAGGCGCTGCGCCACCGCATCAAGGTGCTGATGATCGGCCTGCCGATCATGGCGGCGATAACCCTGTTGACCGGGGATCTGATAGAAGCCGGCGGCTTCTGGGGCACGGTGATCGGCTGGCTGATGATCTTCGGCTGGATCGGCGTCATCGTCGCCGCCTTCTCGAAGAGCCTGGACCTGTCGGACACGGTCAAGAAATTCATGATCGAACACCTGACCAAGTTCTTCGATCTCCAGCATATCGAGGAGACGCGGCCGATCGATCTGTCGTTCTATCGCGAACTCGAACTGGTGCCGCCCCACCGTGAAGCCAAGATGCGCGAGGCCTTCACCGGCCAGCGCGGCGACGTCGCCATGATGATGGCCGAGGTCGTCGCCTACACATATCGCGGCACACAGTGGCGGAAGCGGCGGCGCAGGGTGGCGTTCAGTGGTGCCTTGCTACAATTCACCTATCGCAAGCGTTTCCGGGGCCGCACCATCGCCATGTCGGACCGCGGCCTGATCGGCAATCTGATCAAACAGGGCCTGCGCTCGGAGAAACGCATCCGCCTGGAAAACCAGGACTTCGAGGATCATTTCGAGGTGTTCGGCGATGACGAGGTGGAAACCCGCTATCTGTTGACCCCGGCCTTCATGGAACGGGCGGTGCAACTGGCCGAACTGGTCGGCAAGGGCGCCCGCCTGCGCTTCGCTTTCGCCGACGACCATTTGTTGGTGGCGGTCAGCGGCTGGAACCTGTTCGAGACCGCCTCGCTGGCCCATGCCATGACCGACCCGATCCACGTGCAGACCTTCCTGAACGAGGTCGGCCTGCTGCTGGATATCGTCGATACCCTGAAACTGACCCTGGAGACCCGGGTTTAGGAGAGCTTCGTCCCCCAGGTCTGAAAGACCCCGACGTGGGTCGAAACGGTGCCGGGATCGGCCAGATGGGTCTCGCAGGCGGCCAGCACCTCGTCCAGTTCCCCATCGCCGATCAGCCCGGCTTCGAGCAATACCGGCCGCACCGAGCGCACCGTCTCGGGCAGGTAGTTGGCCATGTCGTCGGTACTGACGGCGCCGGCCTGGCAGGGCCGGAAATGCAGATCGACAAGGCCGGCCTGACGCAACAGGCCGAACGTCTTGCGCCCGGCGTCCGGGTCGCCGACCTGGTGGAAAATCGCGAACAGAATTTCACGCAAACGGTAGAAGGCCGGATGTTGCGGGAAGCAATCGACGCCGAAGCCATCGGCCTCCTCGATGGCCAGGACGCCGCCGGGGCGCAGCAGTTCGGCGGCGGCGGCCACCACGTCGTGGTGCCGGCCGACGGTGGTCAGCACGAAGCGCACATGCACGAAATCGAAATCGGCCGCCGGCAGGCCGCTGTCGATGATGTCGGCCTGGACGAACTCGATGTTGGCCAAGCCCAGATCATCGGCCCATAGCCGCGCCGCCGCCAGGTTGCCGGCCTCCAGATCGACCCCGACCACCTTCCCGGCCGGCCCGACCCGGCGGCTCAACAGATCCATGATGCCACCGGCACCGCAGCCCAGCTCGGCGCAACGCCAGCCGGCGCCGATGCCGATACGCTCCAGCATCACCGCCGCCTCGGCCGCCAGCGCCTCGGCCTGGGCCCGCAGCCGGCGCACTTCCTCGCGGTTGCTCTTCAGAATGTACTCGGGTGCCGACATCGTTCTCCGCTCCGTCCACCATGGGGCGGCAAACTAGCCATTGGCGATGTTCGCGGCAAACGGATCAGATTTCGGCCGACGGTGGGCGGTCGTCGAGATAACGTTGCCTTACCCAGGCAACGCCAGGATGGTCGGCCCAGCGTTCGACCCAGGCAGTGGCGCCGGCCGGCATCGGTTCCGGCCGGGACATCGGCGAATTCGGCGGATTGGCGGATGGCGCCAGCAGCGCGGCGGCGGCGAGATCGGCGACGCTGAAGCGATCGCCGACCAGATAGCCGGC
>JASLMH010000101.1 GCA_030746635.1 Alphaproteobacteria bacterium | reverse complement strand
GCATGCCAAGGGTTCGGGGGCCTACGGCAAACTGACCATCACCGGCGACATCACCAAATACTCGAAAGCCAAGGTGTTCGAAGTCGGCAAGGAAACCGAATGCTTCCTGCGTTTCTCGACCGTGGCCGGCGAAAAGGGCGCGGCCGACGCCGAACGGGACGTGCGCGGCTTCGCGGTCAAGTTCTATACCGAGGAAGGCAACTGGGACGTGGTCGGCAACAACACGCCGGTGTTCTTCATCCGCGACCCCTACAAGTTCATGGACTTCATCCACAGCCAGAAGCGCGACCCGCGCAGCAATTTGCGGGATGGCACCATGCAGTGGGACTTCTGGTCGCACGCGCCCGAGGCCCTGCACCAGATCACCATCCTGATGTCCGACCGCGGCGTGCCGAAATCCTATCGGCAGATGAACGGCTACGGTTCCCACACCTATAGCCTGGTCAATGCCGACGGGGAGCGGTTCTGGGTCAAGTTCCACTTCAAGACCAAGCAAGGGCACGCCTTCAATGGCCAACGCGAGGTCGGCCGGTTGATCGGCGAGGATCGGGAGAGCCACCAGCGCGACCTTTACCAGGCGATCGAGAACGGCGATTTCCCCAAATGGGCCGTGAAGGTACAGATCATGCCCGAGGCGGACGCCGAGAAGACCCCGTACAACCCGTTCGACCTGACCAAGGTCTGGCCGCATGGCGATTATCCGCTGATCGACGTCGGCGTCCTGGAACTCAACCGCAATCCGGAGAACTATTTCGCCGAGGTCGAGCAGGCGGCCTTCACCCCGGCCAACGTGGTGCCCGGCATCGGCCACAGCCCGGACAAGGTGCTGCAAATGCGCATCCTGTCCTATGGCGATGCCCAGCGGTACCGGGTCGGGGCCAACCACCAGGCGCTGCCGGTGAACGCGCCCAGATGTCCCGTGCACAACTACCAGCGGGACGGGGCCATGCGGTTCGATGGCAACGATGGCGGTAGGGTCAACTACCAACCCAACAGCTACCAAGGCCCGGCGGAGGACGCCGGCGTCAAGGAACCGCCGTTGCCGATCGGCGATGCCGCCGACCGCTACGATCACCGCCATGGCAACGATGATTTCAGCCAGGCCGGCGATCTGTTCCGCCTGATGCCCGTGGACGAACAGAATCGTCTCATGGATACCATTGCCGGGGCCATGCGAGGCGTGCCCTACGACATCATCGAACGGCAGCTCGGCTATTTCGACCAAGCCGACGAGGCCTACGCCAAGGGCATCGCCAAACGGCTCGATATGAGATGAGATCCGGCTGCTGGACGGAAGCTGGAAATCCGGGGCCCGATCCGGGCCCCGGTCTTTCCTCGCCTGGCCTCAGGAGACCGTGTTCTTCGGCACCTCGCGGAACGGCCGGTCGGTATCGAAGCGGGGCTCCTTGGGCATCCGCAGCACCCGCTCGGCGATGATGTTGCGCTGGATCTCGTCGGTGCCGCCGGCGATCGAAGTGGCCGGCGCCGAGATCAGGATTTCCGCGATGGTGCCGTCCAACGGCCCGTCCTCGCCGCTCAGCATGGCGTCCGCGCCGGCGATCAGGGTATGTACATGGGCCGCCGCCCGGGCCACATGGCTGGCGATCAGTTTGCCCAAGGACCCTTCCGGCCCTTGCGGCCGGCCCTGTTCCTGGGCCGCCCGCGCCCGCCGCGCCGTCCATTCGGCCGCCTTGGACAGGGTCAGCAGCTTGGCGATCTCCTGGCGCGCCGCCGGGTCGTCGATCTTGCCGGTGGCTTCCGCCCGCGGCAGCACCAGGTCGACCCGGCCGGCCCGCTGCGGGTACCACTTGTAGGGCTCCATGACGGTGGCGATCTCGGCCCGTTCCTCATCATAGGCCCGGCCCGGCCGGTCGGAGCCCCGGGCCCAGGTCCGCAGGCCGTCGGCGCGGCGGCGTTCGTGCATCAGCGTGGTGGTCGCGACGGCCCAGCCTTCGCCCAGTTCGCCGACCTGGAATTCCGGCGCGATCTCGGCATCGGTGATGAACACCTGATTGAACGAGGCGTGGCCGTTCATCTGCCGTAGCGGGTTTGCCTCGACGCCCGGCTGATGCATGTCGAGGACGAAGTAGGACAGGCCCTTGTGTTTCGGCACGTCCCAGTCGGTGCGGGCCAGCAACAGGCCGTAGTCCGCGTGGTGGGCCGAGGTGGTCCAGACCTTCTGGCCGTTGATCAGCCATTTGTTGCCCTTGAGTTCGGCCCGGGTGGTGGCGCCGGCCAGGTCCGAGCCGCTGCCCGGTTCGCTGAACAACTGGCACCAGGTATCCTCGCCGGTCAGGATGCGGCGCAGGAACTTCTCCTTGTGCAACTGGCTGCCGTGCTCCAGCAGGGTGGCGGCGGCCAACAGGCGGATGCCGGCCTTGGCGACGCCGACGGCGCCGATCTCTTGAAACTCCTCCTCGACCACCGCGGCCAGGGCTTCCGGCAGGCCCCGGCCGTGCCATTCCTCCGGCCAGGCCGGTACGCCCCAGCCGGACTCGGCCAGCATGTTGCGCCATTCGATCAGGCCCAGGTCGGGATTCCAGTTGGCTTCCAGCCAGGCCCGGGCTTCCGCCCGGACGGTTGCCTCGGTCGCGTCGCTCATGCCACCGCTCCTTCCGCCGGGGCGTCCCAGCGCTGCATCATCAGTTCCCGATGGTGGCTCGGATCGCCGAGGAAGACCTCCGAGCTCTTGGCCCGCTTGAACCACAGATGGGTGTCGTTGTCCCAGGTGAAGCCAATGCCGCCGTGCAACTGGATCGCCTCGATCGCCGTATGCATGTAGGCATCGGCGGCGCAGGCCTTGGCCAGCGAGGCGACCGCCGGCAGGTCTTCGCTGTCCTCGGCCGCCGCCGCGGCGGCGTAGTAGGCGGCGGATTTCGCCAGCTCCACTTCGACCAGCAGATCGGCCGCCCGGTGCTTGATGGCCTGGAACGAGGCGATGGCTCGGCCGAACTGCATGCGCATGCCGATATAGTCCATGGTGTCCTGGCGCAACCGTTCGGCTCCGCCGACCATTTCGTTGGCCAGGCAGACGGCGGCCTGGTCCAGGGTCCGGGCCAATGGTTCGGCCGCTTCACCCATCGCGCCCAACGGCTCGGCCGGTACGGCATCGAAGGTCAGGCGGGCCTGCTTGCGGGTCTGATCGACGGTCCGCAGGGGTCGGCGTTCCAGGCCCTTGGCCTGGCCCGACACGGTGAAGAACGACAAACCCTGATCGCCGCTGGAACCGGGGAGGCGGGCCAGCACCACGATCAGATCGGCGGTGTGGCCGTCGAGGACGAAGCTCTTGGCGCCGTCCAGCAGATAACCGCCGTCGGCCGGCGTGGCGGTCAGTTCGACGCCGGATGGGTCCCAACGGCCGTTATCCTCGGTGAAGGCCAGGGTGGCGACGCTTTCGCCGGCGGCGATATCGGGGAGGAGGGCGCGCTTCCGGTCTTCGTCGCCGGCGTTCATGATGGCGGTGGCGGCCAGCGCCGTGGAAGCGAAGTAGGGCGCGCACAACAGGGCGCGTCCCGTTTCCTCAAGCACGATGGCCAACTCGACGAAACCGAAACCCTGGCCGCCGTAATCCTCGGGGATGTGGATCGCGGTCAGGCCCAGCTCCTGGTTCAACCGCCGCCAGGTCTCCCGGTCCCAGCCGGCCTCGGTCTCCATCCACCGCCGCACCTCGCTGGTCGGCGACTTGTCCTCCAGGAACCGCCGCAGGACCGCGCGGAATTCCTCCTGTTCGTCGCTGAAGCTGAACGCCATGAGCCATCCCTCCTCGGGCGCACTCTAGCCCGAAGCGGCGGCCGACGGGAAATCCGTCGCGAACGGCCTAACCGGCCTCGATCGGTACGTCCCGCTCCACCGGCAGGCCGGCGAGGCGCCATTCGGGCAGGCCGCCGTCCAGCCGGCGCGCGGCCATGCCCCTGTCCCGCAACGCCGCCACGGCATCGTAGGCGAGGACGCAATAAGGCCCGCGGCAATAGGCGATGACTTCCTGGTCGGGCGGCAGTTCGTCGAGGCGGCGTTCGAGTTCCACCAGCGGGATGTTGACGGCGCCCGGGAGGTGGCCGGCCGCGTATTCCTCGCTCGGCCGGACGTCCAGCACGGTCACCAGGCCGTCCCGACTGCGGGCCAGAAGCTCGTCGGAGGACACGGCCTCGAGGGCATCCTTGGCCTTGAGATAGGTGTCCACCAGGCGATCGACCTCGGCCAGGTTGGTCTCCGAAACGGCACGTAACGCCCCAAGCACCTCCACCACGGTGTCGTCGGCAATCGCGTAGTAGACCCGTTGGCCGTCCTTGCGGGCGCGCACCAGCCCGGCGCGGCGGAGATGCTGGAGGTGCTGCGAGGCGTTGGCCACCGACAAACCGGCGGCGCGCGCCAGGGCATCCACGCCACGCTCGCCCTGGGCCAGGAATTCCAGAAGCTCCAGGCGATTGGCGTGGCTCAGGGCCTTGGCGACCTGGGCGAACTGCTCGAACAGGGCCTTCTTGACGGATCCGTTCGGTGTCATAGCGGTTCCTTGGGCACAGGAATATTCAATTGATCAATTGAATATTATATTATATCATGAAAACAGTCAAACGCCGCTTCCGGCGTTTGCCGGGAAACGAGACACAGGGCGCCGCGATGCCTGATTTCGTGATGAGCGACAAACCAGCGACCCGGCCGGGGGCGGAGAGATGACCGATACCGCGGCGGGCAGGCTCGGCCCCGTCTACCGGCCAAAGGCGTTGCCGGCCTCGAAGCAGCGCTCGTTGGCCGGCAGATATGCCTTGCCGATCCAACTGTTGTCGTTGATCGCCTTCGCCTGGGCCTTCGCCGGCTGGCTCAACGAAACCTACCTGTTCTGGTGGGACAACCCGATCTGGCTCAACCGCTACACCGAATACGCCATCATCCTGGGTTTCGGTATCTGGCGCATCACGGCCGAACGGAACCCCTACACCCGGCGGCGGCTGACGGTGCTGGTGGCTTGCGTGACCGTGCTCTGGTGGCTGATCCCCTGGCTGCTGCCGTTCTTCGAGCCCTACATCGGCTACCTCGGCAGCCAGGCCATCTTTCCGTCCCTGCACACCCCCGGGACCTTGACCTTTTTCCTGGTGTTGGGGGCGGTGCTGCTGTTCGGCCGGCGGGTGATCTGCGGCTGGGGCTGCCCCTGCGTCGGCATCCGCGAGACCGTCGGCTTCCCCTTTCGCCACGTCACCCCGAGGGGCAAATGGGCCTGGCGCCTGCGCTACAGCAAATGGATCTTCTTCGCCCTTTACATGGCCGCCATCGTGGTCCTGCTGTTTCCGCCGAACAGTTGGTCCGTCACCTATATGGGCATTTTCGCACTGCTGGTGGCGCTGCCCTACTTCGCCTCGATGTTGCTTTCGCCCCTGATCGGCAGCCGCGGCTATTGCCGCTACCTCTGTCCCTACGGTGCCACCTTCGGCGCGCTCAACCGGGTCGGTTTCTACCGCATCGAGTTCGACGGCGGCAGCTGCAACGATTGCGGGGTCTGCAGCCATGTCTGCGATATGGGCATCCCGGTGCTGGCGCTGGGGCGCGGCAAGGGCAAGATCGACGTCGCCGACTGCATGGGCTGCGGCCGCTGCGTCAGCGAGTGCGCCAGGAACAGCCTGGCCTTCCGCGATGCCCGAAACCTGCTGGTGGAGGCTCGCCGCGACCGCGCCTGGTTGCGCGACTGGGCGGCCGGCCGGCTGACGCGCGCGCGCTGGCACCTGGTCGCCTTCGCCGGTCTGCTGGTGCTCATCGCCGCCGGATCATGGCTGGCGCACGGCGCCGTCGGATCGGCTTTCGAATTGTCGACCAATCTGTGGTCCGCCCTGTGCCTGTCCAGCTGAAGGCACTGTTGGCGGCCGGCCTTTGGCTGGCCTCGGCACCGGCTGTTGCCGGCATGGCAGACGAGGCCAAAGGCATCGGCCTCTATGGCGATAGCTGGCGCCCCGATCCGGTGCACGAATACTGGGATCCCGGCGCCTATCACCGGCCGGAGCGGGAATTGGTCGAAGGACGCTTCGCCGGGGCCGAATGCGTCGAGTGCCACCAGGGCGTGACACCCGGCATCGTCAACGGCTGGCGCCAAAGCCGACACGCCAAGCCCGCCGGTGCTGCTGCCCCGGTGGCCTGCGATGGCTGCCACGGCGGCGACCACCAGGCCTTGCGCTTCCCGACCCCGGCCGACTGCGGTGCCTGCCATGACCGCCAGCATGGCCAATTCCTCGAAGAGCGGCGCTACGGTTTCCCCAGCCATGCGCTGGCCATGGAACGGGCCGTCGATGCCAAGCATTTCGTCGACAAGCCGAAGGCCGAGGTGGCGTCCTGTCTGCAATGCCATTCGGTGGCCACGAAATGCGATTCCTGCCACACCCGGCACGCCTTCTCCGCCGCCGAGGCGCGGCGGCCGGAGGCCTGCATCACCTGCCACTCGGGGCCGCCGCATCCCGACGACGAGACCTATTTCGCTTCCGCCCACGGCCGGCGCTATCTCGCCGAGGGCGCCGGCTGGGACTGGTCGAAACCGCTGGTCAAGGGCAACTACCCGGTGCCGACCTGCGCCTACTGCCACATGCGGGAGGGCCGGCACCAGGTGGCGGACAAGGCGATCTGGAAGTTCGGCATCCGCGAGGTCAATCCGCGGACGGCCGAGAACAACGTCAAGCGGCGGCGCTGGATCGCCGTCTGCGCCGACTGCCACGAACCTGACCAGGCGAAGGCCTGGCTTGCCGGGCTGGATGACGAACGCAAGCGCGCCTGGGCCATGCTGTACGAGGCCGAAGCGATCCTCAGGGACCTGCGCGGCGATGATTTGCTGCATCCCGCTCCCGGCGCCCGACCGCCCTATCCGCTGGATTGGTGGGAGCAGTACTGGCCAATTGCACGCATCGGCTTCTACGAGGGGCAGGCATCGGCCTTCTACAATGTCTCGGGCATCGAACGGGACTATTTCGAGATGTGGTACTTCGACGGCCTGGGCGCCTATAAGGCCGCCGCGCATGGCGCCCCCGACGCCGTTCGTGAAGGCCATGACAGGCTGGCGCGGTCGCTGGAGCGGGTCCGGGCCGAGGCGGCGTCGCTGCGCGCCCTTGGCACGGCGGAACGGGCGGCGGGCGTGCGCGCCGACCCCGGGCCGCTGTGGTTGCGAGGACCCTATACGGACCTGAACCGGGAGCGGAACTGATGCGTCCGATCGGTGCGCTGCTGGGGGCGATCCTGCTGGTGGCTGCCGCGCCAGCCGCCCGCGGCGGCGATGCCCCGGCGGGACGCTGGTCGGACCTCGAATGCATGGGCTGCCACCAGCAGGCGACGCCGGAGCTGACCGCCGCCTGGCGCGCCGGCGCCCACGGCGGGGCCGCCGCCGCCGTTCGTTGCATCGCCTGCCACGGCGACCGGCATCCGGGAAGTGCCGTCAAGGCGCGGCGCGCGGCGACCTGCATCGGCTGCCATGGCGGTGCCGGCGCTCCCGTGGCACGGAGCTACCTGACATCCAAGCACGGCGTCATCGCCACCATCGAAGGCCCGCGTTGGGACCATGCCCGGCCGCTATCGGATGGCAATTACCGGGCGCCGAATTGCGCCTACTGCCATTTCCACCAGGCCGGCCACGGCACCGGGGGCGATGTGGCCGATGCCTGCCTCGATTGCCATTCGTCACGTTTCACGGACGTCCTCTCCGACGCCGGGCGGCGGGGCATGGCGATCGGGCTGGCAAAGGTCCGCGAAGCCGAGGCGGCCATCGCGGCGCGACGAGAAGGCATGGACCTGTCCGACGCGGAAGAGGCGGAACTGGCGGCGCTGCTCCGTGCCATGCGCGAGGGACCACTCGCCGGCCTGCGCCTGGGCATCGTCCATCAGGCGCCCGATTTCCAATGGTGGCTCGGCCAGGCCGCGCTTGATGGCGCGCTCCTGCGCATCAAGGCGTCGCTCAGCCGGCTGCGGCGTCGGAAGGCGCTGGGAGATCCCTGATCGACCGCGCGAGTTGGCATGGCGACGCCGATGCCGATAGCATCGTCGGAAACCTGGTCGCGGGATGGTCCGCGGCAGTGAACGAGGAAGCGCCAGATGCCCTACTTGGATCGAGACGACGTCCGCCTTTACTTCGAGGACAGCGGCGGCGAGGGGCCGCCGATCCTGTTGTCCCACGGCTTTGGTGCGTCCACCGATATGTGGCGGGGGCAGGTCGAAGCGTTTTCCGATCGCTACCGGCTGATCCCCTGGGACATGCGCGGTCACGGCCGCACCGAATGCCCGGACGATCCGGCCCGCTTCAGCCAGGACGAGACGGTCGAGGACATGCGGGCCCTGCTGGATCATCTGGGCGTGGAGCAGGCCGTGATCGCCGGCCATTCCCTGGGTGGCTTCCTCTCCATGGCGTTTCACGTGCGCTACCCCGAACGGGTCCGGGCCCTGGTGCTGCAGGGCTGCGGCCCCGGCTTCAGGAGCGGCGGGCCGCGCGCGGTCTGGAACGAATACGTCGAGGGCCGGGCGCGGTCGCTCGAGGAAGGCGGCCTGGCGGTGCTGGGCGGCGGCCCCGAGGTGGATGTCAGCGTCCAGGGATCGGCCCGCGGCCTGGCTTTGGCGGCACGCGGCATCTTGAGCCAGGTCGACGCCCGGGTCATCGACAGCCTGCCCGCTATCGCCGTGCCGGTGCTGATCGTCATCGGCGACGGCGACAGCAACTACCTGCAAGGCTCGCACTACATGGCGGGCCGCATTCCGGGCGCCGTCAACGTGGTGGTGCCGGACGCCGGGCATGGCGTCAACGTCGACCAGCCGGCGGCCGTGAACGAGGCGTTGGGGCAATTCCTGGCCGGTTTGTGAGGGCGGGGTCGGGCAAGCGATTTCGGCAGGTTCGGCGCCAGTTCGCCTGCGGCCGACCGTTCAGCGCGTGATGCGGAGTTCCCTGAGGACACCGTCGGGATCGATCGCGTTCCGCAACAGCGTCAGTTCGAGTTCGGTCGGCGGATCGGTTTCGGGAACGTCGTCGGGGATCGCCAGTTCAAACCCGGTCTTCTCGACCACCTCCGTGGCGGTGACGCCGGGATGCAGGGAGCGCAGCCGCATGGTCCGCGCCGCGGATTCGAAATCGAAAATTCCAAGCGGAGAGAAAACCAGCTGCGGCCCCTCGCAGCCCTCGGGCACGTACTTCCGCCGCGCCTCGGTATGTCCGGGGGAGCTAATGAAGTCGACCTGATCGACGAAGATCTTGGGATTGTGGTGCAGGGTGAAGAAATAGACCATGCTGAAGGAGACGCCGAAGCAGAGCCCCACCGTGCCGACCCCGCGCACCGTCGGATTGGCGTAGTCGCCGACGCAGACCATATTGCTGGCGCCATGCTTGTCGATCTGAATGCCGCCGACGACAGCGACGACCTTCTCCCTGCCGCGCGAGAACCGCCACATCTCGATATCGACGATGTCCTGCATGTTCATCACATATTCGGCGCCGCGGATGACGCGGAAGTCCGATGTCGAGCGGACCACTTTCGAAGTGGAGTTGATGGCTCCGCCACCGCCGCTCATCCACCACAGATTGGGCGCATAGAGAAGCCGGGCAAGTTTCATCGACGCCATCGGCAGTTCGGAATAGGCACCGATCGCCGCCCAATCCCCGTCGTGGACCTCCATCTGGCGGGCGATGCTGACCGCCATCAATTCGCCGATCGAATAGTCGGTCGCGGGCTTGCTGCTCTTCATGCCGGGGTTCCTCACAGGCTCTCGCGTAGCGCCATCAGTCGCTCGATGCCGAACTTCTCCAGATAGGCGAAATGATCTTCCACGCCGAAGACATACTCCTGGAGATAGGCGTCGATGTCGGCGTCCCTGTATTCCACGATGTGCGGTTCGTCATGGTTGTAGACGCCGTGGCAGGAAAGCGGATGCGCGCCGTAGGGCACCTCCACCACCAGGTCGACATAGTGGCCGGGGATCGACGTTCTTTTCGGATCGCGCTTGATGCTATCCAGGGGAACGATCTCCTCCGTCGTTACGATGGTCCGGGCCGAGGCCTTGGCGATCAGATCGTCGGCCACGACCGAGCCGAGATGGACCACGTTGCCGAAGGGATCGCATTGCGCGGCGTGAATGATGCCGACATCGGGCGCGATCGCCGGAGAGACGATGACCTCGCGCCCGGTATAGGGATCGGTCGTGCGGGCGTAGGTGCTTTCGAACTTGGGATTGTCCCGCGCCTCGTGTCCCGGCGGATGGGGCACGAAGGGCAAGCCGACGGCGCCGGCCTTGAGGCCGAGGACGTAATAGATCTCGTCGCCGTCGATGATCTTGATCTTGCGTTCCTCGGCGGCCTTGCGGAAGCGGGGCGCGAAGCCGAGATGCTCGAGCCCGACATAGCAGACCGTGAAGGTCTCGATGCAGCCGCCGCCGATCAGGATGTCCGCCGGCATGCCGGCGCTGACGTTGCCGATGGCGTGCAGGTCCTTGATGCCGCTGCGGATCATCTGGCGGATCAACGCCATCGGGCCGTTGTGGGAGTGGATGCCCCCGAAGGCGAGCATATCGCCGTTCTTGATCAGTCCGACCGCTTCCTCCAGCGTGCCAACCTTCTCCTCGCGTCGCGGCGCCATACCGATGTCCGCCAACTCCATTCGATGCACTCCTCCCGGTGTTTTTCTCCGCCGGCATCGGCAAGCGCCCGCCGCCGGCGGTGCCGACAGCCTAGTCGAACCGAACCCGGCTGGGCAGTTCCTCGGTCAGGATCTCGCGCGCACCCTCGATGATGTCGGCGACGATCCGGGCGACGGGCAGCACCGCGTCGATACGGGCCGTGCCCTGACCGCAATAGATTCCCGACGAGACATACTCGCCGGCCTGGACCGCGCCCAGCGTCATGGGTGTGACGCAGATGCCCTGGGCCGGCATCTCGAGGGGTTCCAGGCCAGAATCCTCGCAGGCCTTGTCCCAGGCACCCTCGATGTGGCGCGTCGTCTTGCCCGTGTACCAGCGGTTGCGCACCGTGGCCATGTCGTCGGCTTCGATGAGTTGCCGCTTGTACCAGGGCCTGGCGGCGCATTCCTCGCTGGCGATGAAGCGCGTTCCGACCCAGACCCCGACGGCGCCAAGCGCCAGGGCCCCCGCCAGCCCGCGCCCGTCGACGATGCCGCCGCCGGCGACCACCGGAGTGGGCGCCACCATCTCGGCCGCCTCGGGGACCAGCACGGTACCGTCAACGGCCCCGCTATGCCCGCCGGCAGCGGTGCCCGTACAGATGACCGCGTCTACTCCGCCCTGCGCCACCCGCTTGGCGTCCTTTGACCGGCCGACCACCGACATCACCTTGATGCCCCGGCGATGGGCATCGGCGACCATGAAGGAGGGATCGCCGAGGGCGGAGACGAACAGCGCCGGCGCGATGTCGAGAATGGCCTCGACCTGGCGCTTGCCTAGCTCGTAACCAAGCTTGAAGGCAGCGATCGAACTGAGCCCCGGCGTGGCCGCGCCGATGTCGTCGACATAGGGGATGCCGTTGGCGGCCATGAACTCGTCGCGCAGGCGGACATGTTCCTCGGGCAGGTCGGCCTGGGCCAGCGCCTCCTTGTAGTCCAAGGACAGGGTATCGGCCTTGATCGGGAGCGCCACGTCGATGCCGAAGGGCTTGTCGGTCAATTTGCGGGTTTCCGCTGCCAGTTCCCGGATCTCTTCCGGGCTCTTGTCGGCGCAGGCAAGGACGCCGATGCCGCCCGCCTCGGAAACGGCGGCAACCAGTGTCGGGTCGGAGACGTCGGGCGCCATCGCCGCGAGCATGATCGGGTAGTCGATGCCGAGGAGATCGCACAGCTTGGTCCGAAATACCTTTCCGCTCATTGCCTTGGTTCCTCCCTAGTGCCGAAAGGGCCAGCGATCCGTTGCTTGTTTCGGCGTGAATTCACCTCGCGATTCCCGGCGACAGGCATGGGACCCACGCCGGCTGTCACGATCCGGTCTTCGAGCCAGGGTCGGGCGCCGGTCGAGGAATTGCGCAGTGTGATGGCCTTCCCGCAAGCTGTCGAGGGGCCCTCCCGCTGCGCTGCTCGGTGGTGGTCCCGAGGCGGGTATCGGCTTCAGGGGTCCGCGCGCCGTCGAGGGTTGGCGGCACGCGGCATCTCGAGCGAGGTCGATGCCCGGGTCATCGACGGCCTGTAGGGGCGTCAGTCCTTGCCGAAATAGCGCGGCGAGCGGCACCAGATACCCGAGAGGTCGCGGGCCAGCCAGGACGTCAGCACGGCGGCGACGCCGGCCAGCACCAGGGTCAGGCCGTACCCCTCGACCCGGTCGGCCAGGGCCGCGTCGGGTGCGGCGCCGCCGCTGCCCAGGACGAAGGCGCCGAAACCGCCCAGGCCCAGGCCCAGCAGGGTGCCGCCGCCGCGGCGCCAAAGATCATCGCGATAGAGGCGCATGGCTGGCCCATCAGATAGCGCGACCGGGGCTGTTGTCCATCGCCATTGGCATTATGCTGGTCGGAGCGTAGCGATTGTAGGGAGGGGCCGATGGCCGTCATTGCCAACCTGACGAAACAGAAACTCGAGGCCGGCGAACTGGCCATCGGCATGGGCGTCCGCCTGGCCCGTGGCGTCGACATCGCCAAGGTGGCCAAGGTCTGCGGCCATGACTGGCTGTTCATCGACATGGAGCACAGCCCGCTGTCGTTGCAGACCGTGGCGGACATGTCCGTCGCCGCCCTGGATGCCGGCTGCACGCCGGTGGTCCGCGCCTCCAGCCATCTGCACCACCATGCCAGCCGGCCCCTGGACGCGGGCGCCCAGGGCATCGTGGTGCCGCACGTCAATTCGGCCGCGGAAGCCGAACGCGTGGTCTCGCAGTGCCGCTATCCGCCCCTCGGCCATCGATCGCTCGCCGGCGGGGCGCCGTTGCTGGAATACGCCGCCCTGCCGATGGACGAGGCGATGCGCCTGCAGAACGACAACGTGCTGGTGGTGGTGATGCTGGAGAGCCCCGAGGCGATCGCCGCCGCCGACGCCATCGCCGCCGTCGAGGGGGTCGACGCGCTGCTGATCGGCACCAACGACCTATGCGCCGAAATGCGCATTCCGGGACAGTACGATCACCCGGACGTGGTCGCCGCCTACCAGCGGATGATCGACGCCTGCCGCAACAACGGCAAGCATGCCGGCCTGGGCGGCGTCTACGACGACCTGGCCGGCAAGTACATCCGCATGGGCGTGCGCCTGGTGCTGGGCGGCAGCGATCTGTCGTATCTGATGGCGGCCGCGCGCGGCCGCAGCGGCGCCCTGCGCGGCATCGATCTGTGACGGCAACTCTGCTAGGCTCCGGGGCATGGGCGGGTTGATTGTTGTCTGGCTGATCTCGGCGGTATGCGTCACGGCGATTGTCTTCGTGGTCAAGAGCGTCCGGCGCCGGCGGCTGGCCCGGCCGCGCGATTTTCACTGGCCCGGCCTGATCGTCATCAGCCTGATCATCGGCGCGGTGCCCGCCTATATCTATCAGAACCAGTCGTCCCGCAGCGTCGAGGTGCCGGCCGGCGTGGCCGAACGGCCTTCGATCACCGGCACCGACAAGAACTGAAACAGGAATTCCGCGGCAATTGGCCGCGTGTTATCTCCGCCGGTAGCCGCGGCCGGGGTCGCGGCCGCCCAGGCTGTGGCGATCGACCGCCACGGCCTTGACCATGGCATGCACCTGGCGGCCCGGCGCGATGTCCAGTTCACGCTGCGAACGGCGGGTGATGCGGGCCCAAAGCGGACTGCCGATATCCACCAGCACGTCGACCTGCGGGCCGTCGTCGTCGCCGATCTCCACCACCCGGCCCCGATAGACGTTGAGGACGCTGACCGCGCGTGGCGGCTCCAGGGCCAGGGCGACGTCGCGGGCCCGCACCCGCACCCGCAACGGCGCGCCGAGCGGCAGGTCCAGTCGGGGAATCCATAGATCGCCGCCCGCGAAGGCCAGCCGGGTCAGGCCGTCCCGGGGGTCCTGTTCGGCGACCTCAGTCGCCAGCACGGCGCCGGCGTCCCAGCGCCCGGTCAGGGGGCGCAGATCCAGGCGGCTGGTGATCTCCGCCACCGAACCCATGGCGGCCACGCGGCCGTCCGAGATCACCACCATGTTGTCGGCCAGGCGGATGATCTCGTCCATGTTGTGAGAGACGTAGACGATGGCGATGCCCAGATCGTCGCGGAGCTGTTCCACGAAGCCGAGGATCTCGCCGCGCCGGGGTGCGTCCAGATTGGCCAGCGGCTCGTCCATCAGCAACAGCCGCGGCGCCGCCAGCAAGGCCCGGCCGATCGCCACCCGCTGTCGTTCACCGCCCGACAGGCCGGCCGGCCGACGCTCGAGCAGCGGCCGCAGGTCCAACAGATCGATGACCCGGTCGGCATCGGCGTTGGCGGCGCCGGCCGGCACCAGCCGCTGCCCATAGGAGAGGTTGCCGGCCACCGTCAGGTGCGGGAACAGCCGGGCCTCCTGAAACACGTAGCCCAGGCGCCGCCGCTCGATCGGCAGATCGATGCCGGCCTCGCTGTCGAACAGCACCTCGCCGTCCACCGCGATGCGCCCAGCCTCCGGGCGGCGCAGCCCGGCCAGCATGTCGACGATGCTGGTCTTGCCGGCCCCGGAGCGGCCGAACAGGGCCGTCACCCCGGCCTCCGAACGGAAGGCGGCCTCGATCGGGAAGTCGCCGGCACGGCCCTTGATGTCGAGTTCCAGCATCGTCAGATACCGATCCGTCCGGCGATGCGCCGGGCCAGGAACTGCGAGGCGATCAGCGCGGCCACGGCCAGCGCCACCGACAGCCAGGCCAGGCGAAAGGCGGCATCCTCACCGCCCGGCACCTGCAGGGCCGAGTACAGTGCCAGCGGTATGGTCCGGGTTTCGCCCGGGACGTTGGCGGCGAAGGTGATGGTGGCGCCGAACTCGCCCAGGCAGCGGACGAAGGCCAGCAACACGCCGGTCAGGATGCCCGGCGCGGTCAATGGCAGGGTGATGGTCAGGAACACCCGCCCCGGTCCGGCGCCCAGGGTCCGGGCCGCCGTCTCCAGGCGCCGGTCGACCGCCTCCATGGACAGGCGGATCGCCCGCACCAGCAGCGGGAAGGCCATCACGGCGGCGGCCAGGGCCGCGCCGCGCCAGGAAAACACCAGGCTGATGCCCAGGCTGTCGTGCAACCAGGCGCCCAACTGACCGTTGCGTCCGAACAGCACCAACAGGACATAGCCCATGGCTACCGGCGGCAGCACCAATGGCAGGTGGACCAAACCATCGAACAGGGCCTTGCCCGGAAACTCGCGCCGGGCCAGCAGCCAGGCGATCAGGATACCCAGCGGCAGGCTGCAAACCACGGCCCACACCGCCACCTTCAGGGACAGGGCCAGGGCCTCGATTTCCAGTGGCGTCAGCATGCGGGTCGCCTATTCACGGCCGGGCAGGAAGCTGAAACCGAGTTCCCGGAAAATCGCCCCGGCGGCATCGTCCTGGAGATAGCCAAACACCTTCCTGGCCTCGTGATTGTCCCGGCCGGCGATCAATAGCAGCGGATAGATGATGGCATCGTGGCTATCGGCTGGAAAGACCGAGACCAGGCGCAAGTCGCCATGCAGCCGGGCATCGGTGGCGTAGGTGATCGCCGCCCGGCCGTAGCCGCGCACGATCAAGGCCAGGGCGTCACGGACCGAGGCGCCGAACACCGCCCGGTCGCGAACCTGCCGCCACAGTCCCAGGGCGGACAGGGCCTGCCTGGCGTAGCGGCCGGCCGGGACGTGAGCCGGATCGCCCATCACCAGCCGGCCATCGCCCAGGGCCGCGGCCAGCGAAGCCCCCGATGCCAGCTCATAGGTGAACTCGGTTTTGCGTCGGCTCAGCAACACCAGCCGATTGCCCAGCAGATCGACCCGCCCGGCGGCGGTGATCAGTCCCTTGTCCTGGAGGTAGTCGGCCCAGCCGACGTTGGCGGAGAGAAACAGGTGCGCCGGCGCGCCGGCGGCGATCTGGCTGGCCAGGGTGGAGGAGGCGGCGAAGGCCGGCCGGACGGTCAGGCCCAAATCGCGGCCGATGCGCCGGCTGATCGCGGTGACCGCCTCGGTGGCGCTGGCGGCGGCCAGGAAATTGATCGTCTCGGCGGCGCTGGCGGTGCTGGTGGCGGTCGGCGCGGCCGACGCCGCCAGGTAAAGGATCGCCGCCAGCCGCCGGATCATCGCCGGGGTTTCATTCAGCCGGCGGCGCGGAGGCGGTCCAGGCCGGCGGCCAGATCGGCGATCAGGTCGTCGGGATCCTCCAGGCCGATGTGGAAGCGCACGGTCTGTCCTTCGTGCGGCCAGGGGCGGACGCTGCGCGAGCCGTTCGGCGAGGTCACCAGCACCAGGCTTTCGTAACCGCCCCAGGACGCCCCCATGCCGAACAGTTCCAGGCCATCGACCAGGGCGGCGACGGCACTGCGCGGACAGGGCTTCAGGGTAATACCGAACAGGCCGGAGGCGCCCAGGAAGTCGCGCTTCCAAAGGGCATGGCCGGGATCGTCGGGCAGTGCCGGGTGCATCACGCATTCGACTTCCGGCCTGGTCAGCAGCCATTCGGCCACCTTCAGGCCGTTCCGCCAGTGTTGTTTGAGGCGCACGCTCAGGGTTCGCATGCCCCGCTGGGCCAGATAGACGTCGTCCGGGCCGGCGGTCTGTCCCAGCATCCGCGAGGTCGCCTCCAAGGCCGGCCAGGCCTCCCTGGTGGCGGTGGCGGTGCCGATCATCACATCCGAATGGCCGACGATGTATTTGGTGCCGGCCTGGATGGCGACGTCGACGCCATGCTCGAACGGCTTGAAATACAGCGGCGAGGCCCAGGTGTTGTCCATCATCACCGTCGCGCCGCCCTCGTGCGCGACCTCGGCGATGGCGGGGATATCCTGCATTTCGAAGGTCTGCGACCCCGGCGCCTCGACGAACACCACCCGGGTATTGTCGCGCATCAGCTCGGCGATGCCGGCGCCGATCAGCGGATCGTAGTAGGTGGTCTCGATGTTGAAGCGGGTCGCCACCTGGTCGCAGAAGCGGCGCGTCGGGCCATAAACGGTGTCGACCACCAGGACATGATCGCCGGCGTTCAGGAACGACATCAGGGCGCCACTGATCGCGGCCAGGCCGGATGGATAGACCATGCAGCGATGGCCGCCCTCGACGGCGCAGACCAGATCCTCCAGCGAAAACGTCGTCGGCGTGCCCCAGCGGCCGTAGAAAATGCCGCGCTCGCCGGTCTGGCGCTTGGCGCGGATCGCGTCGAAATCGGCCAGGGTCGGGTACAGCACGGTGGAGGCATGATAGACCGGCGGATTGACGATGCCGTGGTTGCCTTCCGGGTCGCGGCCGGCGGTGACGATTTTGGTTTCGTCTTTCATGGTGCGCACATCACTGAATTGACTCGGCTTGTCATGGAGGGCGGTGGGCGTAGGGGCGGCGCATAATGGCACCTCATCCGATGCCGCGCCAGGGGCCGGCGGATGGCCGTCGAAGGCGGTCACAAGTATATGGAAAATATGGCTTCGCCGTTGTTGTCGGCGCGGTCATTGTTTGTTACCGTCAGCCACGCTCGCGCATGACGGGTCCTGATGATTTGGCGTGTGCGGCAGCTGATCCGAAAACAGGGAAACCGTCAGCAACAGGGAAGGTTACTCAATGAAGTACTCAACAATTCTTGCACTCGGTGTTGGCGCGGCGATGTTCGCCGGCGTCGCCAACGCCGGCACCTTGGACGACGTGAAAAAGCGCGGCGAACTGATCTGTGGCGTGACCACCGGTCTGGCCGGCTTTGCCGCGCCGAACGACAAGGGCGAATGGGCTGGTTTCGACGTCGACGTCTGCCGGGCCGTGGCCGCCGCCGTTCTGGGCAACCCGAAGAAAGTGAAGTTCGTGCCGACCACCGGCAAGAGCCGCTTCCCGGCGCTGCAGTCGGGCGAAGTCGACATGCTGTCTCGGAACACCACCTGGACCTTCGATCGCGATGTGAAGCTGGGCTTCGAGTTCTGCGGCGTCAATTTCTATGACGGCCAGGGCTTCATCGTGCGCAAGGACCTGGGCGTGAAGACGGCGTTGGAGCTTGACGGCGCGACCATCTGCGTCGGCACCGGCTCGACCACCGAGTTGAACCTGGGCGACTTCTTCCGGGCCAACAACATGAAGTACACCCCGGTGGTGTTCGAGAAGTCGGACGAGATCCGTGCCGGTTACCTCG
>JASLMH010000100.1 GCA_030746635.1 Alphaproteobacteria bacterium | reverse complement strand
ATACCGAGTTGCAGAGAGATTGACCTATAGACATGCTTCGAGACGGGCGCTCCGCGCCCTCCTCAGCATGAGGCCAACTTGCTGAAAATACTTGCGTTTTCCTCATCCTGAGAAGAGCCGCAGGCTCGTCTCGAAGGATGAATGGGGCGAGTCATGGTTGTTGCATCTTGGTATAACATGGGACTTGGTGCGAAGATCGGGGGCGGATCGTGGCCGCCCCTCTTGAGACGCGGTGACAGGGTTGCAAACCAGGGCTGAACATCCGACGACGCTGGTGATCTGCTGCGGCGCCGTGGCGCGTGAAATCGTCGGCATCGTCAAGGCCAACGGTTGGCACCATATGCGGGTCGAATGCCTGCCCGCGAAACTGCACAACGAGCCGGAAGCGTTGCCGGAAGGCGTGCGGGCCAAGATCAAGGCTGGCCGCGAGAGATATGACCACATCATGGTGCTCTACAGCGACTGCGGCACCGGCGGTCTGATGGAAACCATGCTGACCGAGGAAGGCATCGACGGTATCGGCGGGGCCCATTGCTATGAGGTCTTCGCGGGCCGTGAGCATTTCAAGGAGATCATGGCCGAGGAGCCCGGCTGCTTCTTCCTGACCGACTTTCTCGCGCGGCATTTCGAGAAGCTGGTTTTTCAGGGCCTTGGCTTGGATCGGTTTCCCGGCCTGCGGGACACCTACTTCGCCCACTACAAGAAGATGATCTACCTCGCCCAAACCGAGAACGCCGAGCTGCTTTCCTTTGCCGAACAGGCGGCGGACAGCGTCGGCCTGGATTTCGAGGTGCGCTACACCGGGGTCGGCGGCTTCGAAACATTCCTGGCCGCCCGCCAGCCCTAGTTCGACGGCAGGTCTTCCGGGGGGTCGGTGGAATAGCGGCCATCAGCCCGCTATAATCCCGGATCATCGGTTCCTCCGCGGAACTTCCGCCACTAGCAACACAGGCGAAAACGCGTTCCATGCGCCGTTCCCAACGGGGTGGCCATGGCGAAAGGCCCGGGTATGCCGGAATTCACGCCGAAAGCACGCCGTCGTTGGGTGATGCCGTCGCTTTTCCTGGTTGCGGCGGTGTTGGTGGGCATCGCCGTGGTCGAAGGCCTGCATTGGTGGCGCCATGTCGATGAAGCCAACGCCCGGGTCGAGGCGGATTTCACGCTACTGTCCTCCTCCGTCAATGCCACCGTCAAGGTGCTGCACGTCCGCCGTGGCGATCGGGTCGAGCAGGGCGCCTTGCTCGCTTCCATGGACACGGCGGTGGCCGGACTGGACGTCGCCACGCTGGAAGCCGAGATCGCCAAGCAACGCGCCAACCGTGGCCACGTCGAAGCGGAACTTGCCCAGTATCAACGGGAGATGAATGACAAGATCGCCACCGCCGAGGCGTCACTGAGCCTGCAGCGCCGCGAGCTTGCCACCTGGAAAAACCGGCACACCATCGCTCAAAGCAATGTCGATCGAAACAAGAAACTGGCCTCGCGGCGAACCGTTTCCGCGCGTCAGCTCGATGACGCCAGCGACCACCTGCTCGAAATCACTTCCAAACTGCGTTCGCTCGAGACCGTCATCCAGACCCGCGAGAAGAAACTCCAGGAACTCCAGAGCGCCCTGAAGAAGGAAGCGGTGTTTCGCGCCCGTATCGCGGCGATCGAGCGCGACATCGACAAGATCCGCGTGCGGCTGCGGCAATCCAGGCAGCGCCTGGTCGACATGCACATCCGCGCCCCGATCGCCGGCATTATCGACGAGGTCTACGTCAGCGTCGGCGTCTACGTCGAGGATGGCGATCGTGCCTTCCTGTTGCATGACCCGGATGCGCTCTGGCTCGAGGCCCGGATCGACGAGAGCGATATTCGCCAGGTGGCGCCCGGACAGCCGGTCACCATTGAATTCGACGCCTATCCCTTCGAATATTTCCAGGGCAAGGTCCGCGCCGTCGGTCGCGCCACCCTGGGTTCGATGACCAATGGCGGCAAGGAAGCGGCGGATCCGCGCCTGGCCCAGCGCATCCCGGTCCTGATCGACCTGCCGGAAATGGACAAGGCCACCTGGCCGGGCATGCGCGCCAGCGTCAACATCACGGTTCGCTAGGCGGCGGCGCCAGCATGGACCTGACGCGGTTCAGCCCTCGGACCATCCTCGCCGTCGCCACGGTTTCCATGCTGGTGCAGCAGGCCTTCGCCTACGTCTGTCAGATCGTCATGCCCATCCTGGCCGATCGCCTGGCCGAGGACTTCGGCATTTCGCCGGCCTGGCTCGGCCTCTACCTGTTCCTGCAGAATGTCATGGCGATCATCGCCGCGCTGGGCTGTGGCAGCTTCATCCTGCGCTATGGCCCGCTGCGCATCAGCCAGCTCACCTTGCTGTTGATGGGCGGCAATTTGCTGGTCATCGCCTCGGGGCAGCTTTGGCTGTATCCGCTGGGCGCCATCCTGTTGGGCGCGGCGGCGGTCTCGACCCCGGCAAGCTCGCATATCCTGTCCCGGGTCTGCCCGCCGCGCCTGGTGCCGGTGATCTTTTCGGTCAAGCAGACCGGCGTGCCGGTCGGCGCCCTGATCGGCGGCCTGCTGATCCCGTTTCTGCTCGGCCTGGTCTTCTACAGCGCCACCCTGGGCACGACGATCCGCCTCGGCCCCTACGGCGCGGCGCTGGTGACGGCCCTGATCGTCTTTCTGGTGGCGCTTTCGCTGCAACCGATCCGGACCCATTTCGACGACGACCGCGATCCGGGCCAGAAGATCAGCTTCGGCGACATTCGCACGACCCTGGTCATGGTGCTGCGGAACCCATCCTTGCGCGATATCGCCTTCGCCGCCTTTGCCTTTGGGGGCCTGCAGGCCCTGTTCTCGGGCTTTTTCATCCTCTATCTGATCGACGGCTTGGGCTACTCCGAGATCGAGGCCGGGAGCGCCTTTGCGATCGCCTCGTTTACCGCCATCTGGGCGCGGATCCTGTGGGGCGCCCTCGGCGGCGGCTTCGTCCCCTCGCGTTGGATCCTGGCCGGCATAGGTCTGTTCAGCGGCATCGCCGCGTTGTTGATGACCCAGTTCGATTTCACCTGGACGCTGAACGAGATCATCGCGGTGGCCATTCTGTTCAACATCACCGCGTTGAGCTGGCACGGCATCCTGTTGGCGGAAACCGCGCGCCTGGCGCCCGAGGGCCAGGTCGGCGGCGTCACCGGCGGCGTGCTGTCCTTCACCTCGATCGCGATGATGATCTACCCGGCGCTCTACGGCTTGATCCTGGCCGCCACCGGGTCCTATGAGATCGGTTTCGCGATCGCGGCGATCCCGGCCTTCGCCGCCTTCGTCATCTTCCTCAATCCGTCCTTTCCGGCCTCATGGTTCGGCTTCTGCCTGGGGCTGGCACGGCGCCTGCGCTCGCTCCGGGCGCTGGCCCGGATGGCCGCGCTGTTGGCCCTCGGTGTGACCTTCGGCCTGGTGTTCCAGGCGCTCGGTTTCTAGCTCACATTCCGGTTATTCCTCGTCGTCAAAACGGAAATCCTCCGCCAGGAAGTCCGGTTGGATTGACCTGTGGAAGCCGTCGTAGAGGGGATAGCGGTCGTGGTCGGGCACCGCATATTCCGCGGTCATGGTGACCACGGCGCCGTTGACGCCCAGGCTTTCGCCGGAAATGAAACTGGCGGCCGGTGACAAGAGGAAGACCACGGCGCCGGATACTTCCGCCTCCGTCGCCAGCCGGCGGCTCGGGACAAAGGTCTGCCGCCGTCGAATTCGCTTCTTGT
Source organism: Alphaproteobacteria bacterium (assembly GCA_030746635.1). GTDB lineage: Bacteria > Pseudomonadota > Alphaproteobacteria > JASLMH01. The sequence goes on along the minus strand of JASLMH010000100.1, from coordinate 14,478 downwards.
GTTCCACCGGATACTGCTGCAGGCCCGAGGTGGCGATGTACCCGGGCGCCACCACATTGACCCGAATGCCGTAATGGGCCCATTCCAGGGCCGCGGTCTTGGTGAAATTCTCCATACCGGCGCGGGCCGCGCCGGAATGTCCCAGACCCGGCATAGAATGGGCATGATCGGCGGTGATATTGACGATGGCGCCGCCGCTCTCCCGCATGCACTGGGTGACCAACTCCCGGCTCACCAGGAAACCGCCCGTGAGGTTGGTGCGGACGACGGTCTCCCAGCCTTTCTGAGAGATATCCTCCAATCTGGCGAGGAATTGGCCGCCGGCGTTGTTGATCAACCCGCTGACCGTTCCGTGCTTCGCCAGGATTTTGGCGATGTTCTCGGCCACGGCGTCTTCCTGGCGAATGTCGAAAGCGAAGCGATCGGCCTTGCCGCCGTCCTCAATAATCTCCTCGGCGACGGCGTTCAGTTTCTCGATTGAACGCCCGGTGATCACCACATTGGCGCCCAAGGCAGCCAGTTCGTGGGCGATGCAACGGCCGATACCGCTGCCGCCGCCGGTGACGATCACGGTCTGGCCGGCAAAAAGGTCGGGTTTGAAGACGGAATTGTACGGCATCTCCATAGCTCCAAATGTCACCGGTCACCTTGGCTACCATACGGCAACCGTCCGGGCGAGTTCCGACATCTTCGGGCTCGACCCGATGGCCGGCCGACTTCACTTCCGATACTCGGCATTGGGCCCGACAGACCCATCATGGGCGCTACGCCGCATCGTGGAAGATCAGGCCCAGGGTCAGGCGTTCGCCGGTCAGGATACGGCTGACGCCGTGGCGCATGGCGGCGCGGAAATGGCCGCGGCTGCCGGCCACCGGGCGCTCGGCCACCGGGAAGATCAGCAATTCGCCCTGGACCGGGCTGATGGCGTGGCCGATGGATTGGGCCCGGGGCTGCTGTTCGACCAGCAGGAACTCGCCCCCCGTAAAGTCGATGCCGGGCCGGCTCAACAGGCAGACCGCCTGCAGGGGAAAGACCTCGTCGCCATAGAGATCGCGGTGCAGGCGGTTGTAGCCGCCGGCCCGGTAGCGCAGCAGCAGCGGCGTCGGCTTGCCCTGGCCCCGGCTTCGGCAATGGGCGAGATAGGCCGACAGGCTGGCCGGGTAGCGTTCGGCCTTGCCCAGGTCGCGCATCATCCGATTGGCGAGCGGCGCCAGCCGGCGATAGAGCTGGCCGCGCAGGCCGTGGATCAAGCGCGGCAGCGGCCGGTCGAAATAGCGGTACTGCCCTGCCCCGAACCGGTAGCGGGCCATGTCGATGGTGCTGCGGAAGCGGCGATCGTCGTCGTACAGGGCGGCCAGCTCGCCGCATTCCCCGGGCGATAGAAAGGCGCCGGTACGGGCATGGCCGATCTCGGCCAAATCGTCGGCGATGGCCGGCCAGTCCAGGGCCGCCAGGCGGCGTTGCAAGCTGTTGCTCATGGCACCTTTGTAGGGCGCCAGGTGTTGCCACGCTATCTGGTTGTTGCGGACAAACCTACGCGGTCGCCGCCGCTTCCTCGTCGCTCAGCGGGTGGGACAGCTTGTCCAGCATCTCCTTGGGGCAGACCTGGACGAACTTGGCCAGTTCGCGATCCCAGTCGTTGAGCAGGCGCTTGGCGAAGTTCGATTGGGTTTCGGCCACATGGTCGGTGATCAGGCGCCTGACCACGGCCTCCCAATGGGCTGCCCGGATCGGCTGCCAAACCACCGAATCGGCGTTCACCTGGCGTTCGAAGGCGCCTTCGGCGTCGTAAACGAAGGCCATGCCCCCGGTCATGCCGGCGGCGAAGTTGTCGCCGACCGGGCCCAGGATCACCGCCGTGCCCCCCGTCATGTATTCGCAGCCGTTGGCGCCGCAGCCCTCGACCACCGCCTCGGCGCCGGAATTGCGCACGCAGAACCGCTCGCCGGCCATGCCGGAGGCGAACAGCTGGCCCGCCGTGGCGCCGTACAGCACGGTGTTGCCGATGATGGCGTTGTCGCGGCTGGCCAACTGGCTGGCCGGGGTCGGCCGCAGCACGATGGTGGCCCCCGACAGGCCCTTGCCGACATAGTCGTTGGCGTCGCCGAACACCTCCAGTTTCAGGCCCTGCGCGGCGAAGGCGCCGAGCGACTGCCCGGCCGAGCCGCGCAGGCGCACGGTGACGTGGCCGGGCTGTAATACGCGCATGCCGAACTGCCGGGTAATGTGGGCCGACAGCTTGGTGCCGACGGCGCGGTGGGTGTTGCGCACGTTGTAGGCCAGTTGCATCTTCTCGCCGTCCCGGAACAGCGAATGCGCGTCCACCAGCATGCGGGCGTCCAGGGTCTCGGGCACCTCGTTGCGGCCCTCGATGGTACAGACGCGGCCATGGTCGCCGGGGTCGGCCTGGGCCAGCAGCGGGTTCAGGTCGAGATCGTCGAGGTGCGAGCTGCCACGGCTGACCTGGGCCAGCAGATCGGCCCGGCCGACGATCTCGTTCAACGAGCGGGCGCCGATGGCGGCGAGGATCTCGCGCACCTCCTCGGCCATGAAGCTCAGCAGATTGACCACCTTCTCGGCCGTGCCCTCGAACTTCTCGCGCAACCGTGGGTCCTGGGTGCAGATGCCGACCGGGCAGGTATTGGAATGGCACTGCCGAACCAGGATGCAGCCCATGGCGATCAGCCCGATGGTGCCGATGCCGAATTCCTCGGCCCCCATCATCGCCGCGATGACGATGTCGCGGCCGGTCTTGATGCCGCCGTCGACCCGCAACAGCGCTCGATGCCGCAGCCGGTTCAGGGTCAGCACCTGGTTGACCTCCGTGAGGCCGATCTCCCACGGCGTGCCGGCGTATTTGATGCTGGATTGCGGGCTGGCCCCGGTGCCGCCCGAATTGCCCGAGATCATGATCACGTCGGCCTTGGCCTTGGCGACCCCGGCGGCGATGGTGCCGATGCCCGATTCGGCGACCAGCTTGACGCAGACCCTGGCCTCGGGGTTGATCTGCTTCAAATCGTAGATCAGCTGGGCCAGATCCTCGATGGAATAGATGTCGTGGTGCGGCGGCGGCGAGATCAAGGTCACGCCCGGCGTCGAATGGCGCAGGGTGGCGATCTCGGCCGAGACCTTATAGCCGGGCAGCTGCCCGCCCTCGCCGGGCTTGGCGCCCTGGGCGATCTTGATCTCGATCTCCTGGCAGGCCGCCAGGTACTCGGCGTGTACGCCGAACCGGCCGGAGGCGATCTGCTTGATCGCCGAATTGGCGTTGTCGCCGTTGGCTCGCGGCTGGAAGCGCTCGGCCGCCTCGCCGCCCTCGCCGGAGTCCGACTTGGCACCGATCCGGTTCATGGCGATGGCCAGGGTCTCGTGCGCCTCCCTGGACAGGGCACCATGGGACATCGCGCCGGTGACGAAACGTTTGCGGATCTCGGTGATCGATTCCACTTCGTCCAGGGGTACCGCCTCGCCCAACGGCTTGAAGTCCAGCAGGTCGCGCAGGTTCACCGGCGGCATGTCGTCGATGGCCTCGGCGTACTTGCGGTAGAGCGAATAGGAATCATGGGCCACCGCCTCCTGCAGGGCGCCGATCATGCGGCCGTCGAAGGCATGCACCTCGCCCTTGTGGCGGTATTTGTACAGGCCGCCGATCGGCAGGGTGGCGCCGGCCTGTTCGTAGGCCTGGCGGTGCAGCCCCACCGCCTTGCGTTGGATGCCGTGCAGCCCGATGCCGGAAATCCGCGAACTCATGCCCGGGAAATAGGCCGCCACCAGGGCGCGGGACAGGCCCAGGGCCTCGAAATTGTAGCCGCCGCGATAGGAACTGATCACCGAGATGCCCATCTTCGACATCACTTTCAACAGGCCCTGGTCGACCGCCTTGCGGTAGCGCTGCACGCAGTCCTCGAGGCTGGCGTCGCCGAACAGGCCGCGGCGATGGCGGTCGCGGATGGTTTCCTGGGCCAGGTAGGCGTTGACGGTGGTGGCGCCGGCGCCGACCAGCACGGCGAAATAGTGCACGTCCATGCATTCGGCGACCCGGCAGTTCAGGGAGGTGTAGGTGCGCAGGCCCTGCTTCACCAGATGGCTGTGTACGTTGCCGACCGCCAGGATCATCGGCACCGCGACCCGGTCCGGGCCGCTGTCTTCGTCGCTGAGGACCAGGTGCACGGCGCCGGACCGCACCGCGTCCTCGGCCTCCTCGCGGATCGCCACCAGCGCGGCGAGCAAGGCGCCCTCGCCGCCGTCCAGGGCGAAGGTGCAGTCGATGATTTGGGCATGCCGGCCCATATAAGCGGCCATGTCCCGGAATTCGCGGTTCGAGAGCACCGGCGAGTCCAGTTCCAGCACCTTCAGTTGCCCGTCCGGCTCGGCCAGCACGTTGTCCAGGTTGCCGAACCGGGTCTTCAGGGTCATCACCTTGTATTCGCGCAGGGAATCGATCGGCGGGTTGGTGACCTGGCTGAACTGCTGGCGGAAGAAGTGGTGCAGGCCGCGATAGCCGTCCGAGAGCACCGCCACCGGCGTATCGTCGCCCATGGAACCGGTGGGCTCCTTGGCGTCGACCACCATGGGGTGCAGGATCAGCTCGATCTCCTCATGGGTATAGCCGGCGGCGCACTGGCGACGGCGCAATTCCTCCGCTTCGTACAGCGCCGGCTCGCCGGCATCCGTGCGCACCACCGCGTTGATCGAGGTGACGTTGCTGAGCCAGGCGGCGAACGGCTTGTCGTCGGCCAGCAGATCCTTCAACTCGTCATCCCGGTAGAGCCGACCGTCCTGCATATCGACGCCGACCATCTGACCCGGTCCGACCCGGCCCTTCTCGGCGATCATGGCTTCGTCCAGCGGCACCATGCCGGTTTCGGAACCGCAGAAGATCAAGCCGTCCGAGGTGACGGAAAACCGCAGCGGACGCAGGCCGTTGCGGTCCAGGCCGGCGATCACCCAGCGGCCGTCGGTGGCGGCGATCGCCGCCGGCCCGTCCCAGGGTTCCATGACGGCGTTGGAATAGCGGTACATCGCCCGCTGCGCCTCGGTCAGGTTGGGGTTGTTGCTCCAGGCCTCGGGGATCAGCAGGGTCTTGGCCATCGGCGCCGAGCGGCCGGCCTGAACCAGCAATTCGAAGGCCGCATCCAGGGCGGCGGAGTCCGAGCTGCCGGGCTGGATCACCGGCCGCACCGCCTCGGCATGCTCGCCCAGGGCCGCCGAGGCCATGCGAATCTCGTGGCTCTTCATCCAATTGATGTTGCCCTTCAGGGTGTTGATCTCGCCGTTGTGGGCGAGCGTCCGGAACGGCTGGGCCAGGCGCCAGGTCGGGAAGGTGTTGGTCGAATAGCGCTGATGAAAGATCGCGAAGTTCGAGATGAAGCGGTCGTCCATCAGATCTGGATAAAAGGCGCTGAGCTGCTCGGCCAGGAACATGCCCTTGTAGATGATCGAGCGGCTGCTCAGCGAGCAGATGTAGAAATCGTTGATCGAGGCGGCGGCGACCCGCCGCTCGATGCGCCGGCGGATGACGTAGAGTTCCCGCTCGATCTGCTCGGGCGGGATGTCGTCGCGGCCGTGAATCATGATCTGCTCGATCTCCGGCCGGGTGGTATTGGCTTTCTCGCCGGTGACCGAGGTGTCCACCGGTACCTGACGCCAGCCGTAGATCTGATAGCCGAGGCTGAGGATCTCGGTCTCGACGATGGTGCGGCAGGTCTCCTGGGCGGCGAAATCGGTGCGGGGCAGGAACACCATGCCGACCGCCAGCATGCCGGTGGCCGGCTCGTGGCCGGTGCGGGCGACGTGCTCGCGGAAGAAATCCTGGGGGATCTGCAAATGGATGCCGGCGCCGTCACCGGTCTTGCCGTCGGCGTCGACGGCGCCGCGATGCCACACCGCCTTCAAGGCGTCGATGCCGGCCAGTACCACCCGGCGGTTGGGCAGGCCGCCGATGGCGGCAACGAAGCCGACCCCGCAGGCGGCATGTTCACGGCTCGCATCGTACAGTCCGGCGGCGCTCAGCCGGGCCGCGTTGTCGCGCCATTCCCGCACGAAGCGGGCGCCGGCGTTGTTGCCATCCCTTGCCCTCATGGTTTCGCCCTCGGTTATCGTCAGCCCACCGGTGCCAGACCGGAGACGCGGGCCCGGCTCTTGCCCTGGATGTAACGGTCGATCGCCGCCGCCGCGTCGCGGCCGTCCCGGATCGCCCAGACCACCAGCGAGGCGCCGCGCACGATGTCGCCGGCCGCGAACACGCCGTCCAGGTTGGTCGCCAGGCTGCGCAGGTCGGCCCGGATGGTACCCCAGCGGGTGAGCGCCAGGTCCGGCTCGCCGAACAGGGTGGGCAGGTCCTCCGGGTCGAAGCCCAGGGCCTTGATGGCCAGATCGCAGGGCAGGTTGAAGGACGAGTCCGCGATGGCTTCCGGGGCCTGCCGGCCGCCGGCGTCGGGCAGGCCCAGGCGCATGCGAATGGCACGCACGCCATTCACCCTGCCGTTGCCCAGGAACGCCTCCGGTGCCGCCAGCCAGACGAACTCCACCCCCTCCTCCTCGGCGTGACTGACCTCGCGCATCGAGCCCGGCATGTTGTCGCGGTCGCGCCGGTAGAGGCATTTGACCGATTTGGCCCCCTGGCGGACGGCGGTGCGCAGGCAGTCCATGGCGGTGTCGCCGCCGCCCACCACCACCACCTGCTTGCCGGCGGCGTTCAGCGGCCCGGCCTCGTAGTCGGCCGCCGCATTGCCCAGGCCGTGGCGATTGGCCGCCACCAAATAGTCCAGGGCCATGACGATGTTCTCCAGGCCGACCCCGGGCACGGTGATGTCGCGGGACTTGTAGACACCGGTGGCGATCAGCAGCGCATCGTGGCGGCCGCGCAAATCGGCCAGGGAGGCATCGCGGCCGACCTCGAAATCCAGGTGAAAGCGCACCTTGCCCCGGCGCAGTATTTCGCCGCGCCGGGCGACGATGGCCTTGTCGAGCTTGAAATTGGGGATGCCGTAGACCAGCAGGCCGCCGATGCGGTCGTGGCGGTCATAGATGTCGACCCGGTAGCCGCGCCGCCGCAGCATATCCGCCGCCGCCAAGCCGGCCGGCCCGGCGCCGATGATGCCGACGGATTGTTCCAGGTCCTGCAGGGGCTTGGGCGGCGTCACCAGGCCCATATCGAAGGCGGTCTCGGTGATATGGCGCTCGATCGAGCCGATGGTGACCGATTCGAAGCCCCTCTCGATCACGCAATTGCCCTCGCACAGCCGATCGTGAGGGCAGATGCGGCCGCAGATTTCCGGGAAATTGTTGGTGGCGGCCGACAATTCGTAAGCTTCCTCGATTCGGCCCTCGGCGGTCAGTTTCAGCCAATCGGGAATATTGTTCTGCAGCGGGCAATGGATCTGGCAGAACGGGATGCCGCATTGCGAACACCTGGCCGCCTGGATTTCCGCCTTGGCCCGGGCGTAGTCGCGAAAGATCTCGCTGAAATCACCGATTCGGTCGCCCACCGGGCGTTTTTCGGGAAACGCCTGATCGACCTCGGTGAACTGCAGCATGGTTTCCGGCATGGACCATCCAGATACGACAACAAATATGGTTCGCGGGCGCGTGAACCGCCGCTGCACGATCGAATCCGGCGTTTCCTACGTTCGCCTGCCTGCCGCTCTTTTTCGTTGCGGGCGGAAATTTTGCGACGACCTTCGGCAGGGCGCGCGCCATGCCCCAACATAACCCATGCCGACCGCGTTTGGCGAGCGAATTCGGGTATCTAGGTCAGTACATGATAACTAAATTGGCATGGTTCGTTAAGCTGTTCGCGCATTTTTCGCTGATTCCCGAGGATATGGGCAAATTTAGTCCCATTTCGCGACTAACGTCGGTTTTGGCGAGGGACGAGACGGTGCTATAAGCGGAATCACCGAAAACGGCCAACCGCGATACGATGCCACGTTGCCGTTCCTGGTACGGACCGCTCGGAGATCAGGTTTGAGTCTGCTGCACCTCATCGTCGTCGCGGTGGTCCAGGGAATCACCGAATTCCTGCCCATCAGCTCTTCCGCCCATCTGATATTGGTGCCCCTGTTCGGAGACTGGCCCGACCAGGGCATGACCATCGATATCGCCGTTCATGTCGGCACCCTGGGCGCCGTGCTGCTGTATTTTCGGCGCGATATCGGTGTCATGGTCGCCGGCCTTCTGTCGTTGCTGGCCGGCCGCTACACCGATGGCGCCCGGCTGTTCCTATTGATCGCCCTGGGCACCCTGCCGGTGCTGGTGGCCGGCTATTTCCTGGCCCGCAACGGCTACATGGCGATGTTGCGCTCGGCCGAGGTGATCGCCTGGACCACGCTGATTTTCGGCCTCGCCCTGTATTTCGTCGACCGTTTGTGCCTGACGGTGAACCGCATCGACCATCTGGGCTATGGCGGTGTGCTGTTCATCGGCCTGGCCCAGGCCCTGGCATTGGTGCCCGGCACCAGCCGCTCGGGCATCACCATCACGGCGGCCCGGCTGTTGGGCTATGAACGCACCGAGGCGGCGCACATCGCGCTGTTGCTGTCGGTGCCGACGATCCTGGCTGCCGGCGGCTACGCGGCCTGGGAAACCTACCAGGCGGACGAGTTGGCGCTTGGCGCCGATGCCGCCGTGGCGGCGGCCCTGGCTTTCGTCTCGGCCTGGCTGGCCATCGCCTTGATGATGCGCTGGCTTCGCCACGCCAGCTACACGCCGTTCGTGATCTACCGGATATTGCTCGGCGCCGGCCTGCTGTATTGGGTCTACGCCTGACGGCCTTTGGCCGAAGCCTTTCTGGCTTGACCGGAACCGGCTCGCTCCGCCACCCGGCTAGGCGGTTGCGCTCTAGGCCTGTTCGGTTGGTTGCAGCCGGCCGGCGCGGCGATAGCGGTGCATATAAGTGGGCAGCACCGCCTCCAGGGGCGTCGGCGCGATGCCCAGGTCATCCAGCCCCGGGCAGTTGCCGTCGGCCACGTTGTCCCGTTTCAACAATTCCACCTGATCCATGGTCAGCAACGGCCGCGGCCAAAGCTGCAGGAAGGCGGCGTCGAACTTGACCAGAGCGAAGGGGACGGGCACCAGGAAGCGCTGCCGGCCGGTCTGGGCGCAGACCATCTCCATCAACTCGCGGAAGCTATAGACCTGTCCGCCACCGAATTCATAGGTCGCGCCGGCGCTGGCGGGGTCCCGCGACAGGGCGTCGATGCCGTCGGCGACGTCGCCGACATAGACCGGCTGGAAGCGGGTGTGGCCGCCGCCGATCAGCGGCAGCACCGGCGACAGCGAGGCCAGCATGCCGAACAGATTGAAGAAGCCGTCCTCCGGCCCGAACACGATACTGGGCCGAACGATGGTGGCGCCCGGGAAATGCTCCCTGACGGCGGCCTCGCCGGCAGCCTTGCTGCGGCCATAGGCCGAGGTCGCATCGGCCGCGGCGCCGATCGCCGAGACCTGCAGCAACCGGCTGGCGCCGGCCTCGGCGGCGACGGCGGCAATGGTGGCGGCGCCGTCCTCGTGTACCGCCTGAAAGCTCTGGGCGCCGCGCTGGTACAACAGGCCGACCAGGTTGACCACCACGTCGGCGCCGCCGACCGCCCGCCGTACCGAGGCGGCGTTCCGGATGTTGGCCTGCACCGGTTGCACCTGGCCGACGTCGCCCAGCGGCAGCAGATGACTGGCCGCGGCCGGATCGCGCACGGCGGCGCGCACGCGGTCGCCGCCCTTGACCAGGCGGCTGATCAAATAGCGGCCAAGGAATCCGGAGCCGCCGAAAACCGTTACATTACGCATGGCAACCTCATGACCTCCCGGGCGCGCCCGGCGCGCCGCGCGGGCATCATAATGAGCTTGATTTGCTTGCGCCATCTTTCTCGTTGGCCGGCGCGCCGTGGGCCGGCGGGGCGGGCCGCCGGATGCCTTGACATCACGCGCGGCGCGGACTATCGATGCCGCCCTGGAGCCCAGGTGGCGGAATTGGCAGACGCGCTAGCTTCAGGTGCTAGTGGGGGTAACCCCGTGGAAGTTCGAGTCTTCTCCTGGGCACCAAACACCCTCGTCGCGGGGCGGCGGCGGGGCGTTGACGCCGGACAGTCCCGACAATCCTTTCGGCAATTGCGCAAGGCGGCCCCATTGCATGGCCAATCATCTGCATAAGGGCGATTTGCCGGATGGCCTCGACCTCGGCCGGACGGTGGCCATCGACAGCGAGACCATGGGCCTGGACCCGCACCGCGACCGGCTCTGCCTGGTGCAGCTCTCGGCCGGGGATGGCGATTGCCATCTGGTGCAATTCGCCGACGGCGATTACGGCGCACCGAACCTCAAGCGCCTGCTATCCGATCCCGGCGTGACCAAGCTGTTTCATTTCGCCCGCTTCGACGTCGCGGTGATCCGGCATTACCTGGGCGTGAATTGCACGCCGGTCTATTGCACCAAGATCGCCTCGAAACTGGTGCGCACCTATACCGACCGGCACGGCCTGAAGGATCTGTGCCGCGAGTTGCTCGACATCGATCTTTCCAAGCAGCAACAGAGTTCCGATTGGGGCGGCGAGACACTGAGCAAGCAACAGTTGACCTACGCCGCCAACGATGTCCTGCACCTGCATCGCCTGCAGGCCATCCTGCAAGAGCGCCTGGAGCGCGAAGGGCGGACGGCCCTGGCCCAGGCCTGTTTCGATTTCCTGCCGGTGCGGGCGCAACTGGACCTCGACGGCTGGGACGAAGTCGACATTTTCGCCCATTGAACCGCCTCCGGTTTGATCGGATGTGGTTGGCCGGCCCGCGCCGGCGAAACCTGCACAGCTCGACCGCCGCAAGATTTTTTTCCGAACGCGAAAAGGGGCCGGTGAAGGCCCTGGAAACTGCGGCATTTTGGCCCGAAACGGTCGTTTGACCTGGTTTCGGGAAAGCCTCATACTGAATTGAATCGGAAAGTTGGCACGATTTTCGCGTGGCAATTTCCGAACGCCCGCGACAAAGCCCGGCGACGAACCGGTCAGGTCGCGAAAGAGTCCGTGAAATCAGGAAGTTAGATGTGACCGTCGAGGGCCGGACAAGAATCGCCAAGGACCAGGAAAACAGTGTTCGCGAGGCCGCCGAGCGGGTTTTGCGGCTGGAGGCCGACGCCCTGCACGGTCTGGCGGACGGCCTGGGCGAGAAATTTGACGCCGCCATCGATCTGCTGTTCGCCACCACCGGCAAGGTCGTGATCAGCGGCATGGGCAAGAGCGGCCATGTCGCCCGCAAGATCGCCGCCACCCTGGCCTCGACCGGCAGCCCGGCCCATTTCGTCCATCCCGGCGAGGCCAGTCACGGCGATCTCGGCATGATCCGGCGCGAGGACGCGGTGCTGGCGTTGTCGAATTCCGGCGAAACGGCCGAACTGAACGATCTGGTGGCCTATGCCAAGTTCCGGCGCATCCCGCTGCTGGCGATGGTCGGCAAGGCGCCATCGACCCTGGCCGCCTCGGCCGACGTGGCGCTGGTCCTGCCGACCATGCCGGAAGCCTGCCCGATGGGTCTGGCGCCGACCACCTCGACGACCATGATGCTGGCCTTGGGCGATGCCCTGGCCGTGGCGCTGATGCAGCGCCGGGGATTCTCTTCCGACCAGTTCCGGGTGCTGCACCCCGGTGGCCGGCTGGGCCGCGACTTCCTGAAGGTCGAAGACCTGATGCACACCGGCGAGGCGATGCCGATCGTGGCCTCGGGCACGGCGATGTCGGAGGCGGTTTTGGTCATGACCGCCAAGGGCTTCGGCTGCGTCGGCGTGACGGCCGGGGACGACCGGCTGCTCGGCATCGTCACCGACGGTGATCTGCGCCGCCACATGGGCACGGATTTGCTGGCCCGCCGGGTCGACGAGGTGATGACGCCTTCGGCCAAGACCATCCGCCCGAAGGCCCTGGCGGCCGAGGCCTTGGGCCTGATGAACAATGCCGAACACCCCTTCACCAGCCTGTTCGTGGCGGATGGCGAGGCGGCGGTCGGTTTCCTGCACATGCACGACATCCTGCGCGCCGGGATCGCCTAGAGGCATGGTCGACCTGGGCGCCGACAGCAGCCACGCAGCGACGCCGCGGCATTTCCGCTTCGCGCCGGTGCGGCGCCTGGCCGGCGTCGGTCAGCGCTACAGCCGCTTCGTCGGCATGATGCGGTTGGTGCTGCCGCTGGTCGCCCTGGGCCTGGTGGTCATCGTCATCGCCTGGCCCAACGGCTTGGACCGCGACGACGGCTTTCAAATTTCCTTCGCCGACATGCGTCCCGGCGAGGCCGGCGAGTTGACCATGCTGCGACCGCGCTACTTGGGTACCGACAGCCGCAACCGGCCGTTCGTGGTGACCGCCGACCGAGCCACCCAGGACCCCGACGACCAGCGGCTGATTACCTTGCGGCAATTGCAGGCCGATATGACCACCGCCGGCGGCGGCTGGTTCACCGTATTGGCCGAGGCCGGCGTCTACCACCAGCAGCGCCAGCAGCTGCATTTGCAGGGGCCGATCAACATCTTTTCCGACAGCGGCTATGAATTCCATGCCCAGGCGGTCGATATCGACTTGATCAAGGGCCGTGCCGTCTCCGACCAGCCGGTGCGGGGGCAGGGTCCGTTCGGCACCCTGCGCGCCGATCGCCTGGTGATCGAGGATCAGGGCGGCCGCATGCAATTCCAAGGCAACGTGAAGATGCGCATCGCGGCGCCGGGCAGGGGCTAGAAATGATCCGCTTCGGCATCCTTGACGGCGCCACGGCACGGCGGACCTGGTTGGATCGGCGCGGCCTGTTGCGCGCTATCCTGGCCGGCGGCCTGCTGGCCACCACGATGCCGTTGCCGGAGGCCGTCGCCAAGATCACCAATGTCGCCGGCCCGTCCGACGACACCGACCAGCCGATCGAGATCGATGCCGACAATCTGGAAGTGCAGCAGGACAAGAACCTGGCGATCTTCTCCGGCAACGTCGATGCCAGCCAGGGGCGGATCAAGCTACGGGCGGATCAATTGCGGGTTTGGTATCGGCCAGCCGGCGAGGGTTCGGCGGAACTCGACGGCACCATCGTCCGCATCGACGCCATCGGCCGGGTGTTCATTTCCTCGACCGACGAAACGGCGCAGGGCGATCTGGGCGTCTACGACGTGGCCGAGAAACGCATCACCCTGACCGGTACGGTGGTCCTGACCAGGGGCGAGAACGTCATTCGCGGCAAGCAGTTGTTGATGAATCTGGCGACCGGCCACAGCGAGATCAGCGGCGGCCGGGTCCGCGGGCGCTTCGTGCCGCCGAAACCGCGGAAGTGAGGCTCGACACAGTAATCGATCGGTAACTCTGTTCTGATACGGCTTCCAGCAGAAGGAAGGATATGACGAAAGCCGGTGGAAAAGACGAGATGACGGGGCCAGGATCGCCAACGTCGAAGGGCGAAGGCGCGGCCGACGACCAGGCGAAACCGCGCCTGGTTTCGGAGCGCCAGGGCCTGCGCGCCGATAAGATCGGCAAGCGCTTCAAGCGCCGGCCGGTGGTGCGCGATGTCTCGTTGTCGTTGCGTCGCGGCGAGGCGGTCGGCCTGCTCGGCCCCAATGGTGCCGGCAAGACCACCTGCTTCTACATTATCACCGGGCTGCTTTCGCCGGATTCCGGCGGCATCACGCTGGACGGCCATGACATCACCGATCTGCCGATGTATCGCCGGGCCCGTCTCGGCATCGGCTATCTGCCGCAGGAAGCGTCGATCTTTCGCGGCCTTTCGGTCGAGAACAACATCCGCGCCGCCCTGGAGGTGGTGGAGCCCGAACGGGAACCGCGCGAGGCCCTGCTGGACGATTTGTTGGCGGAGTTCTCCATTACCCATCTGCGGCGGACGCCGGCCCTCGCCCTCAGCGGCGGCGAACGGCGGCGGGTGGAGATCGCCCGCGCCCTGGCCACCCGGCCCGGCTTCATCCTGCTGGACGAACCGCTGGCCGGCATCGACCCGATCGCTCTGGGCGAGATCCGCGACCTGGTATCCCATCTCAAGGATCGCGGCGTTGGCGTGTTGATCACCGACCACAACGTCCGCGAGACCTTGGACATCATCGACCGGGCCTACATCCTGCACGAGGGCCGGGTGCTGACCAGCGGCGCGCCTTCGGACGTCGTCGGCAACGAGGACGTGCGCCGGGTATACCTCGGCGAACGGTTCTCGTTGTAGGGGCCGCGCGAACCATGGCCATTGCCCCGAAACTGGAGTTCCGCCAGACCCAGGCCCTGGTCATGACACCGCAACTGCAGCAGGCCATCAGGCTGCTGCAGCTATCTAACCTGGAACTGGACCAGTACGTCGAGGAGGAGCTCGAGCGCAACCCGATGCTGGAGCGGGCCGAGCCCGAGGGCGGCGAGAGCGGCGAGGCCGAGGCTCCAGCGGTGGCCGACGATGACGCGGCCGCCAGTGACGGCATCAGCGACGACGGCCTGGCCGGCGACCCGGCGGCGACCGAATTGGATGGCGC